>CACXGW010000107.1 GCA_902767325.1 uncultured Ruminococcus sp.
CTGGCGCCTTGCAAGGACGACAACGCAGTATTGCGGAAAATAGACCGCAAAGATTGTCTACTTTTTATTAGGTATTAGTATTAGTTTGTTACCTGTACCATCGCGTGACGGATGATCTTGTCGCCGATCTTGTAGCCGGTCTGATAGACCGCGGCTATTTTGCCGGAGCCTAATTCGTCGTTGTCAACCATGCCGATGGCGTTGTGCAGGTTGGGGTCGAAGTCGTCGCCCACCTTGCCGTAGCTCTCGATCTTCAGCTTTTCAAAGGATTTTTCAAGCTGACCGGATATAAGCTTGACGCCCTTGATTATCTCGGGGTCGGCGTCTTTAAGGTTTTCAAGCGCCATACGCACGCTGTCGGCGACCGGCAAAAGCTCGGTGACCGCCTTGGCGGTGGCGTCGTCATAGAGCGACAGCTTTTCGTTTGCCGTGCGCTTGCGGTAGTTTTCATACTCGGCGGCAAGACGCATATATCTGTCTTTACTTGCGGCTGCCTCTTCTTCAAGCGCCTTTATTTTTTCTTCCTTTTCATCTTTTTCGCCGGCTTCCTCAGCCTGCGCTTCTTCCGTGGTTTCCTCGGCGGTCATGACCTCCTCGGTCTGTTCCTCCGCTTCCTTTTTCTTTTTCGACATCGGAATACCTCCTATCTATATCCTTATAAGTTCGCCGATCATTTCACCCGCGCAATTCGCGACGCATCCGATGATCGACATAACACGCGCGTAATCCATCCTCATCGGTCCAATTACCGCAAGCACGCCCGAAGCGGAATCTCCCGCCTTATACCGGGTCGACACGACCGAGCTTTTCGCAAGCTCAGTGCGGCTGTTTTCGGAGCCGATCGTCGCCGAAAGCTCCTGCGGCAGCCTGTCGAGCATAGCCGCCAGATCGTGCTCGTTTTGCAAAAACTCCCAGACGCGGTGCGCCTCGGTGATGTTGGCGCCGGTGATGTTCATCAACTTGCCGAAGCCGCTGTGGCACACGCTCAGCTGCGAAGCCTGCTCGCACGCGTCCTTCATCGCCGTGAGCGGTGAAGTCATAAACAGCGACAGCTCGCCGAAATTCGCCGCGGCGGTTTGGATAAAGGGCTGAGTGACGCTTCCGAGCCTGATCCCGGCAAAGGCTTCGTTGAACGCCTTGTCGAAAACCTGTAATATCTCGGGGGTCAGCAAAAACTCACAGCGGAAAAGCTTGGTTTTGATCACGCCGCTCGAGGCGATGACCACCGCCATAGCCGCGTGAGCGCCCGTCGGCACAAAGCTTATCTTGCGTATCCTCGCGTCGTCGCCGCCGGGGGTGGTGGCAAGCGCTACGCAGTCGGTGAGCCGCGACAGCAGATCTGCAGCGCTCTGCAAAATGCTTTCGGGAGAGTCACCGCAGCGGGATAATACCTCGCGGATATACTCCTCGCCGCTTTCGGTGACGGGCGTCAGCTTCATAACGTTGTCGATATAATAGCGGTAGCCCGATTGTGTAGGCACGCGCCCCGCAGAGGTGTGCGGCTGGGCGAGATAGCCCTTTTCCGTAAGCTCTGCCATATCGTTTCGCACCGTTGCCGACGAAACCTTCAGCCCCGAAATGTCCAGCAGCGACTTCGAGCCTACCGGCTCGCCGCTGCGGATAAAGCATTCTACGATCGACGAAAGGATCTTTTGCTTTCTTGCAGCAGGTTCCATACCTTTCACCTCTTTTTAGCACTCTCGGGTGTTGAGTGCTAACTGCTTTATTCATACTATACTCCCAAAGTCAGAAAAAGTCAATAGGTATTTTGAAAAATCTTGATTTTATTACCGTTCTTTGATTGACAACAGCGCCCAAAGCGGCTATATTATAATCAGTTAGGGGGCGTTTATATGGATGTAATGCAGTATTTCTACGTGTTTTTGTGGGCGGCTCTTGCCGTGATGACGGTCATCGTCGGCAGAAAGGAAGGTCTGCTCGCCGTTATTATAGCGTCGTTTTTCGTGTTTATGGCGGTGTGGTACGGCATCCGCGCGTTCGGAAATGTCCCGATGTTTGAGGGCGTTTTGGACATCGTGTTCAAATGTGTGCTTGGAGCCTTCGCGGTGCTGCTTGGCGTTGTGTGGGTGATAAAACGCCGCAGCGGGAAATAGAGCATACCACATATATAGCCTGCCCGGTTTTTCTCCACAATATATGGCGCAGTTTTTGCCCGGCAGCAAAAAATAGCAGATTTTTTGAAAAAACGCTTGATTTTACGGCGGTTTTATGCTATAGTATTATCCATATGACCGATACTATAAGGAGGTGGGACAATGGCAAACATCAAGTCCGCGAAAAAGCGCGTAAAGGTTATCGCTACAAAGACAGCGCGCAACAAGGCGACAAAGTCAGCCCTTAAGACAGCTATCAAGAAAGCGTACTTCGCTGTTGACACCAACGCTGACAACAAGCAGGAGGCAGTACGTCTTGCGATCAAGAAGATCGACCAGGCTGCGGCCAAGGGTATTCTTCACAAGAATACGGCAGCAAGAAGAAAATCCAATCTTTCCAAGCGTCTGAACGCGTCCGCGTGACCGGAAGCTTAATGTGAAAGCCTGAAAGCAGAGTTTTTCTCTGCTTTTTTTGTTTTTCTGTTGACAATTAAAGAAAAATTGTTTAAAATATACATAGTATATCGGTTGATTATCGTAAATAATATTTGTATAAACGGAGGTTTTCAAACATGAAAAACAACAGGTTATTCTGGATTATCGGCATCATCTCGGTCGTTGCGGCTCTTTCCGCAGCCATCACCGCGTTCTTTATTGTTAAAGACAAGCAGAAAAAAGATGACGAGGAGCTCATGGAGTACCTCGACAGCGCTATCGAGTAATATCAAACGCCCGGCAGGTGCCGGGCGTTGTTTTTGGAGGATATATGATAGAAAAAGAACTTGAACGGCTGCTTGCGACGGCAAAAGCCGACAAGGACCTGAAAGACGAGCTGCTTGAAACACGGAAAAGCGAAAACCCGGTGGAGGATTTTTGCGCGCTGGCGCAGGCAAAGGGATATAAAATCACCGCCGGCGAGCTGTTCGCGCTGGGTCTTACCGAAAACGACGCCAAGCTTCGCAGCGTGAACGGCGGCGGAGTCAACCCCATCGAGGGCTGGGACGACGCGTACGAGCAGTTTTTCACCTCGCTGATATGGAGCAGATAAAATCAATTCGGAATGCGGAATTTTGGTCGGACAGACAGGATCGTTTAAAAAAACGGTTTTTTTCCCGACCTTTTTATTTGCAAAACAACCCAAAACAACCCAAAACAACCGAAATCTAGCGAACGCTTAGCGAATCTAGCCAATATAAATATAAAGATAAATATGAATATAAAAATGAATATGAGTATGAAGATGAAAAAGAAGATGAAGTTTTTCCGCTGCCGCTGTGCAGACATTTCGTTTATTATCGGTTCTGCTTAGCAACTCATTTTCAATTCTCAATTCTCCGTTCTGAATTCTCAATTAATAAGACCGGCTCAGTTGAGCCGGTCTTTTTGTTGTCATTTAAAATATTCAACGCCGCTTTCAAAGATTTTTTGATCCTTGGCAAACGGAACGTTTTGGTAGAGGTTTTCGCCCTTTCTTTCGCTGTGACCCATCTTGCCAAGCACTCTGCCGTCGGGAGAGGTTATGCCCTCGATAGCGCAGACGGAGCCGTTGACGTTGAATGCTATATCGTCGGAGGGTTTTCCGCTGAGGTCGACATACTGAGTAGCGATCTGTCCGTTTGCGGCAAGAGATTTAACGGTCTCGATATCCGCCATAAACCTGCCCTCGCCGTGCGAAACGGGGATCGCGAACACGTCGCCGGCATTCACGCCCGCAAACCACGGGGATTTGACCGAGGTGACGCGAGTGTACGCCATATGCGAGATATGTCTGCCGACGGTGTTGAAGGTCAAAGTCGGGTCGGTGGGCTTGAGCTCGCGGATCTCGCCGTAGGGCACCAGGCCGAGCTTTATGAGCGCCTGGAAGCCGTTGCAGATGCCGAGCATAAGTCCGTCGCGGTTTTTGAGAAGGTCGTTGACCGCCTCGGCGATACGCGGATTGCGGAAGGTGGTGGCGATGAACTTGCCCGAGCCGTCGGGCTCGTCGCCGCCCGAGAAGCCGCCGGGGAGCATTATCATCTGCGAAGCCTTTATGATCTGCTCCATTCTGTCGATGGTCTCCTCGATGCCCTGCTGGGTGAGGTTTTTGACGATGAGCATTTCGACCTCGGCGCCCGCCTTTTCAAACGCGCGCGCTGTGTCTACCTCGCAGTTGGTGCCCGGGAACACGGGAATGAACACCTTCGGCTTGGCTGTCTTGATTGCCGGAGAGGATGTTGAGCGCTGCGTATACAGCGGCGCGTCGACTTCGATCTCGGGGCACTCCGCCTTCATCGGGAACACCTTTTCAAGCGGAGAAGTCCAGCTTTCGATAAGCTCGGAAACGCTGACGGAGCTTTCGCCCATAGTGACCTTTCCGTCGTCGGTGACTTCTCCCAGATCGTAGTAAATTACGTTATCGTCAAGCTGAGCGCCGTCGGCAAGCTCGAGCACGAGCGAGCCCGAAAGAGGAGCGAACAGCTCTTTGTTTGTAAGTTCTTTTGTGAATTTAAAGCCGAAAAGGTTGCCGAAGCACGCCTTGCAGACGCTTGCCGCCGCGCCGCCTTCTTTGACTACCGAAGCGGAGAGCACAAGCCCCTTGTCCATAAGCGCGTAGACCGCCTTGTACATAGCGACGAGCTTGTCCCATTCGGGCATAAGGGTCTCTTTGTTTTCGGGCACGGGAACATAAACCACGCGCGAACCGGCTTTTTTGAATTCTGCCGAGATCGTCTTGCTCGCCTTTGTCATGGCAACGGCAAAGCTTACGAGCGTGGGCGGTACGTCTATGTCCTCAAACGAGCCGGACATACTGTCCTTGCCGCCGATCGAGGGAAGTCCGAGCCTGAGCTGAGCCTGCATAGCTCCGAGCAGAGCCGCGGCGGGCTTGCCCCAGCGGGACGGAACGTCCTTTAACCTCTCAAAATATTCCTGGAAGGTGAGTCTTGCTTTAAGCGGGTCGGCGCCGATAGCAAGCAGCTTTGAGGTGGATTCAACAACGGCATACGCCGAGCCGTGGAAGGGGCTCCAGCGCGATACCTCGGGGATATAGCCGAAGCTCATAGCGGTGGCGTCGTCGGTTTCGCCCTGCTCGAGCGGGATCTTCGCCGCCATAGCCTCCTGCGGGGTAAGCTGGGTCTTGCCGCCGAACGGCATAATGACCGTAGCCGCGCCGATGGAAGCGTCGAAGCGCTCGGCAAGACCTATCTGCGAGCAGACGTTGAGTCTGCCGAGGTTCTTTGAAACAGCCTCGGCAAAGGGCAGTCCCTCAAGCTCGGAAGGACACGCGGTGCGGTAGCAGTCCTCCGCCTTCGGAGCGGCGATATACGCCTTTGCCTCCTGAGTGACGCCGTTCGTATTGAGGAATTCGCGGCTGAGGTCGACGATGGTGTCGCCGCGCCAGTGCATAGTGAGGCGCGGGCTTTCGGTCACGACAGCAACAGCGGTTGCCTCGAGGTTTTCGGTCGACGCGTATTCGATGAATTTATCAACGTCGTTTTTATCGAGCACGACAGCCATTCTCTCCTGCGATTCGGAGATGGCAAGCTCGGTGCCGTCGAGTCCGTCGTATTTCTTTGTCACGCGGTCGAGCTCGACGGTGAGTCCGTCGGCAAGCTCGCCGATAGCTACGCAAACGCCGCCGGCGCCGAAGTCGTTGCAGCGCTTGATGAGTTTTGCGACGTTGGAGTTGCGGAACAATCTCTGGATCTTTCTTTCGGTGGGCGGGTTGCCCTTTTGGACCTCGGCTCCGCAGGTCTCGATGGAGCTTTCGGTGTGCGCCTTTGAGGAACCGGTCGCGCCGCCGCAGCCGTCGCGTCCCGTTCTGCCGCCGAGCAGCACGATCACATCGTCGGGAGCGGGCGTTTCGCGTATGACGTTCTCCTTGGGAGAAGCGCCGATGACCGCGCCGATCTCCATGCGCTTAGCCATATATCCGGGGTCGTAAAGCTCGACGACCTGACCGGTAGCGAGACCGATCTGGTTGCCGTAGGAGCTGTAGCCTGCTGCCGCGCCCGTGGTGATCTTTCTCGAGGGCAGCTTGCCGTGCATGGTTTTGTCAAAGGGAGTTGTGGGGTCGCCGGAGCCTGTGACGCGCATAGCCTGATATACATAGGCGCGTCCCGACAGCGGGTCGCGGATAGCGCCGCCGAGGCAGGTCGCAGCGCCGCCGAAGGGTTCGATTTCGGTGGGGTGGTTATGGGTCTCGTTTTTGAACTGAACGAGCCACTTTTCGGTTTTGCCGTCGATGGTCACGGGAACTTCGATGGAGCAGGCGTTGATCTCCTCGCTCTCGTCAAGGTCGGGGATAAGCCCTTTCTTTTTCAAAGACTTCATTCCCATCAGCGCCATATCCATAAGGGAAACTATGCGCTTTGTATCCTTGCCGTAAACCTCGTCGCGGGTGGCGTAGTATTCGTTAAGAGCGTCCTCGATGACCTTTCCGAGCGCCGCCTTTTCGATTTCGATCTCGCTGAGGCGTGTAAGGAAGGTGGTGTGGCGGCAGTGATCCGACCAATAGGTGTCGATAACGCGCAGCTCGGTAACACTGGGGTCGCGGTGTTCGGTGTCGCGGAAGTAGTCGCGGCAGAATTTCAGATCGGCAAGCGTCATGGCAAAGCCCATGGAGCCGAAATATTCAGCCATTTCGTCGTCGTTCCACGAGATGAAACCCTCGACGCGCTTTACGTTTTCGGGAACGGGAGTTTCCATATCGAGCGATACGGGCTTGTCAAGTGACGCCAGACGGCTCTCAACGGGGTTGATGAGATATTCTTCGATCTTCTTCTGATCGTCGTCGGTGATGTCGCCCTTGAGGCAGATGACGCGCGCGGTCTGCACCTTGCATCTTTCCCCTTGGGTGAGCAGCTGAACGCACTGCTCGGCGGAGTCGCCGCGCTGGTCGTACTGACCGGGGAGATATTCCATAGCGAATACGCGCCAGCCGTCTTCTACAGGCAGAGTTTCCTCGAAAATAACGTCGGCGTTCGGCTCGGAGAGCACAATGCCCTTTGCCTTGTCATATTCCTCTTTAGTCAGTCCCTCTATGTCGTAGCGGACTATATATCTGAGATCGGTGACGGACATCATTCGCAGATTGTGGCGAATATCCCAAAGGGTCTGCTTCGCCTCAACGTTGAATCCGTCGCGCTTTTCTACAAAAATTCTGATAACATTTGACATTGTACCGGCCTCCGTAAAATATATTAATTTTATTTTATCATATATCAAATGGCTTTTGTTTCACAATTGGAAAAAAGAAAGAAAAGCCTTCCCCAATATGGTAACGTCATCAACTTAACCTTTTGTCCATTGCAATAATGCAATAGACACGGAGCGACGAGGGCGTCGCTCCCTACATTTATTGCGTTAATCGTCAATACTAATTGTAGGGAGCGGTGCCCTCACCGCTCCGCTCTCGCAATCCATTGCGAGAGAATTACTTAAGTTTACAACATTGCCCAAAATGGGGAAAGCTTTTTACCCCAAAACATCCTTTGCCGCGTCGACGCTTTCTTTTGCGTCGCGGCAATAGTAATCAGCGCCGATCTTCATGGCGTAGTCGTATGTGAGCACCGCGCCGCCGACAAATACCTTGCAGCGGCTGCTGCCGTCGGGATTTTGCAGCTCGGGCGTTTGACGGATGAGGCGGATGGTTTCTTCCATACTTTTGAGCGTGGTGGTCATCAGCGCGGACAAACCTATCATCGTGATATTCTGCCGGACCGCGGTGTCGACGACGAGCTGAGGATCGACGTCCTTGCCGAGATCGACGACCGTGTAGCCGTAGTTGTCGAGCAGAACCTTGACGATGTTTTTGCCTATGTCGTGGATGTCGCCCTTGACGGTGGCAAGGATTATCTTCCCCTTGCTGACGCTGCTTTCGCCCGATTTGCTGAGGTGCTTTTTGATAACGTCAAAGCACTCCTGCGCGGTGTTGGCGCTCTGGATGAGCTGCGGCAGGAATATCTTGTTTTTCTCGAAATCCTCCCCTACCCTGTCCAGCGCGGGGATGAGCATTTCGTTGACAATGACCATCGGGTCGGTGTTTTCAAGCAGCTTTTGGGCTGCCTGAGCGCCCTCGTTTTTCAAGCCGCTGTAGACCGCGTCCTCCAGACTCATAGCGCCCTGAGGCTGAGCCTTCGGAGCGGAGGAAAAATCGTTGTAGCATTCGATATAGTCGCGGGAGTTTTTGTCGTGACCGGACAGCACGCGATAAGCGCGCACCGCTCCCGTCATAACTTCCAAGTTCGGATTGATGATGGGCAGATCGAGCCCTTCCTCCATCGCCATGGTCAGGAAGGTGCTGTTTAAAAGCTCGCGGTTAGGTAGTCCGAACGAAATGTTCGACACGCCCAGACAGGTCTTGCAGCCCAGCTCGGTTTTGACGCGGTGAAGCGCGCCCAGCGTTTCGCGGCAGGCGTCCTGCTCGGCTGACACCGTGAGCGTAAGGCAGTCGATGTACACGTCGCGCCTGTCGATTCCGAGGGAAACCGCGCGGTCAACGATCTTTTCCGCGATGGCAAAGCGACCGTCGGCGGTTTTGGGGATGCCGCCCTCGTCGAGCGTGAGTCCCACAACGGACGCGCCGTATTTTTTAACCAGAGGAAGCACGGAAGAAAGGCTTTTTTCCTCGCCGTTTACCGAGTTGACGATGGGCTTGCCGTTGTAGCAGCGGAGCCCCGCCTCGAGCACCTCGGGCTTGGTGGAATCTATCTGAAGCGGCGCGTCGCAAACGCTCTGTATCGCTTTGAGCACGCGCGTCATCATTTGCTTTTCGTCGATCTCGGGATGACCGACGTTGACGTCCAAAATCTCGGCGCCGCCGCTCACCTGGCTGAGCGCCTGGGTGAGGATGTAGTCGATGTTGTTGTCGACAAGAGCCTGCTTGAACAGCTTTTTGCCGGTGGGGTTTATGCGCTCGCCGACGATCCGCGGGCAGTCGACCTCAACGACCGTCGCCGCGCTGCACACAGCTGTGTCGGCGCTTTTGGGGCAGGGCTGATAATGCTCCTCTTTGAGCATTTTGCAAAGCTCTATTATATAGTCGGGATTGGTGCCGCAGCAGCCTCCGACGAATTTTACGCCGTAGGGCAGCAGCGCCCTGACGCAGGAAGCGAAGCGGTCGGGAAGGATGTCGTATTCGTTGCTGTTGGGGTCGGGAAGACCGGCGTTCGCCTTGACGATCAGCGGCAGATCGGTGTAGCGGGTCATCTCCGAAATGACGGGCTCGAGCTCGTCGGGACCGAGCGAACAGTTTACGCCGAGCGCGTTGACTCCGAGACCCGAAAGCGTGAGCGCCGCCGCCGCGGGAGAAACGCCCGTGAAGGTCCTGCCGCTGCGCTCGAAGGTCATTGTGGCAAGGATGGGTTTGTCGCTGTTTTCCTTTGCCGCAAGCACAGCCGCCTTTAGCTCGTAAAGGTCGGTCATCGTTTCCAGCACGATAAGATCGGCGTCGCTGCCGGCAAGTATCTGCTGTTTGAAATATTCGTAAGCTTCTTCAAAGCGCAGCGAGCCCGCGGGCTCGAGCAGCATTCCGATGGGACCTATATCCAGCGCGGCAAGAGCATTCGTGCCCTCGCAGGCTTTTCGCGCGTTTGCTACTCCCGCGGAGATTATCTCCTCGACGGAATAACCGCTGTCCGAGAGCTTGTATGCGTTCGCGCCGAAGGTATTGGCGTAAACGATGTCGGCGCCCGCCTCGATATACGCCTTGTGAAATGACGTGATGAGGTCGGGCTGCGTGATATTGAGCGTTTCGGGGCAATGGTCGTACTTCGCGCCGCTTTTCTGAATGAGCGTTCCCATTGCGCCGTCAAGCAGGATGAATTCTTTTTTTTGAAGCAGTGATTCAAATGTCACAGTGTTCACCGTTCTTTCTGTATCGGCAGGTTTTCCGAAGATTGCAGGTCGCGCAGCCGCGTTTTTTCACATCAACCGGCGACGTTGACAGACCCGCTATCGCGGTAACGGATTTTGAGGGGATAAGCAAATAGCTTTCGTTGGCGCTGAGCCCGATCTTGCGCGGAGCGTCGAGCCTGCGCAAAAATTCCTTTTGCAGCTCGATGGGATAGTCGCCGTAGCCGGGGCTGAAGCGGAAGGTCATATGATATTCCGGATTCTGCGCGGCGATAAGCTCGTCTGCTTTATTGCAGACCTGCTCCACAGCAACGCTTGCAAGACTGTCGAGCACCACGGCGCGAGCCATGTCCCGCACCTGGGTCACGCGCAGCAGGCGGTCGACCTCGGCGCCCAGCGTGGCGCACAAAAGCACGGCCTTAGCACAGCCCGAAAGGTGGCGCTTTATGTCCTCGCCGACAATGAGCGTTTCATCGGGAAGATCGACAACGCGGTAAAGATATTTCGGGCGAGCCGTATCAAGCAGCTGAGCCTCGCACTCGTCGATGAGCGCACGCATGGCGTCGTTCATTTCGACCTTTGCGCCGCCGAGATAGCGCGCCGCCTCGCTCCTATTGAGTCTGTCGAGAGTTATCATAGCAGGTTTTCCACGGCGCGGGTGATCTTTTCCGCGACATAGGGATTGTTCATCGTATAAAGGTGGATGCCGTCAACGCCGTTCGCCAGCAGATCGACGATCTGCTCCACGGCGTAGGCTATGCCGGCGTCGCGCAGAGCTTCGGGTTTGCTCTCGTATTTTTGCATCATCTTAACAAATTTCGGGGGCAGGCTGGCGCCGCACAGCGACACCATGCGCTCGATCTGCTTTTTGTTTGTTACGGGCATAATGCCTGCCTCGATGGGCACATTTACGCCCGCGATCTGAGCGCGCTGCAAAAAGCGATAGAAATGCTCGTTGTCGAAAAACAGCTGACTGATGAGGTGCTGAGCGCCCGCGTCGACCTTCTTTTTAAGGTTGAGGATATCCTCGACCTCGCTTTTGGCGTCGACGTGGACCTCGGGATAGCAGGCTGCGGCGATGTCGAAATCGCCCTTGGATTTTATATAGGCGCACAGCTCGCTTGCGTAGTGAAAGTCGTTTTGCGGCTCGATGCCGTCGACGTGATCGCCGCGCAGAGCGAGGATATTTTCGATGCCGTTCTGCTTGAAATCCTCAAGGATGTCGTCGATCATCTGTTTTGTGCTGTTGACGCAGGTGAGGTGAGCCACCGACTCAACGTGAAAGTCGTGCTTGATTTTCGAGGCGATCTCGCAGGTGCGGCTGTGTGCGCCGGAGCCGCCGGCACCGTAGGTGACGCTGATGAAATCGGGCTTGAGCGCGCAGATCTCCTCGAGCTTGCCGTAGACGGATTCTATCGGCGAGTCTTTTTTCGGCGGGAACACCTCGAAGGAAAGCACCGCCTTTTTATCGTTAAAAAGCGAATGGATTTTCATTTGTTTTTTCCTCTCGTATTTTCTGCGTTGATTATACCACTATTCGGGAAAAATTACAAGATACGCAGCGGATATAAAAAGCATCTCTTCAAAGGGGATGTCATAAGCTTAAGATAATAGGCAAGTATGTCTTTCGATGTAGGGGCGCACCCGCGTGTGCGCCCTTAGAAAAGTCCGCGTTATAAGCGGGCGCACACGCGGGTGCGCCCCTACACACAACATCCAAACACTGCTTATGTTTCCGACATTTGCTCCAAAGGGGATTTCTCCGCGCGCTGCGCTTGGTCGAAATGACAGTATATAATACTAATACCTAATAAAAAGTAGACAATCTTTGCGGTCTATTTTCCGCAATACTGCGTTGTCGTCCTTGCAAGGCGCCAGCC
>CACXGW010000108.1 GCA_902767325.1 uncultured Ruminococcus sp.
TAACGTGAAGTATACAGAGTAAATGAAGTTGCTCCGCAATGAAGTGTGCTTCGCACATTATCTTGGAACAATTAACTTCATTTTCGAAAGGATACTTCATTATTGCCGAAGGCAATTACTTCATTTGTCGCTTGAGGTATGATTTTTGAAATAGGAGAGGGATTTATGGCAGAGAATAAACTAAAAGAATTATCAACCGATTTTGCTGTTGATATATTAAATCTGGTTAAAGAACTTAAGTTAAAGCGCGAAAGCATAATATCTAATCAAATCGGCAGGAGCGGTACTTCTATCGGTGCAAATATTCGAGAGGCACAATATGCTCACAGTAAGGCGGACTTTATTTCAAAATTGCAAATAGCGTTGAAAGAAGCAAATGAAACCGGATATTGGCTTGAATTGCTATTAAGAACCGGATACATTGCCGATACAGTTTTCAAAGAATTAGATAACAAATGCAGTACGCTGCGAGTACTTCTTATATCGTCAATAAACACTGCAAAAAAGAACCAATAAGTGCGACGTACACGCATTTAAGCTTTCCACACGCCGCATCAAGCGTGTGCGATGGAAGATAATAAAAAGAACCAACGCCATCTCCGCTATCAAGGATATAATAGATATTTCCTTGATACAGAATAAATTCTATGATATAATAAATCATTACATGAACTTTGAGAGGTGTAATCATGTCTTTTAAGGAATCTATAAAAGAATTAAGAGCGAATAATAATTTGTCTCAGATGGATTTTGCCCAAAAAATTGGTGTTAAAACTGGAACAATTGCAGAATGGGAATCCGGAGAAAGTGAACCAACGCTTGAACAACTTACAAAAATAAGTACGGCATTTAGGATTTCCTTAGACGATTTAATCAGTGAAACAAAAGCAGTAAGTAATGTTTCTAACGTTGATGATAACAACGTATCGCATATCAATTCATTCGATGAGAGCAACACAAATGTAAGCAATATTGACGAATCAAGCTATAATATCAAAAAACGAAGGTTTCACAAAACCAGATTTATTATTCCGATTATTGCAATAATTGTTGTCATTTCATTGGTTGTCGGAGCATGTGTATTCTTTTTTTTCAGAAAAACCTCTTTTTCTGAAAACACAGATTCAATTTCAGCAGCGGAGAATTCGGTTGTGAAAATAATTTGCTATGATATATATGGTAATGAGTCCGCTACGGGTAGTGGGTTTGTTTATCTTGATGATAAAACCATTATTACAAATTACCATGTGATGACAGAAGCATATACATGTAAAATATCAACAAATAAAGATATGACCTATGAAATAAACAGTTTAATAGCATATTCAAAAGAAAAAGATGTTGCTATTATAGAGTTAAAGGAGTCAACAGGTCTTTCGCCTTTAGCGCTGGGAGATTCAGACTCAATAAAAAAGGGAGAAACTGTAACAGCTATTGGTAGTCCGCTTGGAATAAAAAACGTTGTATCAAACGGCATATTAAGTGGAAGATTAGCTGAAGAAAATATGGAAGTGTTGCAATTCACCGCATCTATTTCTAGCGGAAGTAGTGGAGGAGCTCTCTTTAACGAAAAAGGCGAAGTTGTTGGAATTACGTATGCATCCTACATAGACGGACAGAATTTAAATCTAGCGATTCCGATTAATGAGGCTAATATTGTTTATGATAATAAAACGGAAATGAGTGCAGCAAATTCAATTTGTTTGATTGAGCATCCTTACTTTAGCAATAAGGATTTATTTGATCACGCTCAACAAATAACTTTGGGTCAAATCATGTCGAATCATGAGTATTACGAATACCATGATACAAAAAAATATGTTTTTGATGCAACTGTATCCAGCGTTTTGGATGGACAATACATCTATATTTATACCGATAATTTTGTTTCAAAAAATTTTGATTATGATAATTCAAGTTTTGAATCAGAAGATTTTGAAAACAACCATCTTATCAGAATAGAACTTGATAAAATAGAAAAAGAAAATATGGATAAAGATATTGTTCCCGGCGATATAATAAGGATTATTGCAGATAAAATAATTTACTGTAAAAGAGGAGAAATTGACGAGTTTGATGGTATTATGCTTACTTTTGAGATTTGGAAGCAAATAAAAAACGGACAAGGTCAGCAATACATTGCAACATTAAATCGAGCTGGTTGTTGGCCGGAAGTCATTTATAAACTCAATTGATTATTTGTGATAAGAAACAACAGTCTTTGAGACAGTCTGTTATCATTATCAATATCGAATTGTGTACACGAGTTCATTACCCCACAGTAGTTTTTGAAAAATCCATCTTTTTTATTTGGTGACAAGAGATGGCGGGAGTTGAAGGTGACGAGAACGACCGCCGCCGGTGGCGGATGAAGGGAGTTCGAGGAAGCGCAGAAACAGGGAGTTCGAGGAAGTGACTTTAGGCACGACGCGGAACGACTATGTTTCAAACGGAGACCGTGCCCGCCGCAGGCGGGTAAAAACGTCACAGTGTGATGTTTTTAGAGAGACGTACACGAATTATAGTTTTCCACACGCCATATCAAGCGTGTGCGATGGAAGATAATAAAAAGAACTAACGCCATCTCCGCCAAATCGAAAATCCGGAATAAAGCTGTCGTAAAAAATCGGCAGCTTTTCCTTTTGCCGAAAGCGCGATTCTTTCCTTGACATAGCAGTGTGTTTCGCTTATGATAATTATATAGTCAAAAGTTGTCATAAAAAGGAGATTTTAAAGTGAGAAGAGATCTATGCTATTTTTATCCCTGCGCGACAGGTGATGTTTTCAATGCTTTCATTCAGGCGGCTAACCGGAAATTCGGCAAGGACTGCCGGGTGATCAGCGAGGGAAAAACCCTTTCCTTCGGACTTAACTATTCGTTCAAATATAATATGAACGGCGGCTCGGTCACGGTGCATTTAATGCCCTATCAAAACGGTACCGCTGTTGATCTTCGATATACGATCGTGCAGCTTGCGGGCGGACGCTACAAGGCTCACGCGAGAGATTTGACTTTGTACACCGACGGTATTCTGCGTGCGAAGGCTCAGCCTATCTCAATTGACGTAAACGCGTTTTTGAGCTATGAGCAAAACTCTCCCGAGATCCCCGCGCCACCCGTTCAGAAAGCCCCCGCTCAGCCTGTTCCGGCTAAGACTGCTCCCGCAGACAAAAAGTGCCCGAAATGCGGAAGAGCCGCTTCACCGTCCGCAAAATTCTGCGCCGGCTGCGGCAATCAGTTTGAAACTGTGGCATATTGTCAAAACTGCGGTGCGGCGCTTCAGAGCGGAGCGATGTTCTGCACGAACTGCGGCTTTAAAAAAGCCTGATTACATATTTTGATTCGGAATTTTCTCGGAGGCGGTCGATTTGAAAATATTGTTTAAGATTCTGCGCGCGCTTGCCGCGGTGGCGGCGGTGGTTTTGCTGGTGCTGTTTATCGCGCCGATGGTTATTTACAACATTATCGACATCGGAAACATAGCCGGAATCGTGCTTTGCGTTTGGGCGATCGTGATGTGCGTTTCTCCTCTGCACCACACCGTCAAAAAACTGTTTTTAAAGCACGGGCTTACAAAGTTTCTTTACCGTGTTGTCAACGCGGTCATCGTTCTGTTTCTTATTTACGGCGCGGCGGTTTCCGCCGCGATGACGATAACCTGCCTTACCGCTCCCGCCGGGGATTCCACGGTCGTGGTGCTGGGCGCCAAGGTGTCAAACTCCGGAGAGCCCACGCTTATTCTGAAGGGCAGGATAGACGCCGCCGAGGAATATCTCAAAGCGCATCCCGGAAGCAAAGCGGTGCTAACGGGCGGCAAAGGCAGCGACGAGGTAATAAGCGAAGCTCAGTGTATGTACAACACTATGGTCGCAGACGGTATCGCGCCCGAGCGGTTATATATTGAGGATAGGGCGACCGATACGGTCGAGAATTTCGCGTTCTCTCAAAAAATAATCGAAGAAAACAACCTGAACAAAAACCTCGCGGTGGTGACCGACGGCTTCCATCAGTTCCGCGCGCGATTGATAGCGCAAAAGCAGGGAATAAACTCCGCGATCGGTTCGGTGAACGCCTCGACAAAGTTGGTGTTTATCCCGACCTATGCGGTGCGCGAATGGTTCGCTCTGCCGTTGTTGTTCTTTAAATAACGGCATAAAAATGTAATATATTTGTAAATAACATCTTACGGAAAAGGCGTTGATTTTGCGCAGTTTTTTCGCTATAATATTACAAGAAAACCGCATTGGAGGGGAAAGATTGGTTTGGTGGATCATATTGTGGGTGCTGCTGGGGCTTCTCGGCATAGTGCTTGCATATATTTTACTGATAATCATCAGCTCGCTGCTGGTGAATACAAAAAAAGAGTATGAGCAGGAAAGCAAATACTACCGCTTTTTGCTGAACAGCTCTACCTTTTTTGCAACGAAGCTTATCCGTATCAAGCTGCACGTCACCGGAATGGAAAAGCTGCCTAAGGGCAGATACTTATTGGTGAGCAATCACCGCTCAAAGTTCGACCCGATTTTGACGTGGCTTGTGTTCGGAGATCAGCAGCTCGCGTTTATTTCAAAGCCCGAGAACTTCAAGGTCCCTGTTTACGGCAGGCTAATCCATCGTCTGTGTTTTATGGCGATCGACCGCGAAAACCCGCGCAACGCCATCAAAACCATTAACCGTGCCGCCGATCTTATCACCCGCGACGTCGCAAGCGTGGCGGTATATCCCGAGGGCACGCGCAATTACGAAGAAGGGCTGCTGCCGTTCCACAACGCGGTGTTCAAAACCGCTAAAAAAGCAAATGTGCCTGTGGTCATCATCACCGTAAAAAACACCTACGACATACAAAAAAATTATCCGCTTCACCGCAGCCATGTTTATATCGATCTGCTTGAGGTGATCTCAGCCGAAGAGGTCAAATCGATGAAGACTGCCGAGATAGGCGACAAAACAAGGCAAACCATGCTTGATAATCTTACATAACGAGGGAGAAAATATATGAAAACTTATGTGCTTTACAACAAAAAATCAAACAACGGCGCAGGTCTTAAAAGTGCCGAAAGGATCAGAGAGCTCTGGAAGGACAAAGAGCTTGAGTTTGTCAACGTTATCGACTTCGACAGCCCTGCCGACTTTGTGAAAACCGTGCAGCCCGATGATGAGATCTGCCTGTGCGGCGGCGACGGAACGCTCAACCACTTCATCAACGCCGTAGATTGCGACAACCTCCCAAACACCGTTTACTATTATCCTACCGGCAGCGGCAATGACTTTTGGACCGACCTCGGCAAAAAGCCCGGCGACGCTCCCGAGCAGATCAACAAGTACATCACCAATCTGCCCACCGTGACCGTTAAGGGCAAAACCTCAAAATTCATCAACGGCATCGGCTACGGTATCGACGGCTATTGCTGCGAGGTGGGCGACAGACAGAAGGAAAAATCCGACAAGCCCATCAACTACACCTCTATCGCGATCAAGGGGCTGTTGTTCCACTACAAGCCCACCACCGCAGAGGTTGAAGTCGACGGCAAAAAGTTCTCTTTCCATAAGGCGTGGCTCGCACCCACAATGAAGGGCAGATACTACGGCGGCGGAATGATGGCGACTCCGCACCAGGATCGTCTCGATCCCGAAAGAAAGGTCACCTGCATGGTGATGAACGGCGCCGGCAAGATCCACACGCTTATCGATTTCCCCTCGATTTTCAAGGGCGAACACGTCAAGAAGAAAATCGTCAAAGTTATGAAGGGCAGCCACGTCAAGGTCAAGTTCGACCGTCCCGTTGCGCTTCAGATCGACGGCGAAACCGTGCTGGATGTTTTGGAGTATGAAGTAAATATTTAAACGAAACCCTCAAGAGACAGTCAGCGCGGCTGTCTCTTTTTTCACCCGAAGCGAATCTCAAAACCGTTTGTGCCGCATATCAGACCGCTCGTACCAAATTTATTGATAAAACAATTCCAAGTTGATAATATTATAATATCAATTATATAAGGGAGTTGTTTTCGGTATGAATCATCGATCCGCAACGTCGGAAAACGCCATACGCGGCAGCTGCTCCTGTTTTGCCTGCCGGTGTTGCCTGACGAAGTTTGGCTGGGAGCATCAGGAGTGGTGCGAATACCGGTCGCTGTCGGAGCCGTCCTGCAAGGATTGCCGCTACTTTAACATCGGGCACAGCGAATGCGCGCACCCTGCAATGAAATGAAGCCGAAGAGGCGATTTTCGGCTTGTTGAGATAAATCATATATTCTTTTTCGGAGGTACGATATGAGAAAAAGGACAATAAAAAAACTGACCGCCCTGCTGCTTGTGTTGCTTTTGGCGATCGCGTCACAACCCCTAACGGCTTTTGCGGCACAGTTGCAGCAGACCGACGCGGACGGATTTTACGTCAATATGCCCGCAAGCGGCTCGGACACGCTTGACCTTTCGGACAAGACCAACGGTTTTACGTTCAAGGTCTATGACGACGGCGGCTCGGACGCCAACTATTCCGACAGCTGTGATGGTTATTTGCAGATAAACGCACCTGATGACTATATTTTACAGCTTTCCGGAAGCGTCAGAAGCGAGGATGGTTACGATAATCTTTACGCCTATGACGGCAATACGTCGACAGCTCTCGGTCAGGGCTCATGGACGGGCGGAACCGACCCGGACGGCCTTGATATCGGCGTGCTCCAAACAAGAACGAATGTGCTGATCCTCCGCTTTAATTCGGATGACAGAAAGAATAATTGGGGACTTGATCTGACTGTTACGGTCACCGATCCGTCCACGCTTGCCACACTGTCCTTCAACGCCGGAGAGGGCAGCGGCACAATGGACAGCATCACCGTAGCGGCAGGAACCGAAGTGACCGTGCCCGAGAGCGGGTTTTATGCGCCCTCCGGTAAGCAGTTTGCCGGCTACTCCGACGGTACAAACACATATCAGCCCGGCAATAAGATCACGCTGAATGAAAACAAGACTTTAACAGCGACCTACCTCGCATCATACACCGTCACTTATTCCTACGACGGGACGACCCATACAGATACCTATGCCGAGGGAACACAGATCACCCTGCCGGCGTTCACCTCTCTGTTTACTCTGCCGGAGGGATATTCCTTCAAGGGCTGGCAGAGCGGCAGTACGACTTATGACGAGGAAGCTTCATATACCGTCAGCGAAAACACCGCCTTCACCGCTCTTGTTGAGCAGGAAGCGACGCTGCTTCAGGATGACGATGGCAACTGGTATACAAAGGTGCCGGTCAGCGGCACCGTGTCGCTCGATTTGACCGACAAGACCGACGGCTATACGCTCAAGGTCTATGACGACGGCGGCGCGGACTCAAATTACTCGAATTACTGCAGCGGTTACCTGCGTATCGTCGCCCCCGAAAATTGTCTGCTCAGTTTCAGCGGCAGCGGCTCCGCGGAGAGCAACTGCGACTACCTGAGACTGTACGACGGAGATACCAACAACGTCATCGGACAGAATAAATACGACTATAATTTTACGATCAACACACATTACACGACCGGAAATGTCCTCAGGGTATATTTTTATTCCGACTACTCTGCCACCCGCGGCGGATTTGATCTGACGGTCACGTTATGTGATCTCTCGTCATTTGCTTCCCTGTACTTCGAACCGGGAGAAGGCAGCGGAACGATGAACAGGATCAGCGTTCTTCCGGGCGAGAATGTTACCGTTCCCGCGTGCGGCTTTACGATTCCCGAAAACAAGCTGTTCTCCCACTATACCGACGGCGAAAACGAATACCATCCGAACGACGTTATCACGCTTGACGAAAACAAAACGCTTACGGCAGTCTATGGCGACAAGGCGGTCGTGACATACGCGTACGGAGACAACACGCAGACAGTCGACGTCGCCGACGGTTCCGAAATCAGCTTACCGGCATTCACATCTATGTTCACGCTACCCGAAAGACAGCAGTTCAAAGGCTGGCAATGCGGCGAGACGCTGTACGCGGCGGGCGACCCCTTCACCGTAACGGGGAACGTCACCTTCACGGCGGTGATCGAGGAAGAGCCGGTGATCATGCACGGCGAAGAGGGCACCACCTACGCTAATTACGAAAACTACACGATATTGCCTAAGAGCACCTCCGTTACCGCCGACCTGAGCGGCGAGAGCGAGGACTATATCCTCTGGATATTCGATAACGGCGGCGTTAACGGCAACTACGCTAACGGCTGTAACGGTTCCGTCACCGTAATCGCTCCCGAGGGCTGCATCTTACAGATCGCAGGCGATGTCAATACCGAACAGGGCTACGACTACCTCTATGTTTATGACGGCGATTCTTCCGACGCGGAATCGCTCGGCGCATTCAGCGGCAATCCGAACACGGGTAAAATGTATTCCACAGGCAACGTCGCAACGATCCGCTTCACCTCAGATAGCAGCACCAACCGCCGCGGCGTCGATGTGAAGGTCAGGATCACGCGCCCTGAAGCCCTCGTCACCATTTCCTTTGATCCCGGTGAGGGCAGCGGCACGATGGACGACATCGTAATGCTCCCGGGCGATCGGTTCTATATTCCCAACTGCGGCTTCACGCTGCCGGAAAAGACCTTCTTTGACTACTACACCGACGGCACCAATCGTTACA
>CACXGW010000109.1 GCA_902767325.1 uncultured Ruminococcus sp.
TTCAACAATTGAATATGTTTTCCACAAAAAATTAGAGGAGCCGTGAAGAACGAAGTCTTAAACTTCATTTCTTCACAGCTCCTTTTTAATTAATGATTAATGATTAATAATTAATAGTGAAGGTCGTGAAGATAGAAATACTAAGCAGAAACCTATAGTTCCCGACCGCAGAAATATAAATACGGTCGGGAATCTGATGTTGTGCAAAAGCAAAGCTTTCTCCACGACCTTCACTATGCACTATTCACTATGCACTTTGCACTACTTAAACATATACTTCGCCGTGTCGGCTACGTCGTTCATCGTTCGTTTGGCACGGCTTATTTTTTTGCGTATCTTCGGGTTTTCGTCAGCCGCTGACTTGCCGGCGTAGCCCAGACACGCTCCCGCGACCATCCCGACCATAACACCTTTGACCATATTCATAAAGGGACTTTTTGTCAATTCTGTCACCACCTTTTTTGAGCATATCGATTATCGCGCAAGAAACACTTGCTTTATTAGTGTTTACGATTTAAAATAGAATAGTGATGTAAAAATTTTTGAAATGATGAAAGGATGATTTTTTTGCCGACGCTCAATCTTGTTTTAGTGGAGCCCGAAATCCCCCAGAACACCGGCAACATTGCCCGGACCTGCGCCGCTACGGGCGCGAGACTTCACATAGTAAAGCCGATGGGCTTTGCGATAGACGACCGCAAATTAAAGCGCGCGGGGCTTGACTACTGGCATTTGCTCGATCTGACCTACTACGACGACCTCGACGACTTTTTTGAAAAAAACAAGGGCGGCAAATTTTTCCTTTTTTCGACAAAAGGCAGAAATATCCACAGCGACGCCGAATTCCCCGACAACTGCTTTCTGCTGTTCGGCAAGGAGACCAAAGGTCTGCCCGAGCATATCCTGATGAAATATCCCGAAAGCACCCTGCGCATACCGATGATAGACGAGGCTCGCAGCCTCAACCTTTCAAATTCCGTTGCCATAGCCGCCTACGAGGTGCTCAGACAATGGGGCTACCCCGAGCTGCAAAACCAAGGGGAGCTGCACAGACATAGGTGGAGCGAGGTGTTAAGTTAGAAGCTAGATGCTAGATGATAGATGCTAGATGCTAGATGCTAGAAGCTAGATGCTAGATGATAGATGCTAGATGCTAGATGCTAGAAGCTAGATGTCGGAAGCTAGAAGTTATAAGTTATAAGAAAGATAGCCTCTAAACTCTAAACTCTCAACTCTAAACTCTAAACTCTCAATTCTCAACTCAATAGTTATTCTGCTCAAATTTGCAATATCGAATTAAAAAAATCCTGTTAAAAACTTGACAAAATCTATTGCTAAAACAGGGAAAATATACTATAATATAAGTGTCTGTAAAACTCGATCGGTTTTACAAATCTCGACTGACGAAAGGATGTATTTTTACTATGCAGCTTAACAAAGTAAGTGTTGACGACATCAATGTAAAGGGCAAAAAAGTGCTCGTTCGCGTTGACTTCAACGTACCCCTCAAGGACGGTGTGATCACCAACGACAACAGGATCACAGCCGCTCTGCCCACAATCAAGAAACTTATCGCCGACGGCGGCAAGGTCATCCTCTGCTCTCACCTTGGCAAGCCCAAGAACGGTCCCGAGGAAAAGTTCAGCCTGGCTCCCGTTGCGATCCGTCTTTCCGAGCTTCTCGGTCAGGACGTTGTTTTCGCAAATGACGACGAAGTAGTCGGTGAAAACGCTAAAAAAGCCGTTGCCGCTATGAACGACGGCGACGTTGTTCTGCTTCAGAACACCCGCTTCAGAAAAGAAGAAACAAAGAACCTCGAGCCCTTCTCAAGCGAACTCGCTTCTCTGGCTGAGGTATTCGTTATGGACGCGTTCGGCTCTGCTCACCGCGCTCACTGCTCCACCGCGGGCGTTACCGACCACATCAAGGACACCGCTGTCGGTTACCTTATGCAGAAAGAGATCAACTATCTCGGCAACGCGGTCGAGACTCCCGTTCGTCCCTTCGTTGCAATCCTCGGCGGCGCAAAGGTTGCGGACAAGCTCAACGTTATCTCCAACCTCCTCGAAAAGTGCGACACCCTGATCATCGGCGGCGGTATGGCTTACACCTTCCTGAAGGCTCAGGGCAAGGAAGTCGGCAAATCTCTGGTCGACGACACAAAGGTAGATTACTGCAAGGATATGATCAAAAAGGCTGAAGAGCTCGGCAAGCAGCTTCTTCTCCCGGTTGACACCACCATCGCCGCAGGCTTCCCCGATCCCATCGACGGACCCATCGACGTTGAGGTAGTTGACGTTGACGCTATCCCGGCTGATATGGAAGGTCTCGACATCGGCGACAAGACCCAGGCTCTGTTTGCAGACGCCGTAAAGAACGCCAAGACCGTTGTCTGGAACGGACCTATGGGCGTGTTTGAGAACCCCACCCTCGCGGCAGGCACCATCGCGGTCGCAAAGGCTCTTGCAGAGACCGACGCTACCACCATCATCGGCGGCGGCGACAGCGCGGCGGCTGTTATCCAGCTCGGCTTTGCAGATAAGATGAGCCACATCTCCACCGGCGGCGGCGCTTCTCTTGAGTATCTCGAAGGCAAGACCCTGCCCGGCATCGCGGTCATCGCGGATAAATAAGCTTAAACGTTTTCTTTAACGGTGTAGGGGCGAACCCGCGTGTTCGCCCGGGCGACCAATGGTCGCCCCTACGTTATCTTTGAAACGTAACTGCGTTGCTTTCACAACATTTTTCTCGAAAGGAATTATAACTATGGATAAAGCTAAAAGAAAAGCCATTATCGCGGGCAACTGGAAGATGAACAAGACCCCGAGCGAGGCAAAGGCTCTCCTCGGCGAGATCATCCCGCTCGTTGCGGACGCTGACTGCGAAGTTATCGCGTGCGTTCCGTATGTTGACCTTGCCGCGGCGATCGACGCCACAGCGGGCACCAACGTAAAGATCGGCGCTGAGAACTGCCACTGGGCAGAGAGCGGCGCTTTCACGGGCGAAATCTCCACCGGTATGCTCAAGGAAGTCGGCGTTGAGTACGTTGTTCTCGGTCACAGCGAGCGCAGACAGTACTTCGGCGAGACCGACGAAACCGTAAACAAAAGAACAAAGGCGGCTCTGGCGGCAGGCTTGAAGCCCATCGTATGCGTGGGCGAGCTTCTTTGGGAGCGCGAGTGCAACATCACCGAGGAAGTCATCGCGCGTCAGATAAAGCTCGATCTGTGGGACGTCAGCAAGGAAGAGCTCAAAAACGTTGTTATCGCTTACGAGCCTGTTTGGGCTATCGGCACCGGCAAGACCGCTACAGCGGATCAGGCTGAGGAAGTATGCGCGTTCATCCGCGCTCAGCTCGCCAAGCTCTATGATCAGGACGCGGCGGACGCTGTCACCATCCAGTACGGCGGTTCGATGAACGACCAAAATGCCGACGAGCTCGTTTCCAAAACAAACGTAGACGGCGGTCTGATCGGCGGCGCTTCGCTGGTAGCGGAGAAGTTCGCGGCGATAGTAAAAGCAGCGTCGAAATAAGAGTGGAATTTGGAGAGTGGAGAGTTGAATGAATGTCGAGAAGAAAACGTCGCTGTTGCATAACGTTTTCTTCCCGACCGAATCTATATTACTGCGGTCGGGAAACATTAGGCTCTGCTTAATCTATTCTATCTGCTCGACCATCACTTAACTCTCAACTCTTAACTCTCCACACTTAGCATAAAAGAAAGGACTTTATTTATGAAAAAGCCTTTGATTTTAATGATCCTGGACGGATTCGGGATCGGCAAAAAGGGCGAGGAAGCGGCTAACGCTATCCTTGCTGCCGACACTCCGAACCTTGACAAGCTCTTTGCCGAAAACCCGCTAACGCAGATAGGCGCGTCGGGAATGGACGTCGGTCTGCCCGACGGTCAGATGGGCAACAGCGAGGTCGGTCACACCAACATCGGCGCCGGCAGGATAGTTTATCAGGAGCTGACCAGGATAACCAAAACCATCAGCGACGACAAGCTCAAAGACAACGAGGAGATCGTCGCGGCTATGGACAACGCTCTCGAAAAGGGCAGCGACCTTCATCTTATGGGTCTGCTTTCCCCGGGCGGCGTTCACAGCCACAACACCCATCTCTACGGAATTTTGGAGCTTGCGAAGAAAAAGGGACTCAAAAACGTATTCGTCCACGCTTTTCTGGACGGACGCGACGTTCCTCCCTCCAGTGCGGCGGAGTATGTTGAAGCCGCTGTGAAGGAGTGCGAAAAGATCGGCGTCGGCAGGATCGCCACCGTTATGGGCAGATACTACGCTATGGACAGAGACAACCGCTGGGAGCGCGTTGAAAAGGCGTATGCGGCGCTCGTTTACGGCGAGGGCGTCAAAGCGACAGACCCCGTTCAGGCTGTCAAAGACAGCTACGCAAACGGCGTTACGGACGAGTTCGTCATCCCGATCGTTGTCGAGGGCGGCGCGGCCATCAAGCCCAACGACAGCGTTATCTTCTACAACTTCCGTCCCGACAGAGCGCGTGAGATCACCCGCACGCTCGTTGACGAGGATTTCAGCGGCTTTGAGCGCAGAAACGGCTTCTTCCCGCTGTTTTACGTATGTATGACCCAGTACGACGCGACTATGCCGAACGTCCACATCGCGTTCAAGCCCCAGACATTAAAGAACACGATGGGCGAATACATCTCCTCGCTCGGAATGAAACAGCTCAGGATCGCCGAAACCGAGAAGTACGCGCACGTAACGTTCTTCTTCAACGGCGGCGTTGAGAAGGTCTACGACGGTGAGGACAGGATACTCGTTAAATCTCCGTCGGTGGCGACCTACGACCTCCAGCCCGAGATGAGCGCGTATGAAGTAAAGGACAAGCTCGTTCCCGCAATAAAGAGCGGCGAGTACGATATGATAATCCTCAACTTCGCGAACTGCGATATGGTCGGTCACACGGGCGTGTTCGAGGCTGCCGTCAAGGCGGTCGAGGCGGTCGACGACTGCGTCGGTCAGGTGGTCAGCGCCATTCTCGAAATGGGCGGCACGGCTATCATCACAGCCGACCACGGCAACGCCGACAAGATGATCGACGAGGACGGCGAGCCCTTCACGGCTCACACCACGAACCCCGTTCCGTTCTGCGTCATCGGCTATGACTGCGAGCTTCGCACAGGCGGCGTTCTGGCGGATATAGCCCCGACGATGCTGCGCATTATGGGTCTGCCACAGCCCGAGGAAATGACCGGAAAAAGCATTATCGTCTAATTCGGAATTCAAATTAATTCGGAATTCGGAATGCGGAATTGAATAAATCTGAACTACAGGCTCTCTTTTTGGGAGCCTGTTTTTAGTGCATAGTGCGCAATAATACTTCTCGGAGCGACGAGGGCGTCGCTCCCTACATTTAATGCATCAATGCCGATACTAATCGTAGGGAGCGGCGCCCTCGCCGCTCCGCCCTCGCATTTATTGCGAGGGAATTATATTATAGTTTATCAATAATCCGCTATATTCGTAAAGCAGATGTTCAGATCCACGCTGCCTTCAATACCGGGCACGGAGCCGGTCTCGGAATACTGCCACATCGTGAACTGATAGTAAAACTCCGGAACGTCGGCATATTCGCAATACCAGATGTCAAAATCCTTGAGCTTTGTCAGGTCGTATTTGAAATAAAGCTCGCGGCTGGGGGAGTAGATCATCGGCTTATAGCCGAAGCTCTTTATCGTCTCGCAGAACACGCGCGCGCATTCGGTAGCCTGGGTGGAGGAAACGCCGTCGGTGCGGGCTTCGTCGTTTTTGATTATCTCCCAGTCGAACGCGATGGGATAGTCGAGCTTTGTGTCGCCGAGCAGGTCCATAATGAACTTTGCTTCCTCTGCCGCTTCATCCGATGAGATCGCCTGCGAGAAGAAGTAGCCGCCCGCCTTTATGCCCACAGCCTGAGCGCCCTTTATGTATTCAAGCGCCCTTTCGTCGGCATACATAGCGCCGTCCTCGCCGTAGCCTCTGCCGCCGAGACGCACCATAACGAAGTCGACTCCGGCTTCTTTTACCTTTTCCCAGTCGATGTCGCCGCTGAACGAGGAGATGTCGATCCCTTCCGTTGAAGCGGGCTTGCCGTTCTCACTGTAGTATTTGAAGGTCTTGTCCGAGGTGAAGTTTTCTTTATTGAGCGTGTTTTTCTCAACGCCCTCAAGCTCGGTTATCCAGATGTCGCCGAGTGTCCCGTCCGAAATATGTATTTTGTTGCCGGTGGTGCTGACGGTGGAATCCGCCAAGGTCTCGTCATTGGTGACTGAGCCGCTCGCTGACGCCTCTTCGGACGACGTTTTTTCGCTTGAAGCGCAGCCGCATAATGCTGCGGTGAGCGCGATAACAGCCGCTATAACAGCGCAAATTGACTTTTTCATTCTCATATCCTCATTTCTTTTTATAGCATATCACAAAAATATAGCTGTGTAAACATTTAATTCTTTTTTGCTATTGAAATAATTTTCCGGGTTTAGTATAATATAGTATAATGGACAAAATGTGACGGTATCGTGAGAGGCAGGTGATTGGGTGAATAACGCGTATCGTTCAGGCTATAAGAAGCAGGACATCTATACGCTGCTCAAGGCAATTGACGAATGCACCTCACTCAGTCAGCTGTTCGCTTTGATACAGCACGAACAGATCGAGATCCAAATGCACGCCCAGTCGGGCGCGTCAAATCTGCAGCCGAGAAAGCTTACCGCGGAAAACCTGGCGGAAAACAAAGACCTTCCGCTCGACAGGCTGAAATCCGAAGTAAAAAAAGCGGTTTGCGGCAGGTATCAGCCTCCTGATGTCAAGGGGGAAAACAGCGAGCTGGTAAAAGCCATTCGCGCTACAAAAACTCTCACCGAGCTGTTTGAGCTTATCCAGAAGGAGCACATTGTTGTTCAGATGCACGCACAGTCCGGCGCCTCCAATCTGGAGCCGAAAAAACTGACGGTATCGGCTTCGGTCGACAAAAACGAAAATCCTTTTGAGCGTTTTAAGTCGGAGGTCATCAGATCCGTGTCGAATCAGGGAGAATAGATCCCGCGTTTGACAGACAGATTATTGTATGATTTGCAACGGGTATAAGTTATACTCGGCATAAAGGGCTTGACCCTATCATCACGAAAAGAGAGGGAATCATTATGAAAAAAGCATTCGGACGTTCACTCACAGTATTGCTTGCCGTGCTGACCATGCTTTCGGCATTCGCGGTCGTCGGCGCTTATGCAGCCGAAACCGACTCAAAGACCGTTGCGGCGGCAGTCGAATCCGAAGAGGTCGCTGCTCCCGCGGAATCCGAAGAAGTCGCGGCTCCCGCAGAATCAGCGAAGGTCGCAGCTCCCGCGAAAACCGAGAGCGCAAAGACTTCATCCGGCACAAAGGTCACCGTTGGCAAAGTTACCTCGATCGAAAAGACCACATTCAACGTAAACAGCATCGGACTGAAGTGGAAGAAGGTTTCCGGCGCCACCGGTTATGCTATCTATCTTCGCGATGTCGACAAAACCGTAAACTATCATAAGATCGCCGATGTTACCACCTCCGCGAGCTACACCATCAAGGGGCTTCCTCAGGCTTCAAACACGGCTATCAAGATCGCGGCGTATAAGATCGTCGGCGGAAAGCGTTATGAGGGTGAGGGAACCGTAAAGAGAACCGGCACACAGCCCTCGACTCCCACCGGTCTTACCCGCGTAGCCTGCGGCAACAGGATCGAGATCAAGTGGAACGGCAACAGCCGCGCTACCGGCTACAAGGTCTATCGCGCCTGCGGAGCCACCGGCTTCAATTATGTTTATTATAAGACCGTAACGAGCCCCAAGCTGGTGGACAAGAACACCAAGGGGGGCAACACATATATCTATAAGATCAACGCTTACCGCAAGCTCAGCAACGGCTGTACATATACTTCCTGCGGCAACTCGATCTCCGCTATGCGCGGACTCACTACTCCGAGCATCTCCACAAGCTCGAAGCTTTACCGCGTAACGCTCAGCTGGAGCAAAAATAAATATGCAAACAGCTACGGCATCTACTATTCCAAGACAAGCACCTCGGGTCACTGCTACCTCGGTTCGACCTCCGGCACCTCCTTCACAACAAAGAAGCTGCCCGAAGGCAAGCTGTATTTCTATGTGTATCCGCTCTATGTGACAAACAAGAGGACTGTGACCGGCACGACCGTAACGAAGGCGGGCAACGTTTCCGACAAGATCTACGGTCAATCCGCCGGCAGCACATATGTTGAGGTCAGCATTTCCCAGCAGCGTATGTGGTTCTACAAAAACAACAAGCTGATGGTAGATACTCCGGTCGTAACCGGCAACAAGGGCACCAACGATACGCCCAAGGGCTTCTTCTATATGTATCAGCGCGCAAGGAACACAACGCTTGTAGGCCCCGGATACGCTTCTCCCGTCGACTACTGGATGGCGTTCTGTGACGGCTGCGGACTCCACGACGCTTCGTGGCGCGACGAGTTCGGCGGCAACATCTATAACGGCAACGGCTCGCACGGCTGCGTCAACACCCCGTATAACGCCGTAAGGACCATCTATAACAACACCGACTACGATACCCCGGTCATCGTTTACTAATATTTTAAATAATTATTTAACGGCAGTCCGTATGGGCTGCCGTTTTGTGTGGTGTTTATTCGATTTAATGCGCTTGCGCGATTCATGTGCCGCAGGCACAATTCATGACCGCAGGTCAATTTATGAAACGAAGTTTCAATTCATCCCCGAATATGTGCGCAGGAATGAATCGTCGCTTCGCGACATGAATAGGCTTTGCCGTGAATTGCCGCAGGCGGCATAAATTGATTGGCGCTGCCAATCATTGACTAAGATGCAGCTCCCCCTGAACATCGGTAAAATACTCTCCCTCGGGGATCAAATCTTTTATAAGCACTATCTCAAACCCCTTGTCTTGTATGCCCTTGATTATCCCGGGCAGCGCGGCAGGGGTGTTTTTCGCGCCGTTGTGCATCAGAACTATCGAGCCGTCCTTGACCTTTGAAAGCACGGTTTTGCACATCTGCTCGGGCGTGGGGTCCTTCCAATCTAAACTGTCTACGTCCCACTGCACACAGTACATCCCCATACTCTTAACGCAGTTTACTAGCGTGTTGTTGTAGTCGCCGTAGGGCGGACGGAACAGCGTGGGAGCAGAGCCGGTTATCGCTTTTATCTTTTCGTTGCAGGCGCTTATTTCCGCTTGCTCCTTATCTGAGGAAAGCTCGGGCATATGCGGATGGGTGTCGCTGTGATTGCCTATGTCGTGACCTTTTTCGGCTATAGCCTTTACGTCGTCGGGATACTTATCGACCCAGTCGCCGACAAGGAAAAACGTCGCCTTTACCTTGCATTTATCGAGGATGTCGAGCAGCTCACCGGTCTGTTCGTCGCCCCACGCCGCGTCAAAGGAGATCGCGACCTGCTTTTTGTCGCTTTCCACGCGGTAGATGGGGTTCACCTTAGGAGCTGCCGCGGTCTCGACAGCTTTTGAGGCGGATGTAACTGTGACGCAAAGCGCCGCAACTCCCGCCAGCACGCATACCCCAAGGGACAGCAGACTGCGCCGGGTCAATATAAAAAGCTTCATAAAAATCCCTCCGTATAACAATGTATATGGAGGGATAGTTTGTTTTATGTTATGATTTGCAAGGCAAATCAATTAATGTGCTTGCACTATTCATGACGAAGTCTATTCATGTTGCGAAAGCAACTATTCATTCTTGCGCGTCGGTTCGGGAATGAATTGACCTGTGGTCATGAATTGTTCTGCGAACATGAATTATGCCTGCGGCATATGAATTGCGGCGAAGCCGCATTGCCTGCTACTGACGGTGCCACGAAATGCCATCTTTGGTGTCGACTACGACGATGTTCATTGCGGCGAGCTTGTCGCGGATTGCGTCGGCTGTTGCCCAGTCCTTGTTCTTGCGGGCTTCGGTGCGCTGAGCGATCAGTGCTTCGATCTCAGCGTCCTCAGCGCTGCTTTCAGCAGGCTTTTCCTCTTTTTCGGCAAGCAGGTCAAGCGATAACACTCGATCGAGTTCGCCGAGCACATAGCGCTTTGTGGCGTCGTTTGCGTCGGCTTTCAGCACGTCGTAGATCACCGTTACGCCGAGCGAGGTGTTGAGGTCGTTGTCCATCGCTTCCTTGAATTTCGCGATGAGCTTTTCGGCTTTGTCCTGTTCGACCTCACCGTCTTTACCCAGCGAAGAAATGCGCTTTATCAGCTTGTCATAAGCCTTTACGCAGTTGTCGAGGCTTTCGTATGTGAAGGTCAGAGGCTTGCGGTAGTGGCTCTGCAGGCAGAAGAAACGGTACGCCACGGGGTCATAGCCCTTGCTTTCGAGCAGAGAGACGGTCAGGAAATCGCCCTTTGACTTGCTCATCTTGCCGCGTGCGTCGTTGAGATGGAGCACGTGGAACCAGTATTTGCACCACTGATGACCGAGATATGCCTCGCTTTGCGCGATCTCGTTGGTGTGATGGGGAAAGGCGTTGTCGATTCCGCCGCAGTGGATGTCGAGATATTCGCCGTTGTGCCTTTTGCTGATGCACGAGCACTCGATGTGCCAGCCGGGATAGCCGAGACCCCACGGGGACTCCCATTTCAGCTCCTGATCCTCGAATTTCGACTTGGTGAACCACAGCACAAAGTCGGTCTTGTTGCGCTTGTTTTCGTCCTCTTCAACGCTGTCGCGCACGCCGACAGCCAGATCTTCCTCGTTCATATTGCCGAATACATAGTAGGCGTCGAGCTTTGAGGTGTCGAAGTATACGTTGCCGCCGGCGACATAGGCGTAGCCCTTTTCGAGCAGCACCGTGATCATCTCGATAAAGTCGTCGATGCAGTTGGTTGCGGGCTCGACCACGTCGGGGCGCTTGATGTTGAGTTTTTCGCAGTCGGAGAAGAACGCGTCGGTGTAGAACTTCGCGATCTCCATAACGGTCTTGTGCTCACGCTTAGCGCCTTTAAGCATCTTGTCTTCGCCTGTGTCGGCGTCGCTGGAGAGATGACCGACGTCGGTGATGTTCATAACGCGGTTGACGTCATATCCTGCGAAGCGCAGATACTTTTCGAGCACATCTTCCATGATGTAGGTGCGCAGATTGCCGATATGAGCGTAGTGATATACGGTTGGCCCGCAGGTGTACATATTAACCTTGCCCTCGGTGAAGGGGATGAATTCCTGCTTTGTCTGTCCGAGTGAGTTGTATAAAATCATCTTGATGCTCCTAAGTTATTTTTCCGATATAAAATGTCTGTTCTGAACCACATAAACAATGCCCGAAAGCACCGCAAAGAAGGTCGAAATCCAGATCAGCGCTTCGCCCGCGATGCAAAAGATGTTGTCAAGACAACAGGGGAGAGGAACGCCGAGCTTTGATAAGTCAAGCAGGGTCTGCATTGCGAGAATACAGATTATCGCGACCATTTGAGTCACGGTCTTGACCTTGCCCCAGATGTTCGCCGCTATCACTTTGCCCTGCGACGCCGCGACCAAGCGGATAGACGTCACGGTAAATTCGCGGAACAGCACGACGATCACCGCCACGCAGTCGCACAGCCCGCACTGCACAAAGCAGAGCAGAGCGGAGATCACGAGTATCTTATCCGCGAGCGGGTCGGCGAACTTTCCGAAGTCGGTAACCAAGCCCTTTTTGCGCGCGATCTTTCCGTCGAACAAGTCGGTTATTGACGCCAGCGCGAACAGCGCCAGCGCGGCAAGATGGTGCAGCGGGAAATCGATCAGCAGTGCCGCCGTAAAAAACGGCACGAGCAATATCCTCGCCACGGTCAGTTTGTTAGGTAGGTTCATATCATCATCCAAATTTTATTTTTTTCGGCTTTTTCATTCGATGGATCCGACAGGGTCGCAGCCCATATAGTCGGTGATCTTTACGATTACAAAGTCGCCGACGGCGGGCTTTTTCTCCGCAGTGAAGAACACGCAGCCGTCAACCTCGGGAGCGTCGGCGTATGTCCTTCCGTACCAGCATTCGGCGATGCGGTCATAGCCCTCGACAAGCACCTCGACCTCGCTGCCGATAAGGCTTTCGCAGTAGTCAGCCATAACGGTCTGCTGGTGCTCCATAATGATGTCGGCTCGCTTTTGCTTTGTTTCGTCGTCGAGCTGACCGGGCATCCTCGCCGCGGGAGTTCCCTCCTCCTGAGAGTACGCAAAGCAGCCCAGCCGCTGAAAGCTCATCTCCTTGGCGAATTCCGCCAGCTCCTCGAACTGCTCCTCAGTCTCCGAGGGGAAGCCCGTGATGAAGGTGGAGCGGAATATCACGTCGGGAATTTTTGCCTTTATTTTGTTGAGCAGCGCCGTGAGGCTCTCCCGGTCGCCTCTGCGGTGCATTTTGTGAAGAATATCGGAATTGCAGTGCTGCAGCGGCAAGTCTATGTAATGACAGATCTTTTCTTCCGTTGCCATAACGTCGATAAGGCTGTCGGTTATGCTGTCGGGATAGCAGTAGAGGACGCGAATCCAGTGCAGCTTTTCTATCTTGCACAGCTCTGTAAGAAGGCGGTCGAGCGACGGTTTTCCGTAAAGGTCCTCGCCGTAGCGTGTGGTGTCCTGAGCGATGACGTTGAGCTCGCGCACGCCGTTTTCGGCAAGGCGCTTTGCCTCTTCGATAAGGCCCTCTATTTTTCTGCTGCGGAATTTTCCACGGATCATCGGGATTGCGCAGAAGGTGCATTTGTTGTCGCAGCCCTCGGCGATTTTAAGATAAGCGGTGTAGAACGGGGTAGAGGTCACCCTGCCGCCTTCAAGCGGCAAGTCGAGCTTGTCGGGGAATATTTCGATCGTTTCATTGCCTTCGAGAGCGTTTTTGACGATCTCGGCGATTTGCTCGTTAGCGCCGATTCCCACAGCCGCGTCTATCTCGTAGAGCTGCTTTGTTATCTCGTCCTGATAGCGTTCGGCAAGGCAGCCCGTAACGACTATCGCTTTTATCTTGCCCTCGCGTTTCAGCGTTCCCAGTTCGATTATCTCGTCGATGCTTTCCTGCTTTGCCGCGTCGATAAAGCCGCAGGTGTTAACTATCACCGCGTCGGCTTCTTCGGGCTCGTTTGTTATGATAAAGCCGTTTTGCTGTAAGGTGAAAAGCAGCATTTCGGCGTCTACCTGATTTTTTGCGCAGCCGAGTGAAACAACGGCAACTTTGTTATTCATGTGTTTCATCCTTTTTAATGCGGCAGCGCCGCAATTCATGTTCGCAGAACAATTTATGTGCCGCGGCACTATTCATGACCGAAGGTCAATTCATGCCCGAATCATAGCCCGGGAATGAATAGTTGCTTTCGCAATATGAATTTACTTCGTAATGAATTGTCGCAGGCGACATGAATAGATTTGTTTTACAAATCATTATATGCTTTCGTATTCCTCAAGCACGGTGCGGATGTCGTCCCAGCCGTAGCCGAGTCTTTGCAGAGCGGCAACGGCGCGGCGTTTTATCTTTTCATCGCTGATGTTCGGATACTTCCTGTCGATTATTTCGCGTATGTTTTCGCGGTAATCTACGTCTATTTCATCAAGCGCCGCTTCGGCTGTTTCCTTGTCGATGCCCTTGCGGCTGAGCTCAAACATCGCCGCGCGTTTTGTCATTTTCTTTTGGGAAAGCAGCTTTTTTGCGTAGCGGCGCGCGTAGTCCTCGTCGTCGACAAGCCCCAGCTCCTCCATTCGTTCCACGGCTTTTTCCGCGGAAGCCTCGTCGCAGGTGCGCTTGATTTTGTCCTTCAGCTCTTTTTTTGAATGGTCTCGATACGAAATGAGCCACAGAGCCTTGTTTTTGGCTCTGCGCTCATTACTTAAAGCTATTATTTCGTGAAGTTCGTCGTCGCCTATCTCTCTGCCGACGTCAAAACGGTTCTCGATCAGCGTCTGCGTGTCGAGCTCACACACATATTCGCCGTCGAGAAACAGAGCGCTCAGCCCTTTTCTGCGCGGCTTTATGGCTGAAATAAGCATCAGTCGTCAACAAGCACGTCGATCTTTGCGGATTTCTTTTTGTCGTCGGCGCTTTCCTCTTTAACGGGAGCCGCGGCAGCCGCGGTCACCTTCGCCTTGGGCGCGGGACGCTTGCGGTCGTAGAGCTTGTCGATGTTTTCCCAGAGCTTCTTTTCGATTTCGGCGGCAAGCTCCTTGTCGGTCTTGAGCAGTTCCTTGACCTTGTCGCGGCCCTGTCCGAGGCGCTGTCCGTCATAGCTGAACCAGGCGCCCGCCTTCTGGACGATCTCGGCTTTGACGGCAAGGTCGAGCAGCTCGCCCTCGCGGGAGATGCCCTCGCCGTACATAATATCAAATTCCGCCTCGCGGAACGGAGGCGCGATCTTATTTTTAACTACCTTGCATCTTGTGTGCGAGCCGACCATTTCGCCCGCGACCTTCAAGGTCTCGATCCTTCTGATGTCGATGCGCACCGAGCTGTAGAACTTCAGCGCTCTGCCGCCCGTCGTGACCTCGGGATTGCCGTATACGACGCCGACTTTTTCGCGCAGCTGGTTGATGAAGATCGCAACGCAGTTGCTTTTGTTGATGGCGCCGGCGAGCTTTCTGAGCGCCTGCGACATAAGTCTTGCGTGCAGACCTACATGGCTGTCGCCCATCTCGCCCTCGATCTCAGCCTTGGGAACAAGCGCCGCTACCGAGTCGATTACGATGACGTCGATAGCGCCGCTGCGGATAAGAGCCTCGGCTATCTCGAGAGCGTCCTCACCGGTGTCGGGCTGAGCCACGAGCAGCGAGTCAACGTCAACTCCGAGAGCCGCCGCGTAAACAGGGTCGAGCGCGTGTTCAACGTCGATGAACGCGACGTTGCCGCCGTCCTTCTGTCCCTGAGCGATACAGTGCAGCGAAAGAGTGGTTTTACCCGAGGATTCGGGACCGTATATCTCGACGATCCTTCCTCTGGGAAGTCCGCCTATGCCGAGCGCGATGTCAAGCGAAAGCGAGCCTGTGGAAATGTGGTCTACCGTCATATGCGTGTTTTCGCCGAGACGCATAACAGCGCCCTTGCCGAATTGTTTTTCGATTTGAGATATGGCTGTTTCCAGCGCCTTGTTCTTGTCTACTGCCATGATGTACCTCCTGTTTCCTGTCTTTTCATTTTATCTTCCTTGCCCTTTTCGGGGCAGTATTATTATATCTTATTGCGGAAAGAATTACAATATTTTCGAGCCAAAAAGTTCGAACAAATTTTCTAAGCCAAAAGCAAAGTCCGTTTTATCGCCCTGAGCTGAGTGCCAAAAAACCGATGATAGCTCTTTCGCAGCCGCCGAAATCGGTCTCGGTGCGGATGTTTTCAAAGCCGTGTTTTATCATCATCTCGCCGACCGTTTCCGCCTGATCTTCCCCCAGCTCAAACACGAGTGCGCCGCCTTTTTTCAGCTTGGGCGTCCAGTCGCGGATTATGGCGCGGTAAAAGTCAAGCCCGTCCTCGCCGCCGTCGAGCGCCGTTTTCGGCTCAAATAGAACCTCCGCCTGCAAAGTGGGAAGCTCCGAGCGCCTGATGTACGGCGGGTTTGAAACTATCAGATCAAAAGCGTTGTCGGGAAACTCCGTGTGGCAGATGAAAATATCGCCTTTGACTGCGTTTATAAGGCAGTTGTTTTGTTTAATATTCTTCTTAAGAAAAATAAACGCTTCGTCGCTGTATTCCACAGCCGTTGTTTTCGCCCTGCCCAGCTTTTCAAGCGCTATGGCTATCGCTCCGCTGCCGGAGCAGAGGTCGATCGCCTCGGCGTTCGGCTTGTCCTTCAGATACTCAAGGCACAAGCGGACGCAGACCTCGGTGTCGTCGCGCGGGATGAGCACTCCTTCGCCGACGGACAGGGGAAAGCCCATAAAATCCCAGCTGTGAAGCAGATATTGCAGGGGATAGCGGCTTGATCTTTTTTCTGTAATGGAATTAACGAGCTGCTTTTTTTCTTCGGGCAATTCATCTTTGCAGTGGATCAGCTGAGCCGTCCGGTCATAGCCCGTAACAAATTCAAGTATACAGCGTGCCTCAAAATCGGGAGCTTCTATGCCGCCGCTTTTCAGCCTGTCGCGGCATTTGATGTAAACGTCCCTCAGCATCCGCAGTTTACGATGTCAGAGCCGTCCTCGGGGATAACTTCCTTGATAGCTTTGATTGCGACCTCGATCATACCCTCGTCGGGTTCCTTTGTCGTGATGCGCTGCGCCCACAGACCGGGTGCCGCGATGATGCGGGTAAAGGCGTTGTCGTGCTTGCCGCAGAGCTTTATAAGCTCGTAGCCGATACCGCACACAACGGGGATGAGCGCTATTTTGATGACCGGGCGCCAGAAGCCGAGGAAGGTCGGCACAAACAGACCGACGACGATTCCCAAAATCAGCATAATGACCATAAAGCTCGTTCCGCAGCGCGGGTGGAAGCGAATCTGCTTTTTGACGTTTTCAACGGTCAGTTCTTCTTCGTTTTCATAGCAGAAAATGGTTTTGTGCTCGGCGCCGTGATACATAAACACGCGCTTCATATCCTTTGTCTGTGATACCACAACGATATAAAGCAAAAACAGCGCGATCTTCATAACGCCCTCGAACACCGACTGCCAGAAGGTTACCATCTCGCTGCCCGATTGCAGGGCGGGAACGGCGAGCTTCAGCAGCTCAAACAGTCCCCACGGCAGGAAGAAAAACAGTCCTATCGCCAGAGCCACGCCCAATACGGACGCGAAAACCATCAGTATCTTCATCAGCTTGTCGCCGAATTTTTCGTCGAGCCACTTCTCAAATTTGGACGGCTCCTCTTCGATCTCGGCGGATTCTATCGCCTTGTCGGCGGAGAGCATAAGCGCCTTGTAGCTTAAACGCATCGAGTCGATAAGTCCTGCTATCCCGCGGAAGAAAGGCAGCTTGAAAAACTTTGCCTTTTCGGGAATGGTCGTTATGCTTATGTCCTCGCTGTAAATATCATCCTTGCCCGTGCGGACGCAGACGTTGCATCTTTTCGGACCTCTCATCATAATGCCTTCGATCAGCGCGCTGCCGCCGATCGAGGTTATCTTTTTTGTCTTTTTACCGGCCATCTTTTTTCCTTTCGTATACCTAAAGTTTTACCGTTTCGGGCTGTGCGTTCTCTTCGCCTTCCTTATATACCGGGAAGGTCAGGGTGACGGTCGTGCCGACGCCCTCGCCGCTCTCTATATCGAGCGAGCCGTTGTGAAGATTCATTATTTCGTCCGCGACGGCAAGACCGATGCCCGAGCCGCCGACGGTTTGATTCGCCTTGTAGAATTTTTCCTTGACCTTAGGAAGGTCCTCTGCGGGAATCCCGCAGCCGGAATCCGTGACCACGATCTTTATTACGTCGGGGTCGTCCTTTGTGTAGAGCACCTGCGCCGCAACAACGCCGCCCTTGGGCGTGTATTTCAGCGCGTTGTCAAGAATATTGAGGAACACCTGTCTTAGTCTGTTGCGGTCGCCGTAGATCGGGGGATACATAACATCCGGGTCGTCATATAGCAGGTGGATGCCTTCCTCGACCGCGCGTTCCTTTAGCATATAGACCGTTTCGTCAAATTCGGCAAGAATGTCGATCTTTTCCTTGATCAGCACCATTCTGCCGCTTTGGATGCGTCCGAAGTCCAGAAGCTCCTCAACGATGCTTGTCAGCCGGCTGCTCTCCTTGATGATAACGCCCATGCCGCGGTCGAAGGTGCGGCGGTCGAGCGTTCCGCGCTCGCTCAGCTGCATTGTTTCCGCCCAGCCCTTGATAGCCGTCAGGGGGGTCCGCAGCTCGTGGGAAACGCGTGATATAAAGTCGTTTTTCATTTGTTCGGTGGTTTGCAGGTCCTTTGCCATATCGCTTACCGCGTCGCAAAGGTCGCCGATCTCGTCGTTGTATTTGTGCTCGATCTTTTCCGAAGCGGAAAAGTCGCCCTGCGCGATCTGCGCGGCGGCGTCGGACAGCCTGCGGATAGGCTTTACGATCGAGCGGATGAAGCTGAGTCCCGAGATGACAACAAGGGCGATAACGCCCAGTCCCACCGCGATGATTATTCCGCTGAACAGAAAAATGCGGCTGCGCGCGGGATCCATCGACACAATGTAGCGCACCGCGCCAATGACGCTGCTGTTTTCGTCCTTGATAACGCGCGTTTCGCTCATCGCGTGCTCTCCCGAAAGCAGCACGCCGTTCCAGAAGGCGTAGCCCGAGGCGCTGCTTTTAGCGTCGTCGAAGTCGGTGTTCTTTTCGTCCTCGGAGGGCAGAAAGCCCGTTGAGGTCAGCACAACGCGTCCCGAGGAATTGAGCACCATAACGCCCATCTGTTCTTTTTTGTCAAAGTTTTCAACATAATCGCGCGAGGAGGTGTTGAAGTCGGCGGCGTTGTCCGCCCGAAAGCCCGAAAACACCACGCTCAGCTCGTTTGAGGCGGAGTGCAGATCCTGCTCCACCTGCGTCTGAAATACATATGTTACGGAAAATATGAGGGCTACGACGATCAAAATGATAATGGCTATTATAACGCTGAGTGTGTTAAGCATCCAGCGCCTGGTGATACCCTTTATCATCGCGTAGTCACTCCTTCCCATAATGATTTGCCTTGCAAATCAATTTATGTACGCCCGCGTACGATTCACGTTTCAAAGAAACGATTCGTGAACCGTCAGGTTCAATTCATCCCTGTCATGGATCGGCTCTGCCGTGAATCGTTCTTCGAATATTGATTGTTATTCGCCCGAGTCCCACTTGTAGCCCAAGCCCCAGACGGTGATGATGTGCTTGGGGTTGGAGGGCTCGTCCTCGACCTTCATCCTCAGACGGCGGATGTTGACGTCGACGATCTTGTCCTCGCCTACATACGCGTCGCCCCAAACGTGGTTGAGGATGTCGATCCTGTCAAGCGCTACACCGGGGTTTGAGAAGAAGTATTCCATGATCTGGAACTCGACCTGGGTCAGCTCGATCATCTTGCCCGCCTTCATCAGCGCGCGGTTTCTGAGGTTGAGGATAAAGTCGCCCGACTTGAGCTCTTCCTTGAAGTTGTTTTCGGAGCGCGACTGAGCCAGCGCCACGCGGCGGTAGAGCGAGTCGACTCTTGCCAGCAGTTCGCTGGGGGAGAAGGGCTTTGCGACATAGTCGTCGGCGCCCAGCATAAGACCCGTTACCTTGTCCATCTCCTGAGTTTTTGCGGAAAGCATGATGATGCCGATGCCGCCGTTGCGGTTTCTCAGCTCCTTGCAGACCTGAAAGCCGTCCATACCGGGCATCATTACGTCGAGGATGGCAATGTCAAAATCACCCTCGTTCTCGTCGTATTTTTTCAGAGCGGTCTCGCCGCAGTCCGCCTCAACTACGTCGTAGCCGGCGCGTGTAAGGTTGATTACCACAAAATCGCGGATAGCGGCTTCGTCTTCGCATACCAGAATTTTTTTCATTTCAAAAAACCTCCGTTGATGTTCTGTCGGGAAAGCTCTTTAAAGCTTCCGTATATTTCCGTGTTATGATTTACTGCTTGTCGCCGCGATCCCGTCCAGCAGGGAAAACGCGGTTTTGATGTCGTCGTCGCCGATGGAAAGCTCGCTGTCGGCGTCGTGATTTTGGAAGGTGTAGGCGTAGCGGTTGTCCTTGTAGATCAGGGTGTAGCCGTCGATGTCCTTGCCCTGATCCCATTCGCTGACCTTGAACACCTTTATATCAAACAGGTTTCGTCCCGTCCCGCTTTTGCTCCATTCGCAAAAGCTCATAAGATCGCCGCTTTCGTTGAGCAGAGCGGTGAATGTGCCCGCCTGCCAGCTTTCGGGGATCTTTATCGTGTAGTTGTAGTTATAGTTTGCCGCTGTTCTCTGAACCGGAAGAAGCTCTTCCTTTTCAACGCTGAAGCTGTTCCACATCACCTGGTCGGCGGCGGTGAAAGCCTTGCTGTCCTTGCTGTAGGGCAGGGTGGAGACCGAGGGCATCTCGATCTTCATATCGTTGCCGATGTCGGTCGATAGCACCGCGCTGGCGCGCTGGGTGGGATTTGCCGACTTTTCCTTGTACAGCGGGTTGCAGAGGATATTAAGCTCTTTGTTGAAGTAGATCAGCTGAGTGTTCAGCTCGCCGCTTGAAAGCGCGCCGTCAACGACCAAGCCCTTGAGATTCTCCTCAAGATCGGAGAGGATGAGGTTCTTGTAGCTGACGATGTTCGGGTCCATCGCGGCGGACGCCTTTGTAAACAGCGAATTGTGCTTTGAGTCAAACTCCAAAAGCGTCGCCTTCGCCTCGTTTTCGGGGCTGAACAGCGAGAGCGTCAGCACCTTGCTTTTGCCGCTTCCGTCAAGATTTCCGCAGTAAAAAGCGGAATAGTTCTGACCGGACTCGATAGTGTATGTCTTGCCGCTTTCGTAAGAATAGGCGGAAAGGAAGTTGACTCCGGTGGTGTAGGTGGCGTAGCCGACAAGTATCTCGAGCGAATCGCTTTCGTTGATGTCGGCAAAGTCAACGCTGTCGACGTCGGTGGTCTCGGTCACGAAGTCGTCCGACGCCTTCCACTTGCCGTCGTCCTCATACATTACCAGCATATGAACGCCGGTGGAGCCGTCCTTGTCGCGGAAAAAGGCGATGGCTTCGTTTACGTTGTCGCCGTCGAGGTCCTGCATAACGATGGCGCTGCGGTAGTTTCCGCTTTTGGGATATTTAAGCGTGTAGCCTCCCGAGGCGGTCTTGGAAATAAGCTGTTCTATCTCCGCCTCGTCGCCCATGGTTTTCGGCGGACGAAGCATATCTTCCCTGCCCAAATCGGTGATGCTGCATCCGCCTGCGCAGCACAGCACTGCCGCGCCCAAAACAGCGGCGGCTACCGATCTCAGCCTCATATGCTCGTCCTCCTTTTTTATGATTTTTGACGGGCGATCAAAAACTTGATTTTCTTTCCCTCGTCGGAAAACATCTTTTCGTGTTCGGTGACGATGTTTTCGGTAAAATCCGACGAGTGCAGGTCACGCGTCAGATAGGTTATTTCATAGCCGCACTGCTCAAAGTATTCTACGCTTTCCTCAAACAGCTCGTCGTCGTCGGTCTTGAAGCGAATCTCGGCTTCGGGCTGCAAAAAGCTTTTGTACATCTCGAGCTTTCGGGGGTAGGTGAGGCGGCGCTTTTTGTGCTTTGCGCGCGGCCACGGATTGCAGAAGTTGATATACAGCGCCTCGATCTTATCCTCGGGCGTGATTATCTTATCGAGCTGCTCGACGTTGTATTTCACAAGCAGAAGGTTGTCGATCTCGTCCTGCGATTTGCCGCTTTCCTCAAACAGCTTTACGATGGTGCGCCTGCCGACGCCCAGCATATCGACCTTGATGTCAAGGGCGATGATGTTCCTGTCGGGATATTTCAGCGCGAACTGTCCGGCAAAGCCGCCCTTTCCGCAGCCGATCTCAAGATAAAGCGGCTGCTCTTTTTTAAAGGCTGAGCTCCATTTTCCGGCGTGCTCGTCGGGATTCTTTATGTAAAAATCGCAGACGGCAAGCTCGGGCTCCGCCCATTTCTTTTTTCTTATTCTCATAATACCTCATGGATGTCATAATCTGTGTCAAAACATCTCATTTCATTATACCAAATTGTAACAAAATATGCAATAAGAAATTAAATATATTTAACCTTGTCGCCGTAAACTTTCGATTTTGTAAAAAAGGTATCGGGAAACCGCTTTTCGAGCTTGTTTTTCAGCGGCAAAATGACAATATCTTCACTTTTGAAATGACCCGCGTCGATGACGTCGAGCCCCAGGGTGTTGGCGTTGTTTATGTCGTGGTGTTTTATCTCGCCGACCACCAGCGCGTCGGCTCCGAGAGCGGCGGCTTCCGCGGCGTTTGAACCGCCCGAGCCCGATGATACCGCAACGGTCTTTACAACGGGCTTTACAGCCGTGTAGCGAAGTCCTTCGCAGGAGAGCGCGGACTTGACCTTCAAAGCAAAATCGTCTATATCCGTTTCCTGCTCAAGCTCGCCGATGAACAGACACTCGCCGATTTCGGCTTTTTTCAGATTCTTCACGCCGATCGCGTCGGCAAGGCAGGTGTTAACTCCCAAGACTTCCGACAGGTCGAGATTTGTGTGCATACATACGGCGGTGATGTCGTACTTCGCCAAAAGATACGCGGCGCTTTGCTTTTCAAGTCTTTTAAGAGGCTGAAAAATAACGGGGTGATGGCTGATGATAAGCTCGCAGCCTTCAACCTTTGCTTCCTCGACGACCTCGGGGGTGATGTCGAGCGAAAGCAGAACTTTATTGACCTCGGCGTCGGCGCTTCCCGCAAGAAGTCCAACGTTGTCGAACTCCATCGCCGAAGCAACGGGAGCGAATTCTTCAAAAAAATCGAGTATTTGGTTAACGGTCGCCACAGTATTCCTCCAGTCTGTCGGCAAGCGCGTCAAAGCGCGCGTCGCCCTTCGCCTTTTTGCGCAGGCGTTCTATGTGTCCCTGCATAAAGCGGCGGTGTGTTTCGTTTTCGGGGTTTAAAATTCCCGTGTAATAAAACAGCTCGTCGGTGTTTTTTATGTCTCCCGTGAAATTTACGCACATCACGGTGTAGCATTTGTTTGAAGCGACGCAGCAGTCCTGCGCGATGATAGAAAAGCCGTTTTCGCAGAGGTATTCCGTCAAGACCTCGCTTCTCGTCATCGGCTGCAAAATAAAGCGCTTGCCGCGGTTTTTGGCATAGGGGCAGTCGCCGATGATCTTCGCGATGGTCTCGCCGCCCATTCCGGCGATGATGATGTCGTCGGCTTCGTTTTCTTTGATTTCCCTCAGCCCGTCGCTGAGCCTCAGCTCTATTTTGTCGGAAAGACCCGCGTTTTCAACGGTTTGCCTTCCTCTTGACAGCGGGTCGGGGTTGATGTCGGAGGCTATCGCCGAGGGGCATATACCACTGCGGCACAGCCACACGGGAAGATACGCATGGTCTGTGCCGATGTCAGCCGGTATTGAGCCGCGGCGGACAAACTCCGCGCACAGCCGCAAACGCTTATCTAACTGTAGTTCGCCGCTCATTTAACAGCGGCATTAAGTGCTTCAATAAGCTTGTCCGCGTCAGCGCCGTGAACATAGCATGCTTCCTCGATCGTCTCTCCGCGCGAAGCGGGGCAGCCGAGGCAGTGCATACCGATGCTTAAAAACAGCTGAGCGGTTTCGGGATAACGGTCGAGTACGTCGCCGATGATGTCATTTTTTGTGATAGCCATATTTTTACCTCCAAAGCGTCTATTTAGTATTCGCAACGTATATTATACCATATATTTTGTGTTTATTCAAGTAAAAATCTAATTTGCCGACCAATATTTGCGGTCGAGGCTGCGGTACTGGATAGCCTCCAGAACATGGTGCGACTGGATAACCTCGGCGCCGTCCAGATCGGCTATCGTACGCGCGACCTTCAAAACTCTGTCATAAGCTCTCGCGGTGAAGCCAAGCGCCTCAAAAGCGGATTTGAGCGTATGCTCGGCTTCCTTGTCGATAACGCAGTATTTCTGGAACTGATCGGCGTTTATCTTCGCGTTGCAAGTGGTCTCCGAGCCTTCAAAGCGCACGCGCTGGATCTCGCGAGCCTTGTCCACGCGCTGCTTTATGCTCTTCGAGCTCTCCGATTTCTCGGTCGCGCGAAGCTCCTCAAATTCAACGGGCGGCACCTCAACGTGGATGTCAAAGCGGTCGAGCAAGGGCCCCGATACGCGGTTGAGATAGCGCCTGATCTTTGATTCGGAGCAGGTGCACTGGTGCTTCGGGTCGCCGAAATATCCGCAGGGGCAGGGGTTCATCGCGGCGATGACCATTATCGAGCACGGATAGGTGCAGTTTTGCGCCGAGCGCGAAATAGTTATAGTTCCGTCCTCGATCGGCTGACGGAGCACTTCAAGAGAGGTGCGCGTAAACTCAGGAAGCTCGTCGAGGAACAGCACGCCGTGGTGAGCAAGCGAAACTTCTCCGGGGCGGATGGTCCCCGAGCCGCCGCCGCCCAAGCCCACCGGAGTCACCGTGTGGTGCGGAGCGCGGAAGGGGCGCGTCGTGATAAGTCCCTCGCCGTGGAGGGTGCCCGAAATAGAGTGTATCTTTGTGGTCTCGATCATCTCGTCAAAGGTCATATCGGGCAGGATCGACGGCACGCGTTTGGCAAGCATACTTTTGCCCGAGCCGGGAGGTCCGATAAGCAGGATGTTATGACCGCCCGCGGCGGCTATCTCCATAGCGCGTTTTGCCTCGAACTGTCCCTTGACCTGAGAAAAGTCGGGCAGAAATTCAGCCTGTGATAAATCGGTCTTTTTGACCGGAACAGCAGGCTTTATTTCTTCCTCGCCGTCCAAAAATGTTTTCAGCTGGTTTATGCTTTTAAGCGGAAAGACGTCGATACCTTCCACCACAGCCGCTTCGTTGGCGTTTTGATACGGCACGAAAATGCGCTTGACGCCCTCTTCGCGCGCGGTTATGACCATCGGCAGAACGCCGTTAACGCCGCGAAGCTCGCCGCTTAAGGACAGCTCTCCGATAAAAGCGCAGTCGCTCAGGTCCGAGCGTATGTAGCCCGCGAGCCGCAGCAGGTTAACGGTTATGGGCAGGTCGTAGATGGGTCCTTCCTTTTTGATGTCGGCGGGAGCGAGGTTAAAGATAAAGTGCGCCGAGGGCAGCTTGAAGCCGCAGTTTGAAAGCGCGCTCCTTACTCTGTCCTTGCTCTCCTTTACCGCCGCGTCGGGAAGTCCCACCAAGTCAAATGCGGGCAGTCCGGCGCGCGACGACGCCTCAACGTCGACGCGGTATCCGTCTATTCCGTTTATTCCAAAGCTGATACACGTTACAACCATAACAAAACTCCTGAAATTTGATAGTATTATTATAGCACCGAATTACCCGAAAAACAATACGTAATAAGCTGTTTTGCAAGGGTTTATTATCAATATTGCATAAAATATTACAAAATTAGTGTACAATTCTACAGAAATGCAATATTTACTTGACATAAAAACAAAAATATGATAAAATCTTGTTATAGAATATCATATTGCAGTGGGGGTACATAATGGCAAATATCAAAGGATCGTATCCAACCCTTACAGATGATGTTCTTGCCGAACTTTCTAAAGACGGTGACGACAAAGCCTTTAACGAGCTGGCTATACGGTACTTGGGTAAGATCCGGTTTATCGCGCGCAAATATTCAGCTCAAGGCTACGAGCAAAAGGATTTCGTTCAGGAAGGGCTTTTGGCTCTTCTGATTGCCTGTAAAAAATATAACAGGCAGGGGGGAATGAGTTTCAGCGGTTTTGTTTCGTTGTTGACGGAACGCCGGTTCATTTCGATAATCCGCAGCTCACAGTCAAAAAAAGCGGTGCCCGATTCAATGCTTGTCCACATCGACGGGCTTGAAGGCGAGCTGACGGACGTTGTCCGCTCTCCCGAAGAGCTTATGGAGGAAAAAGAGCAGCTGGGTCAGGTTTTGAAGTGGTTGAAAGCTTTATTGTCCGCAAGGGAATACGAGGTGCTGATGCTTTTTGCCTCGGGACTCAGCTACAGCAATATTTCACACAGGCTGAACATTTCCGAAAAATCTGTTGACAACGCTTTGCAAAGAGCCCGAAGGAAAATCGGTTCGTATGTAAAATGTCCTGAAGAGAATGCTGCGCAGTTTTTAAAGGGACAATTAGAGACCTAAAGTGAGGTAGATGTCCAATGTATGAAGACAAAACATTAGTATGCAAAGACTGTGGTAACGAGTTTGTTTTCACTGCCGGCGAACAGGAATTCTACGCTGAAAAGGGTTTTGAGAATGAGCCCCAGCGCTGCAAGGATTGCAGACAGGCACGCAAAAATGCCGTTAAAGCCAGCAGAGAGTATTATGATACCACTTGCGCCGAGTGCGGCGGCCCTGCAAGGATCCCGTTCAAGCCTATGGAAGGCAAGAGCTATTATTGCAGCGAATGCTTTGCAAAGAAAAAAGAAGCCGAAGCAGAGTAAGCTTCACAACTGTATAATTGAATGATTTCAGCACTGAGCGGCAGGTTTATCCTGCCGCTTTTTGTTTGACTTTTTAATGGTCAAAAAAAGTCAAAAAAATTTAAAAAGTTAGCATACGCGAGTATTCGGGAGAAAAACGGAGGAAACAAAAGAAACGATAATAATTCCTGACCTTATTTGACTTTGACTTTCTCTGACCTTGTGATATAATATAGTCAAAGCCCGAAAGGGGCAGGGAAAGAGGGATAAATATGAGAATGAGTGATTTGGTTGCTCAATACATTTTGGAAATGCTTGAAGAGCAAAACGGCAGCGCTGAGATCCAGCGCAACGAGCTTGCCGGAAACCTGGGCTGCGTGCCCAGCCAGATAAACTACGTCATCACCTCGCGCTTTACGCCCGAGCAGGGCTACATCGTCGAGAGCCGCCGCGGAGGCGGAGGCTACATCCGCATAAGCCGGGTGAAGATGGATCAGGGCACGGCGCTTATGCACATCATCAATTCCGTGGGCGACACGCTCGACAAGGCTGCGGCGGAGATAATGCTTCGCAATATGCTTCAGCGCAGGATGATGGAGCTCCAGACCGCCAAGGCGATAGCCGCGGCACTTTCCGACCGCACGCTTAAAAACGTCGAGCAGGAAAAGCGCGACAGTGTTCGCGCCGACCTGTTCAAAAATATGCTTTTGACCTTAAACAGCTAAAATCAGCACATAGAGGTGAATAATATGAAATGTCAAAAATGCGGCGCCAACAACGCCAACACACATGTAAAAACTATAATAAACGGCGAATTCAAGGAGTATGATCTTTGCAGCGAATGCGCCCGAAAGATGGGCTACACCAATGTTTTCGCGGATATGGAAAACGAGTTTTCGGGCTTTTTGGGAAGCTTCTTCACAAATGTGCTTCCCGCCAGAACCCAGGCTACCCGCTGCGAATTCTGCGGCAGCACCTATCCCGAGATCGCAAAGACCGGTCAGGTGGGCTGCGCTCATTGCTACGAGCTTTTTGCCGACCAGCTGTATCCGTCTATAAGACGCATCCACGGCAACACCGCTCACTGCGGCAAAAACAGCGGCAAGGCTTCAAAAGAAGCCGAAAAGCCCGAGGAGCTGACAAAGGAAGAAACCGTAAATCAGCTCAGACAGCAGCTTGATTCGGCGGTAAAAGAGCAGAACTTTGAGCTTGCCGCCGAGCTCAGAGACAAAATCAAGGAAATGGAGGGGTAACAGTGAGTAACGTAGTAATTTCCACCAGGATACGCCTGGCAAGGAACCTCAAGGGCTATCCGTTCCCCTGTAAGCTGAATCTTCAGGGCAGGGAAGAGGTCATCGAAAAGGTCCGCGACGCAGTCAAAAACGGCAACAGCGTGCTCGCCGACGACTTCTCCTTTATAAAGATGAGCGGTCTCGACCCGAAGCAGAGCGTATCGCTCGTTGAAAAGCGGCTCGTAAGCCCCGAATTCATCAGCGATCCCGAGGGCAGAGCGCTTCTTTTAAGCTCCGACGAAAGCCTTTCGATAATGATTAACGAGGAGGATCACATCCGATTGCAGGTCATCACAAAGGGGCTCTCGCTCGAGCAGGCTTACGACACCGCCGACAAGCTCGACACGCTGCTCGACGAGCGGCTGGAGTTCGCCTTTGACGAAAAGCTCGGCTATCTGACCCAGTGTCCGACAAACCTCGGCACCGGAATGAGAGCGTCGGTAATGCTCCATCTGCCCGCGCTTGAAAAAAGCAAGGCGATAAGCCGCATAGCCGGCAGTCTTTCAAAGCTGGGGCTCACGATCCGCGGAGCTCACGGCGAGGGCACCGAGCCAAAGGGCGCGCTTTATCAGCTTTCAAATCAGGTAACGCTGGGTATATCCGAAAAGGCGGCTATCGAAAACCTGAAAAACATCACCGCTCAGCTCGTCTCCCAGGAGGAGCAGGCTCGCGACAGACTTTGCAAGAGCATCGACGTTCGCGACACTATATCCAGGAGCCTGGGCATCCTGCGCTCGTCGCTCGTGATCTCTCACGATGAGGCGCTGCAGCTGCTTTCAAATGTCCGCCTGGGCATTGTGTCCGGTCAGCTTGAGGATGTTGACATCGGCTCAGTCGATAAGCTGATGACCGACGTCGAGCCCGCCACGCTTTCCGTAAACGCCGGAAAGAGCCTGTCGCCTCATGACAGGGACATCGAAAGGGCAAAGCTTATAAGATCGGTATTGAACTAACAGATCAAGGTATATGAATAACAAAACAAGGGGGTAATCATATGTTCAAATTCCAAGGCTTCACAGAAAAAGCAAACAACGCTCTTAATCTCGCCGTTGAGTCGGCACAGGAGTTCGGCCACAGCTATGTCGGCACCGAGCACGTCCTTTTGGGACTTCTCAAGGAGGGCAGCGGCGTTGCCTGCACCGCGCTTACAAACTGCGGAGTAACAGCGGAAGCTATCGAGCAGAAAATTCGCGCGGGCTCCTACACCGGCGCGCAGACGACTCTTTCGCCGAACGACTTTACACCCCGCACAAAGCGCGTTTTGCGCTCGGCGGTCGCGGTCTCCGCAAAGGTCGGTCAAAACTACGTCGGCACCGAGCATTTGCTTATCGCGCTTCTTTCCGACAGCGACAGCTACGCCGTAAGTTTCCTCAACGACGCGGGCATCAGCATCAATCAGATCGTCGCAGCGCTTCAAAACAGCCTCGGCGGCAAAAGCAACCCAAACGGCGGCTTCGGCAATGAAGCTCAGGGCTTCGAGCCCGGCGAGCAGCAGGGCGGCTCAGCGCTTGAAAAGTTCGGCAGAGATTTAACAAAGGCTGCGAAAAACGGCGAGATCGATCCCGTTATCGGCAGAGAAAAAGAGATCGAGCGCGTCATTCAGATCCTTTCGCGCCGCACAAAGAACAACCCCGTGCTCATCGGCGAGCCCGGCGTTGGCAAGACCGCCGTTGCCGAGGGACTGGCGCTTGAAATATCACAAGGCAACGTGCCCGAGATACTCAAGGATAAGCGCGTTGTAGCGCTTGACCTCACCGGAATGGTCGCGGGCGCTAAGTACCGCGGCGACTTCGAGGAGCGCATCAAGGCGGCTATCGACGAGGTAAAGAACAGCGGCAACACCATTCTTTTCATCGACGAGCTTCACACCATCATCGGCGCGGGCGCCGCAGAGGGCAGCGCTGACGCGGCGAATATCCTCAAACCCTCGCTTGCGCGCGGCGACTTCCAGGTGATAGGCGCCACCACGCTCAACGAATACAGAAAGCACATCGAAAAGGACGCGGCGCTTGAACGCAGGTTCCAGCCCGTAAAGATCGGCGAGCCGACTCAGGAGCAGGCGATAGAGATACTCAAAGGTCTGCGCGACAGCTACGAGGCTCACCACAAGGTAAAGATCACCGACGAGGCTATAGAGGCGGCTGTAAAGTTCTCCTCGCGCTACATCGCCGACCGCTACCTTCCCGACAAGGCTATCGACCTCATCGACGAGGGCGCGTCAAAGGTAAGGCTCGCGTCTATGACCTCTCCCGATAATATCAAGGAGCTCGAGGAAAAGGTCGAAAATCTTGAAAACGAAAAGTCCAGCGCGGTCAACGAGCAGGATTTCGAGCGCGCGGCAAAGCTCCGCGATGAGCAAAAGGAAATCAGGGAAAAGCTCGACGCCGCCAAAAAGGATTGGCAGGAGCACCGCTTTGAAAACAGCGGCGAGGTCGACGCCGAGATCATCGCGAGGATCGTTTCCGACTGGACGGGCATCCCGGTCGTTCAGCTGACAAAGGAAGAAAGCGAGCGGCTGCTCAATATGGAGCAGGTACTCCACGAGCGCGTCGTCGGTCAGGACGAAGCCGTAAGCGCCGTTGCCAAGGCTATCCGCCGCGGCAGAGTGGGTCTTAAAGACCCCAAGCGCCCGGTCGGCTCGTTCATATTCCTCGGCCCCACCGGTGTCGGTAAAACCGAGCTTTGCAAGGCGCTGGCGCAGGCGATGTTCGGCGACGAAAACGCTATGCTCAGGCTCGATATGTCCGAGTATATGGAGAAGCACACGGTATCCAAGCTCATCGGTTCTCCGCCCGGCTACGTCGGCTTTGACGAGGGCGGTCAGCTCACCGAAAAGGTTCGCAGAAAGCCCTATTCGGTAGTTCTCTTCGACGAGATCGAAAAGGCTCATCCCGACGTGTTCAATATGCTGCTTCAGATCCTTGAGGACGGCAGGCTCACCGACAGCCAGGGTCGCACGGTCGACTTCAAAAACACCGTTATAATCATGACCTCAAACGTCGGCGCGCGGCTCATCACCGACAAGCAGAAGTCTCTCGGCTTCGCTCAGGATGAAAAGGAAGAAAAGCAGGAGGACATCCGCTCACTCGTTCTCGGCGAGCTCAAAAAGGTGTTCCGTCCCGAGTTCCTCAACCGCGTTGACGACATCATCGTGTTCCATAAGCTCTCGCAGGATGAGATCAAGCAGATCGCGGGCAAGATGCTCGACACCCTTGCCCAAAGGCTTGCGGCTATGAACATCAGCATCACCTTCACCGACGAGGCGATCACCGCCATCGCCGACAAGGGCTTCGACGACAGCTACGGCGCAAGACCGCTGCGCAGAGCTATCCAGAGCGAGATCGAGGACGCGCTTTCCGAAAAAATGCTCGACGGCGAGATAAAGGAAAACTCAAGCGTGACCTGCGACTGTAAGGACGGCAAGTTCACATTTACAGCAGAATAAGCATATATCAAAAAGGAGCTGTGAAGAAATGAAGTTTAAGACTTCGTTCTTCACGGCTCCTCTAATTTTTTGTAGAAAACATATTCAATTGTTGAAAAA
>CACXGW010000110.1 GCA_902767325.1 uncultured Ruminococcus sp.
GCTGCCGGCGTTGAGCTTAAGTATGAGGTTGGTACAATGATCGAGATCCCGAGAGCTGCTCTTACAGCTGACGAGATCGCTACAGAGGCTGACTTCTTCTGCTTCGGTACAAACGACCTCACTCAGATGACCTTCGGCTTCAGCCGCGACGACGCAGGCAAGTTCCTCAACGCTTACTACGACACCAAGATCTTCGAGAACGATCCCTTCGCTAAGCTCGATCAGACAGGCGTAGGCAAGCTGATGGAAATGGCTATCTCCCTCGGCAAGCCCGTTAATCCCAAGCTCCACGTAGGCATCTGCGGCGAGCACGGCGGCGATCCCTCGTCCGTTGAGTTCTGCCATAAGATCGGTCTCGACTACGTTTCCTGCTCGCCTTTCCGCGTTCCGATCGCAAGATTGGCCGCTGCTCAGGCTGCTGTAAACGAGAAATAAGCAGCGTGACGCTGCACCCGGTCCGCCTTTGTTAAGCTCGGTTTGATTTGAAACCGCGGCAAAACGGCGGGTCAAAAGTCGAATAGATTATTAAAAGCTCCGTCTGTTTTTCAGGCGGAGTTTTTTTGTTGGAAAGTATTACAAATATATTTTATTGTATTGACAAATCATTAAAATAGTAATATAATATTATTACAAAATCAAGGAGGTTAAGTTATGGCGAATTTACAAGTCAGAGTAAATGATGAATTGAAATCACAAGCTGATATGCTTTTTGCAAGCTTGGGGTTTGATACTTCAACAGCGGTCAGGATTTTTTTGACAGCGGCTGTTGAAAATAACGGCTTGCCCTTTGAAGTGCGTCATACCATGCCCGAGAATATGCGTCAGGCAGTGTACGACAGCCGAAACCGCGTTAATCTGAACGGACCTTATGATTCGGCACAGGAAGCAGTCGCGGCAATGCTGGAGGATTAAGCTGTGTATCAAATCGAGTTTACCAATGAAATGAAGCGTAATGTAAAGCTGATGCGTAAACGCGGAAAGGATTTAACAAATTTATCAAATCCATGATGAAATACTGATCCTTACGGCAACCGCAACAGGTACTCATTCGGATTTATTCGGGAAATAGAAAACACGACTCCGTCTGGTTTTCAGGCGGAGTTTTTGTAATTGCATATTTTTATGCAATCGCGGCTGTGATCGGGAAAAACAACCCAAAACAAGCGAAACAACCCAAAACAAGCAAGAAGAAGAAAAAGAAGAAGAAAATAAAGAAGAATAAGAAGATGAAGAAGAAAAGGAAAATGGAAATATTGTTGTTCCGCCGCCGCTGCACGGGAGTGGAGAAGGTTCCTCTGATGGTTCAGATGATTTTATAGTAACAGGGCCTGCCCCTGTCAGTTCCGATCGCAAAGCGATGGGGATAAAAAATGTTTGGCTTATCGCCCGTCCCGCCGCCTATTTTGTAACAATCAAAACTTCATTTTATTGGCTTGTTGATGTAGGGTACGGTCTTGACCGTACCGCTAACGATAAACAAGACGTTGAGTGCTCAACCGGCGGTTCGGTCAAGACCGAACCCTACAGAAGGCTTTATAAACAATTAAGCGTTACAACGCACTACACCATAAAGGTACTCTCAACTTATAACCACTGCCTTCTGCCTACTGAATACTGAAAAAAGGGACGCATTACGCGTCCCGGTTTTACAATTCTTCGGTTTTAAACGTTGTATATCCCTCGTAGTAATAGCTGTTGTCGATGCCTTTCATATACACCTCGCGGCTGTTCACATCATCGGTCAGCGCCGCGCTGAGGATATGCTTTATCTCAATATCCTTTATGGGACTGCGTTCCATAGCGAGAAGGTAATCGTCTTTGTCCACCTTGCTCCAGTCAACGACCTTTTTAAGCTCGCGCTTGAAAATCTGATCCAGCCAAATGCGTGTACTGCGACCGTTTCCTTCTCTGAACGGGTGGGCGATATTCATCTCCACATATTTTTCTACGATCTCGTCGAAGGTGGACTGAGGCATCTTGTCAATGTTTTCAAGAGCCGCTTCGAGATACATCAAAGGCGCGAAACGGAAGCTGCCCTTCGAGATATTCACCGTTCTCAGCTCGCCGGCAAAGTCGTATATATCCTCAAACAGATACTTGTGAATAGCTTTAAGAGCAGAAAACTTTCCTGCTTCCAATGTGTCGAGTATTCCGTTTTCAAAAAGCTCAAGCGCCTTTTTCTTGCTTATGCGTTCTTCTTCACGCGCAAGCTCGGCGGAGCTTGTCAGCCCCAATTTATTTTCAAGTGCCACAGCGCACCTCCGTAACCGATATTCTGTGTTTATTATATCATATCAAGCCGGATTACTCAAGGTAAAAAATTATAAACGAAGATGTTATGTCGCACCGTTTGGTTTACATATACTGACAACTGCCTTCTGACTACCGGATACTAAATGAAAAGGGACGCATTACGCGTCCCTGAAGTATTTATTCGATCAATATACATAAACGGGGGTGCCGTATTCGACATTCTCGTAAATCTTTTTGACCTTTTCGTACGGTGTGTTTACGCAGCCGTGAGAGCCGTTGCCCTGGTAGATGTCGCCGCCGAAGCTCGAGCGCCAGCTTGCGTCGTGGATTCCGCAGCCGCCGTAGAAGCCCATCCAGTAATTGACGAAGGACGAGTAGCCCGGTCCGGTGAGCGTGGTGTCGCGCGCCATCGATTCAACGGAGAAGTTGCCGGTGGGCGTGTCGCACTCGCCGTCGGCGTTGCCGGTAACGACGTCGGTGTCGAGCATAAGCTTGCCGTCTTTATAGAACCACATATGCTGCTGGGCGATGCTGACTTCTATGTATGTGCCCTTGCCGCTTATCGTGCTCTTGGGTGCGCTGCGCGTGTTTTCCTCGTCTTTCGCGGCTTTTATCGAGCAGGTGCTCCAGGTGCCGTTTACGGTCTTGCCGCCGCCGAGCTTTTTGCAGGACTGCACGCGGAAGTAATAGGTCGTTCCCGCCTTGAGCTTTTCGGTGGAGAAGGAAGTATCCTCTGTGGTGCCGATAAGCTTGAAGCCGCTCTTCTCGTTTTCGGAGATATAAACGTTATAGCAGGTGGCAAGCTCTTTTTCGTCCCAGTTGAGCGTCACGCGCGTGTTGGCGCTGCGCGCTATCAGATTGGACGGTGCGCTCAGACCGCTGATGAGGTCGATCGTCTTGCCCTTGGCGCAGTATTGCAGGTTGTCGATAATGCGGTAGGGGCGAATCTTGTAGCTGTAAAGCTCGCCTTCCTTGACGTCCTTGTCCTCGTAGACCGTCTTTTGATCGTTTTGGATGACGGTGCACAGAACATACTCGGAGTTTGTCTTTTTGTCGGCGCGGTAAACTTCATAAGCCGTCGCCTTGGGGATTTTGTCCCATTTGATTTTCAGCACGCTCGAGGAGCGCTCGCTGTCGAGGTTGTTGACCTCGCCCGCCTGGGTAGCGGTTTTGAAAACGGCGGCGGGAGTTTCGTAGATGACGCCGTCCTTTTCCGTGTAGGCAGACACCTTGAACCAATACTTAGTGGTGTCCTTCAGGTTCATAATGTCGGCAGAGGGCTTTGAAACGTCGGCGATCAAAGTGTAGCTGTCCGACTCGTCCTTGTCGCAGACATATACAAAATAGCCCGTTGCTCCGCGGGTCTCGTCCCAGCCGAGGGTGATCAGGTTAGCTTCCTCGCTGATCTTTACGATGTTATCTACCGAGCCCATCATCGTGGAGCGCGGCTTGTCAAATTTTGACTGCTTGTTGCTTGCCTTGGAGATGTTTCCGCTCTGCGGAGCTTCGCTTTTGACCGAAGCTGTGTTCGCGGTGTGGTGGCTGATCGCCAATGTTCCCGACACAAGGATCGTCGCGCCGAGGAGCACCACGGGAATCAGTCTGCTCCTTTTCATATTCATATACCCCTTTTTCCTAATATACCTTTTATATACCTTTCCACATTATAGCGGATTATGCCGCATTATGTCAATTGTTTTTTGAAAATATTTTTATATATTGCTTTTATCGGTTTTGCGGCTTTGGAACGAAAAACGCAGAAAAGCTATTATGATCAAAACATAACACACGGTTTTCGGAAGCATAAGCATACCCAGCATCGGGAAGAAGCTCGCCAATATCGCAACGGGAAGATAAAAAGCGAACGAAAGCGTGACATACAGCCACACGCGTTTAAGCTCTTTGCAAACATTGCGGTTTTTGAAAAACAGTATTATAACGATGATGCCCAGCGCGGCAAACGGAACGTTGCGGGCGATCGGCCAGTAGAGCAGTCCGTCGTTTTTCAGCCAGCCGTTTTGCGGGAACAGGCAGATAACTATCCTGATGATCGCCAACGCCGCTATTGCAGGATATGAGGCGTCGTTTTTTTCAATGCCGAACAGCTTTGTTCCCGCGACATACAGCAGAACGTAAAAAACCGTCATAGTCACCGAGGTCACAAGCTTTCCAATGCCAAGCCAAAACGTGAGATCGGCGTCGACAAAGTAATTGAGCACGCGCGGAACCAGGTGGAACGCGTCGCCTGCGCCGAGCAGCAGAACAGCCGCTCCGGCGAGCTTTCCGGTGATCCCGCGGTTTTTTATGAGGATGATAGCTCCCGAAACCAAAGCTGTGAGAAGATATAGAATGTCAAAAATACTTTCGCCGTATTTCATAGTATCACCTAAATTATTGTTCCGCCGCCCAGCACATAGTCGCCGTCGTAGAACACGACCGCCTGTCCCTTTGCAATGGCGCGCTGAGGCTCGTCAAAAACCACGCGAAGCTCACTGCCGTCGGTCGGATAGATCGTCGCGGGCTGCTCGGGCTGGTTGTATCTCACGCGGGCTTTTACCCGCACGGGCCCGTCGATGCGTTCGACGGAGATAAGGTTCACGTCAGTCGCAATAAGCTCGCGGCTGAAAAGCGCTTGGTTGTCGCACAGCACGACCTTGTTTTCTTCAAGGTTCTTTTCCTTTACATACATCGGATGGGGCAGAGCGAGTCCCAGCCCCTTGCGCTGACCGACGGTGTAGCGGATTATCCCCTTGTGCTCGCCGAGCACGTTGCCGTTTTCGTCGACAAAATCTCCGTTCGGATATGTTTTACCCGTGTATTGCTCGATAAACGCGGCATAGTCGCCGTCGGGCACAAAGCAGATGTCCTGGCTGTCGTGCTTTTGCGCGTTGATAAGCCCGAGGCTTTCGGCTATCTCACGCGTGCGCTCCTTTGTCTGTTCTCCGAGCGGGAACACGGTCTTTGCCAGCTGTTCCTGCGTCAGAGAATAGAGCACATAGCTTTGATCCTTGCTTTTGTCGGCGGATTTTTTCAGCAGCCAGCGGTTCTTTTCTTCGCTGAATTCGACCGTCGCGTAATGTCCCGTAACGACGCAGTCGAAGTCAAGCTCATCCGCGCGGCGCAAAAGCCTTTCAAACTTGATGAAGCGGTTGCAGTCGATGCACGGGTTAGGAGTGCAGCCGGTTTCGTACGCGGAAATGAACCGCGAGATAACGGTCTCGCGGAAGCTGTCTTTGAAATTGTATACGTAATAGGGTATATCCAGCCTGCGGCAGACGCTGCGGGCGTCGTCGATGTCGTCGAGCGAGCAGCAGGTCTTTTCACGCTTTTCGCCTATATCCTCGTTGTCAAAGAGCTTGAGCGTGACGCCGGTGCAGTCAAAGCCGCGCTGCTTCATCAGGAACGCCGCCACCGAGCTGTCAACGCCGCCGCTCATCGCTATCAGTGCTTTCTTCGGCATATCAGTCTCCGAGACGGATCATCTCGTCGATGCAGCGGCGGGCGCCGCCGAGCGTCTCTTCGTCGAGAATGATCTCCTCGCCGCCGCTGCCGTTAAGGCAGTTGTAAACGTCGACGAGCGTTGTAGCCTTCATATTCGGACAAATCAGCTTCAGGCTGAGGATGTGGAAATCCTTGTCGGGGCACATATACTGCAGATGCTCCGCTATGCTTATCTCGGTGCCGATAATAAATTCCCTGTGACCGCTCTTTACGGCATAGTCCATAATGCCCGAGGTAGAGCCGATGTAGTCCGCCATAGCGCAGACCTCGGGAACGCATTCGGGATGAACAAGAAGCTGTGCGCCGGGATATGCCGCCTTCGCCTTTTTGACGTCGTCAACGCTTACGCAGGCGTGGATGGGACAGCCGCCGTTTAACAGCTTGATGTTCTTGTCGGGACACTGAGCCGCCACATAGGCGCCGAGGTTGCAGTCGGGGATAAAAAGGATGTCCTTGTTTTTGATGTTGTTGACGATCTTGACCGCCGAGGAGCTGGTCACGCAAACGTCGCAGACGGTTTTGAGCGACGCCGTTGTGTTGATATAAGCCACGACCGTGTAGCCAGGGAACTGATTTTTCACCTGCGAGATGAGCTGTTTATCCATCTGATCCGCCATCGCGCAGCCCGCGAAAGGCTGGGCGAGGATGACGGTCTTTTCCGGCGAGAGTATCTTGCAGGTCTCCGCCATAAAGCGGACGCCGCACATCAAAATCGTCTTGTTTTGCGCCTTTGAGGCGTCGACGCTCAGTTTGTAGCTGTCGCCGGTAAAATCGGCGATCTCGCAGATCTCACGCGCCTGATAGCTGTGCGCGAGAACGCAAACGTCCTTTTCCTTTTTGAGTCGTAATATTTCCTGTTGAAGCCGAGCTACGTTCATATTTGACATCCTTTCAGATTTTAAGATCCTGTTTTATACATTATACATTTTAGAAACACGTTATGCAATAGACTGCGGAGGTTTATATCTGTTTTTTTATATATAGGCAAAACGGGCAATGATTTTTTGTGTATTTTTTTAAAAAGAATGGGGAAAAGGACTTTACTTTTAATTTTTTATGTGTTATAATCAACTTACATAAGAAGAATTTATCACATTTTTGTGTTAAAAATTTGTCAATCAGGAGGATAATTATGAAGAAACTTGTGACAATCGCGATTGCAGTAATGATGATGGTATTTTCGATGACGTCTGCGTTTGCGCTTTCCGTTAACAGCCCCGTCGCCACAACTGTGGCAGATAACACCGCTGACAACGGTGGTCACGGCAGAGACGACGGCAGCACCAATGTCAACAAGCCCGACGACAGCAGCACTTCGCCGAAGACAGGTTCCAACGACATTCTTGCATATTCGCTGATTGCTCTTTCGATGATCGGCTGCGGCGTTGCTTCCGCTGCGCTTATCAAAGCTACAAAGAAAAACTGATTTTGATTTTTCGCCCCTGCTTTGAGCAGGGGCTCTTTTTTGTTTATAATTATTGACATCCGTCGCCTGTAATGATACAATAGCGGTGTATATGGTGATGTAAAATGGATAAAGAAAAAAAGAAAAAAATACTGATTTCGCTTATCGTCATTTTCGGAGTCATCCTGATCGCCGCGGGCGGATACCTTGTCATAAAGTATTTAGGGCTGTTCCAGACCGGCGAAACATATGAAAAAGTCCGGGAGTCATATGCATCCTCCGGCTCGACGGCCGCCGACACGACCGGCAACGAAACTACGAAGGCAGAGAGCACATCGGCTGCCGCGGAAAACCCGATCGATTTCAAGAGCCTTCGCGCCGAAAACTCCGACGTTTACTCGTGGATCGAGATCCCCGACACCAACGTAAACTACCCGGTCCTGCAAAGCAGTGAGGACGACAATTTTTATCTTGACCACGACGTTTACAAAAACTACAGCTTCCCCGGCGCCATCTATTCGCAGTCGATGAACAAAAGAGATTATTCCGACCGCGTCACGGTGCTGTATGGTCACAATATGCTCGACGGCTCGATGTTTGCCGACCTGCACAAGTTTTCGGACAAGGACTTTTTCGACTCGCACAAGTATTTTTATGTGTACACGCCGACCAGAAAGCTGACGTACGAAGTAGTGTCGGCTTATGAGTACGACGACCGGCACATTATGAATTCGTTTGATTTCAGGGACGATAAGGTATTTTCCGAGTGGCTTTCTGCCGCGCAGAATCCCCACTCGCTTTACAGCAACGTCAGAACCGACGTAAAGCTTGACCTCAACAGCAAAATGCTGGTGCTCAGCACATGCCTGAACAGCGGCGACGGACGTTTTATCTTGCAAGGAGTATTGATAAAAGATGAGCAAACAAAGTGAGGAAAACATCTCACAGGAGCAAATCCCTACCGAAGAAAGTATCGATGTCATCGAGCCGTATTACAAACCCGAAAGGTCATCCGGGAGCTCCGGCGGCAGCGGTGAGAAAAAATCACATGAAGAATTAGATACAGAGGATTACAAGTTTTTGAAATCCAAAAAGAGCAGCCACGGCCATCACAGCCATCACGGTCACCACAGTCACAGCCACAGCCATCACGGTCATCGCGTTCGCAAGCGCCGCCGCAAAAAGATGAAAACATGGAAAAAGGTTTTGCTGATCGTCGTCAGCGTTATCCTCGCCATCGCCATCGCGGTAGCGGGAACAGCTATTTTCCTTGTGAACAAGGGCTATGACGAGCTGTTCGAGACGAACCTCAACGTCGTTGTGCCTGAGAAGGTCCCCGCGACGGTCGAGGACGAAGGCGACTATATCGTTTACAAGGGCGCCTCGTACCGGTATAACAAGGACGTCACAAACATTCTGTTTATGGGTATCGACAAAAACCTCAACGAGGAAAACGACGCCGGAACAGGCGGTCAGGTAGACGTTATCGTTATGATCGCCATGAATGTAAAGACGCACAAAATGACGATGATAGCCCTGCCTCGTGACACCATGGCAGAGGTCGCGCTCTATTCGCCGAGCGGACACTACAGGGGAATGGACACCATGCAGGTCTGTCTGGCTTACGCTTACGGCGACGGAAAGGAAACCAGCTGTGACAACACCGTTTCTTCCGTCAGAAAGATCTTCTACAACATTCCCGTAAAGACCTACTACGCGCTCGATCTGGAGGGTATCTCCGCGATGAACGACTGCGTCGGCGGAATCGACGTTGTTTCTCCCGAAACTATCGGCGAATTCATCGAGGGCGAGAGCTATCACCTCGAAGGCAAGCAGGCGGAGCATTTTGTCAGAGACAGGGACAAGTCCAGCTTTGACTCGAGCCTCAAGCGTCTTGAGCGCCAGAAGGTCTACGCCAACAGCTTCCTTTCGACGATGCTCTCTTCGATCAAGAGCAACATCACATCCTCGGTCAGCATATTCAACGACTCCGCGCCTTATTCCTGCACGAACCTCAACGCCGCCAAGGTGGCGTATCTCGCTAAGGAATTCGCGTTCGGCGGAGGAATGGATACCGAAATGCTCACCGCCCCCGGCAAAATGGGCAACGACGGCGAACACGCCGAATACAAAATAGACGACACAGCTTTCTTCGAGCAATTCTTAAGCGTCTATTACGAAAGAGTTTAATAAAATTTTTCAAGGCTGCCGCTTTTATGCGGCGGCCTTTTTAGTGCAAAGTGCAAAGTGCAAAGTGCATAGTGTCGGGGAGCTGCGCTCCGAGTTGTAATGCTGCGTGCGTTGTTTTAACGTAAAGGCTCCTTTTGTAAAGGTGCTCCCCATTACAGGCAATGTCGTCAACTTAAGGAAACATTTCCTTTACAGGCGTAGGGGCGACCAGTGGTCGCCCGCTGATAGGAAACACAGCTTTCC
>CACXGW010000111.1 GCA_902767325.1 uncultured Ruminococcus sp.
GGGCGCACACACGGGTGCGCCCCTACGAGTCCTATCAGAGAAAGAATTAATTCCGCATTCCGCATTCCGACTTCCGACTTCAAACTTATAACTTTAATGCAACCTTTTTCACACTTCAAAACGTATTATTATTAAAGGAGGGGGACAAGTGAAAAGCGACAAGCGTTTTGCCGGACTGACATTTGAACAGGCTTTGCGCCGCTATGCCGACGTTGTTACCGGCGTGTGCGTTATGCGCCTTCAGAACGCGGCAGATGCCGAGGACTGCTTTCAAAACACGTTTGCAAAGCTGTATTTCCGTTCTCCCGACTTTGAAAGCGAAGATCACCTCAAGGCGTGGCTTATCCGCGTCGCTGTTCACGAATGCGCTGATTATATGCGCAAAAACCGCCGGGTGGTTCCTGCCGAAATTCACAGGGAAGCGAGCGTTGACTTTGATTTTGACCGAAGCGATATGACATGGGCGCTGTTTAAAACCCCTCCGAAATACCGCGATGTGTTATATCTGCATTATTGTCTGGGTTACAAAATCTCTGAAATCTCCGAAATACTGCATAAAAAAGAAAACACGGTCAAATCGCTGCTGCGGCGAGGGCGCGAGATCCTGAAATCTATCTACGGAGGTGAAACCGGTGAATGAATTTGATTTTTCACAACTGAATTCTGTAAAAACTCCGGAGAAGTGGATAGACGCAGCGCTTAATATTCCGCAAAAGAAATATACCCCTCCGTTACTGAAACTCCGTCCGTATATCATCGGCACGGCTGCGTCGGTAGTTATTGTGGCGGCGGTGGTGCTGACTCTCCTTTTTAATTCGGGCGGCGAATCCCCCCTTGCGCCAAAGTCCGTTTTTCCCGTTCAGCCTACCGCCGCGGAAGAAGCCACGGAGCAGTCTGACGGGTCCGCGGACAGCAGGGCGCAGGATGATAAGGTATATGCCACTGAGATAATCGAGGAAACCAATGCCGCGGGCGAGGTCGTCGCGACATATGTTGTGCCGGTAACCGATGCCGGCGATTCCCGGGAAGCGTCAAAGGGCGCATCACAGGCTGTTTTACCCACAAGCTCTGCGGGTGAAACTATTGCGGGCTACACCGTTCCGGTGACCCGTGCCGACGGTCTACGCAATAACAAAAACGCTGCGTCTCGGTCGAACCCTCAAAATGATCCTTCAACTGATTCGGAGAGCCAAAACGGTGCAGAGCCTTCCGATGTGCCGAAAAATGATACCGAGGCTGCAACAGTTTATACAAAGCCCGATTCCGCCCCTTCCTCGGCTGCCGCCGATACAACAACAAACAGTTGGTGGAACGATCCTGCCGGTGATTACACCGAGCAGGCTTGGAGCGAAGAGACGTGGGACGAAGATGAGTATTCCGGCACGAACGCGGTAACATCCCCTGCGCCGTACAGAGGTCCGCTTACACTTTCCGTTTCACCTAACAGTCCGCTGTTTAACAGCAAATTCATACGTCTGAACCTGACGGACGACAGAGACGGTGAGTTGATACACTATCTCGTCGTCAAGCCTGTGCTTGGCAGCAGCGGAAATAAAGAGGTCACGTTTGGTCAGGAGCTGTTTTTATATCCAAACAGAACATATACGCTTCTTGCTTACGACACAAAGGGTAACAGTGTAACCGCGACCTTTTCTGTCGGCGGCAGCGACAGCGTAATAATATATATTTAAATGTGTGAGGAGGTCATCTTATGAAAAAAGTATTATCTGTTTTATTATCTGCTTCGTTGATTTTGCTTTTGTTTGCTTTTCCGGTCAACGCAACAGAAACCGGTCGCCGTTACTATGATAAGTTCGCTGATCAGTATTGCGAGGGAAAAGACCCCGAAAAAGAGTGGGAATGGTCCGGCGGCTTTTGCTACGATGAGCTGTACTACCACAACAGTGACGGCAATGTTGATTGGGCGCTGGTCAAGGCGGAATTCGGCGAGCGCTCCGAAGTGATCATGCAAAACATTTTCTTCGGCAGAGCAATAGCCGCAAATGACTGCGCTTATCCGTTTGAGTATCTTTACGGTATTTACGACGTGTCGCAGGAAAGGTTTTTCGATTTAAAGGAAATACAGGACGAAAGCCGTTACCCCGATTTGCAGGAGGTTTTTGACGAGTTTGGTATCGGTCAGCGAATAACTGCTCCGCAATACGGCGACGAGCTGCTGTTCAAGGATGAGTTTTTGAACTGCCAGGAAGTACGCAATTACGTTCAGTACTTCGGCGAGGAGAACGTTATAAGATGTTATGACGAGCTGTATATCCACGATACCGACGGCATTGTCGATTGGGCGCTGGTGTACGGCGACACCAATTTCAAGCTTCCCTACGGCAGCACATACAACACCGTGGGCGATAAGGTTTTCCGCACCGACGGCATTTTGCAGCCGTTCGGCAACGGATACGCCGTATATCAGGTAAGCACGGGCAACTTTTTCTGGCTGCAAACAGGAATTGAACGCTGGCGTAAGAGCTACAAGCCCGACGCGCCGCTTTTGTTCCCCGACTTAGCGGAGGTCATTGAAGAGCTGCCTATCGGAGAAAGGATAGGCGACGTAAACTCCGACAGCCAACTGACGATCACCGACGCTACGGAGATACAGCGCTGTCTTGCCGAGTTTTGCGATTATCCCGAAAGCGATGGGGTAGAGGCGGCAGGCTGCGTAAACCGCGGCGACAGCAGCGATCCCGTTTGGTATATCAGCGACGTCAACCGCGACGGCAAGCGAAGTATACGCGATGTTACTGAAATCCAGAGAATATTGGCGGAAATAGTATGACAGAAAAAAGGGACGCGAATTTCGCGTCCCTTTTTTAGTGCACAGTTTAAAGTGCATAGTGCATAGTGAATGGTCGCTGCGCTCCGGATTATATTTGGTGCGGGCGAAAC
>CACXGW010000112.1 GCA_902767325.1 uncultured Ruminococcus sp.
CCGCCATCGCGACCGCGAGATAGGTTTTACCGGTGCCGGCGGGTCCTACGCCGATGGTGACGGTGTTCTTGGCGATCATATTGCAGTATCGCTTCTGACCGATGGTTTTCGGCTTTATAGGCTTTCCCTTTGATGTGATGCAGATGCAGTCGCCCGCGAGCTCCTCGATTTTTTCCTCGCTGCCCGCGTTCACAAGAGAAATGCAGTAGCGGACGTTTTGGTCGCTGAGCGCTTCGCCGCGGCTGAGAAACTGCAAAAGGCTCTCGATAACGGTCCTGGCTTTGGACGCGTTTTCCGCGTCGCCTTCGATTTTCAGCTCGCTTCCGCGGCAGATTATTTTCACGCCGAACTCGTGCTCGATAAGTTTTATGTTGCTGTCAAAACTGCCGAAAAGCGCAACGGCGTTTTCCATTCTGTCGATATTGATTATTTGTTCCGTGATATAAAACTCCTATTTTCATTTTCCAAATAATTATAGCATATTTCAACCATAATTTCTTATGAAAAAAGAAAAAACTGTGCGATTTTTACATTTTTGTATAAACGCACAATTTGAAGGTGATAATACGGTGCTCCTTTGTGTTTCTTGCCTTTAGGTCGTTGCCTTTTAGGGCAAGTTAATATATATTATAGGCAATAAGTATACTTTTCTTGTCCGAAGATCAGCGCGCGCATTATTACACGCCGAATGCTTTAGTAATTTATTGTTGTTTTCGATATTATTGCTGCGTCAAAAAAGCACTTGACATTTTGCCCGGGATAGGCTATAATAGCCGAGGTGTACAGCTTTTTTCTTTACACCTATCCCATCGGACAGGAGCTGCCGCAGTGGAGAAAAACATTGAGGTGTCGTTGCTGCTGGATTTTTACGGCGAGCTGTTAAAGCCTGCCGTCAGGCAAACGATCGACCTGTATTACAACGACGATCTGTCGCTTGCCGAGGTGGCGCAGCAATGCGGCATTACAAGGCAGGGCGTGCGCGACAGCATAAAGCGCGGCGAAGCGCAGCTTTTCGCTTATGAAGAAAAGCTGGGACTTTGGAAACGCTTTCGTCAGCTTGAAACCGGGCTGGATGAGATTTCCGAAGCCGCACGGAAGATCGCCGATGATTCGAACGAACAAACCACAATAGCGCTCGCGCTTGAGATCTCTCAAAAGGCTGCGGCGCTGAAGGAATAGAGGATTCGCTTATGGCATTTGAAGGACTTTCCGATAAGCTCAGCCGAGCGTTCAAAAAACTAAGAAACAAGGGCAAGCTTAATGAAGCCGACGTCAAGGAGGCTATGCGCGAAGTGCGTCTGGCTCTTTTGGAAGCCGACGTAAACTACAAGGTTGCCAAGGATTTTACAAACAAAGTCACCGAGCGCGCGGTCGGTCAGGATGTTATGGAAAGCCTGACCCCGGCGCAGATGGTCATAAAGATCGTTGACGAAGAGCTGACCGCGCTGATGGGCGGCGAAAACGCAAGACTTGAGTTTTCATCCAAACCTCCGACCGTCATTATGATGTGCGGTTTGCAGGGTTCGGGTAAAACGACTCACACCGCCAAGCTCGGAAAGATGCTTAAGGAAACGCAAAACCGCCGTCCGCTGCTCGTAGCCTGCGACATTTACCGTCCCGCTGCTATTGATCAGCTGAAGGTCGTCGGTGAAAAGGCGGGCGTTCCCGTGTTTGAGATGGGGACCGAGAATCCCGTAAAGATCGCCAGGGAAGCTATTAAGCACGCGCGCGACTACGGAAACGACGTCGTTATCCTCGACACCGCCGGTCGTCTGCACATTGACGAAGTGCTGATGAACGAGCTGAAGGACATCAAGGCGGAGGTCAACCCCGACGAGATCCTGCTTGTTATCGACTCGATGACCGGTCAGGACGCCGTGAACGTCGCAAAAAGCTTTAACGAGCTGCTTGAGGTCACGGGCGTTATCCTTACAAAGCTCGACGGCGACACAAGAGGCGGCGCCGCGCTGTCGGTCAAGGCGGTCACGGGCAAGCCGATCAAATTCGCCGGTACTGGCGAAAAGCTTGACGATCTTGAGACCTTCCACCCCGACCGTATGGCGAGCCGTATTTTGGGAATGGGCGACGTGCTGACGCTGATCGAGGACGCTCAGAACAAGCTTGACCAGAAGGAAGCCGAAAAAATGGCGGAAAAGATAATGTCAAACCGCTTCGACTTCAACGACCTTTTGGGACAGTTTGAGCAGATAAAAAAAATGGGACCGCTCAAGGGCATACTTTCAAAGCTCCCCGGAGTGGGCAAGCAGCTTGACGACGTCGACATCAACGACAGGCAGATCGACTGGCTGCAGGCTATCATCCTCTCGATGACTCCCGAAGAACGAGCAAATCCCAACCTGATGAACCCTTCACGAAAGCGCCGTATCGCGGCGGGCTCGGGCAGGACCGTGGAAGAGGTCAACCGCCTTATCAAGCAGCTTGACCAGATGCAGAAGATGATAAAGCAGATGAACCGAGGCGGAAAGAAAGGCAAGCGCAAAAAGAAAATGATGCTCCCCGGACTTGGCGGAATGCCGATGGACGGAATGGGCGGAATGGGCGGCGGAATGCCGTTTTAACAGTTGATTCTCCAATTATTTGGTGAACATAAATTAAAAAATAATTTTTATGAGGTGTAAATCATGGCAGTAAAAATCAGACTCAGAAGAATGGGCTCAAAGAAAGCTCCCTACTACAGAGTAGTTGTCGCAGATTCCAGATACCCCAGAAACGGCCGTTTCATCGAGGAGATCGGAACCTATGACATCCTTAAAAACCCCAGCGAATTCAAGGTTGACGCGGAAGCGGTAAAGAAGTGGATCGCCAACGGCGCACAGCCCACAGATACCGTTAAGGCTCTTCTCAAGAAGAACGGCGTAATCGAATAATCGCGGAGGAAAAGTTATGCAGGAATTACTTGCGATCATCGCAAAGGGTCTTGTTGACGACCCCAACGCGGTTTCCGTTGACAGAGACGAACCCGCCGAGGACGGCACCGTGACATATCACATCCATGTTGCGGAACCCGATATGGGCAGGATCATCGGCAAGCAGGGCAGGATCGCGAAGGCTATCCGCACGATCGCCCGCACCGCCGCTATCCGCACAAACGAAAAGGTCGTTGTTGAAATCGACTGATAATTGTATGCAAAAACAGGACTGCGAACGCAGCCCTGTTTTTTGTTTGTTTTTATATTTCAGTATATCCCCTGAACGGTTACTTCGCCGGAATTGACGTTGCACAGCGAGCCGTTGGAAAGCATGATTTTCAGCTCTCCGCCGTCGGCTATACCGACCGCCATTCCGTTTATGCGGCGGCTTCCGCGGGTAAAGGTGACGCTTCTTCCGACCGTGGCGCAAAGCGACTGATACTCCTCGACCGCGAACGGCGAAAGCTTTAGGTCGTTGCTGATGAATTCCTCTTCCATCTGCCGCAGCAGACGGGCGAGCAGCTGATTGGGATCGAAGTGTCTGCCTGTTTCAAGCAAAAGCGAAGTCGCCTTGTAGGCGATATTCTCGGAGAAAACAGCCTGGTCGACATTTACTCCCACGCCGGTGACGAGGAACTCTACGGCGTCGAACTCGGCGCTCATTTCGGTGAGGATACCGCAAAGCTTTTTTCTGCCGACGATTATATCATTCGGCCATTTTATTTTGCAGTCAAGCCCCGTGAATTCACGCAGCGCCTTGCAAACGGCAAGCCCCGCGAGTGGGGTTATCGCGCCTGCTTCATGCGGAGCTATGCGCGGTCGGAGCAGCACGGAAAAAGCAAGGGCCTCGTCCTTTTCGCTTTGCCAGCTTCTGCCGAGCCTGCCCTTTCCCTTTGTCTGCTCGCGCGTGACAACGACCGTGCCGTTCTGACAGCCGTCCGATCCGAGCACTTTGATATAGTCGTTGGTGGAGCCGACGGTGTCAAGCACCTCGAGCCGGCTTCCTATTACTTTTGTTTCAAGAGAAGCGCGTATTGCGGGAACGTTCAGAAAGGACGGAAAAGACACAAGGCGGTATCCGCGCCGCGGGATCGATTCGATATCATATCCACGGCTGCGCAGCGCCTCAATCCCCTTCCAGACCGCCTGACGCGAAACGCCGAGCTTATCGGCAAGCGTCTGCCCGGAGACATATTCGGTTGTGTTTGCAAAGCACTGAAGGATATCCTGATTTTTCATAACGTTACCCGAAAAATAGATTGATTATTTCTTTACGACCTGAACGATCCTGACGATGACGGGGCTCAAAACCACATTTACGCCCAGCTCAACAAGGAAGTTGACGCCGGTCAGACCGAAAATGATATAGTACAGAAGATCGGAACCGCCTGCCCAGAGAATGAGCGTATCCTTGAAGAAGATCACAAGTCCGAGAAGGAACACGCCGGTGTTTACGATGGGTGAGATCAGCGCTGCCGCTATGCTTGCGACGATTTTGTTTGTGCTTTCAAGCGCCTTGTAGTGAATGCCGGCTTCAAAGCCCGCCAGTGTGCCCTTGAGCATACACAGGACAAAGCACATAAGCGGATTGGCGTTCCATACCATAGCGCCTCCGATGTCGCCGCCCGTTACGCACATGATGATGACCACTCCGCTGAACACCGCGCCGAGATAAGCGCCCGCGCCCGCACCGTAAAGAGCAGCGCCGACGATGATCGGAATAAGGCTGAGCGTGATGGAGAAGGGTCCGAACTTGACGAAGGTCGACATTACCTGCAGCACAATGATCAGCGCAGTCAGGATGCCGAGTCCGACAAGCTTTTGCGTCTTGCCGTTGATTTGTTTCTTTGTGTTTGACATAATAACCTCCTGCTGTTTCCCCGGCTGTCCGGGTGAAACGCAATTTTTATTTACAAACGCCTATGGCGGTTGCAGACTATAAGGCTCCTTTCGTAAAGGAGCTGTCAGCGCAGCTGACTGAGGATTTATAAAATCGATTTATTTCCTAAACCGATTTTGAATAGGATAAATGCCCTATCCGAAAACGCCCAAAAGGAAAGCACGGCACAGGAATCCTCCGTCACGGCACAAAGTGCCGCGCCACCTCCTTTATGAAAGGAGGCTTTCGGAGTGCTGCTTGATATTAAAGACAAAGCCCCGGACAAACATTTAAGTGATTTTTTATATCGTCACATACCGCTGTGAATCGTTCGTTGATGTCGCGATTAGTATAACGCAAAACTACAATTCCATAACTCTCTAAAAGCTTGGTTCTTCGCTCGTCATATTTCATCGTATTTTCTTCATAATGCTGAGAACCGTCAATCTCTATGGCGAGATTTGCTTTCGGGCAGAAAAAGTCAACTATATATTTCTCAATCGTGTATTGACGATAAAAATGCACAGGAAGCAATTTCAAAAAATCATACCAAAGATGGCGTTCCTGCTTTGTAAGGTTTTTCCTTAATTCTGTTGCGTTACGAACAGATTTAGTTTCCCGTGGCAAAAACTTATTTCTTGTCACTGCTGTTCCTCTGATAAATACTTATAAGTCCGTCGAGGATGATGTTCTCTTCATAAGATATATCGTGTGTGCAGTTTTGGATCATCTGCGGAGCGAGGCCTCCGGTTGCGACTATTTTGCACTCCTTGCCCGTTTCGGCAATGAACTTGTCGATCATTCCGTCGAGCATACAGGATGTGCCGTTGACAACTCCCGATCGGATACAATCCGCCGTGTTGGTGCCGATAGCTTTTTTCGGCGCTTTCAGCTCGATCGCCGGCAGCAGCGCGCCGCGGTTTGTCAGTGCGTCGAGCGAGATCCCGACTCCCGGAGCGATGACGCCGCCGTGATAGGCGCAGTTTTCATCGACATATGTGATGACGGTAGCCGTGCCCATAAATATGACGATAAGCGGACCGCCGTATTTTTCAAAGGCTCCCACACAGCCGCATACCATATCGCCGCCGAGTGTTTCGGGACGGTCGATTTTTAAATCCATTCCGGTTTTAAGTCCGGGGCCGACGACGAGGCTGCGAACGCCGGTGACAATTTTTATGGCGTCCATCAGCGGACCGGTGACCTTTGGCACGACCGAGCTGATGATAGAGCCGTCGATTTTTTTATAGTCGATCCCGTTGATTTGGAAAAAGGTATAAAGCTGAACGGAAAATTCGTCGCTGGTCTTTTTATCGTCGGTGGCAAACCTCAGTTTATATATCAAATTGCCGTTTTCGAATATACCGAGTTTGATGTTTGTGTTGCCGACGTCAGCGGTCAAAATCATCGCTTTCACCTCAATTTTCTTTATTGAAAAAATCAAGTTTTTTTACTTATAAATTATACCACAAATCTCCCGCGTTTCAAGTATGATATTATATATTTTCATACAATTTTAAATAATGACGAAAACCTTGTTGAAATTTTAACAGGATTGTGTATAATAATTATAGTTGCTACAGTGCGCCCAAAGGGCTTGGGAGCGCTGAGAAAGGATTGGTTAGATAATGGATAGTTCAGAAATCAGGCAACTGCAGATCCTTGCCGCCAAGGCAAGAAAGGGCGCGATCCTCGGCACGTATCACGCGAAGTCCGGTCATCCCGGCGGCTCGCTTTCGGCGGCGGATATGTTTACATATCTTTATTTTCGCGAGATAAACGTCGACCCCGAAAATCCTCTGTGGGAAGACCGCGACCGATTTGTTCTGTCAAAGGGTCACTGCTGCCCCAGCCTTTACGCTGTTTTGGCGCTTAAGGGATTTTTTGACTGGAACGAGCTTGTATCTCTCCGTCACGTCGGCGCGATGCTTCAGGGTCATCCCGATATGAAGAACACCCCCGGTGTTGATATGAGCACAGGCTCCCTGGGTCAGGGCGTATCCGCTGCGTGCGGAATGGCGCTTGCCGCGAAGCTTGACAAAAAAGACTATCGTGTATATACGCTCCTCGGCGACGGCGAGGTTGAGGAAGGTCAGGTTTGGGAGGCTGCTATGTTTGCCTCTCACAACAAGCTGGACAACCTTGTTGTTATGGTTGACCAGAACGGACTTCAGATCGACGGCGCTGTTGAGGATGTTGCGGGTATAGAACCGCTCGACAAGAAATTCGAAGCCTTTGGCTTTGAGGTGCTGAAAATCGACGGCCACGATTTTCAGCAGATAAAAGACGCTCTTGACAAGGCTAAGACCGTCAAGGGCAAGCCCACTGCTATTTTGGCAAAGACCGTTAAGGGCAAGGGAGTTTCCTTTATGGAAAACCAGGTTGGCTGGCACGGCACAGCTCCTAACAAGGAACAGTATGAGCAGGCGACCGCCGAGCTCGAGGCTGAGATCAACAGATTGGAGGGCGAGTGCTGATGGCTGAGATAATCAAAAAAGCTACAAGAGAAAGCTTTGGCGAGGCTCTTTGCGAGCTTGCCGAAACAAACAAGGACATCGTAGTTTTTGACGCGGACCTTGCTGCCGCAACAAAAACAGGCATCTTTCAGAAGGCGTTCCCCGACAGATTCTTCAACTGCGGGATCGCCGAGGGCAACATGATAGGCGTTGCCGCGGGTATGGCGGCTTCGGGCAAGATCCCCGTTGCGGCTTCGTTCGCTATGTTCGCTACCGGCAGAGCCTTTGAGCAGATAAGAAACTCCGTTGCGTATCCTTCGCTCAACGTTAAGATCGCGGGAAGCCACGCGGGTATTTCTACCGGCGAGGACGGCGCTACTCACCAGTGCATCGAGGACATCGGCATCATGCGCGCCATTCCGAATATGATGGTGCTCAATCCCGCCGACCACTGGGAGATGAAGGCGGCAACAAAAGCGGCGCTTGAATATGACGGTCCCGTTTACATCCGTCTGGGCAGACTTGCCATAGACAGCTTCAACGATCCCGAGACCTACGAGTTTGAGCTGGGCAAGGGCATTACGCTCCACGAAGGCACCGACGTAACAGTAGTTGCTACGGGTCTGGTCGTCAACGAGTCGCTCAAGGCTGTTAAAAAGCTTGAAGCTGAGGGCATTTCCGCCAGACTTATAAACATCCACACAATCAAGCCCATCGACCGTGACATCATCATCAAAGCGGCGAAGGAGACCGGCAGGATCATCACTGTTGAGGAACACAACGTCATCGGCGGACTTGCTGACGCGGTTTGCGAGGTCGTCACCGATGAATGTCCCGTAAAGGTGACGCGTATCGGCGTTCAGGACAGATTCGGCTACAGCGGTCCCGCATGGGAGCTGCTTGACAGGTTCGGACTGACCGAGCCCCACATCGCGCAGGTCATCCGCGAGGTCGTCGGTAAATAAATCGTTAATGAGGGAGCCGCACGGCTCCTTCTTTTATCCCCATGGAGGCAAAAATGAAAATCTTTTCAAAAGCAATATCGGCGGTTATCGCTGCTTGTCTTTCGGTTTCAATGCTCATTTCGGGCTGTGTAGTCGAAACCGGTTCTCCTTCCTCTGCGGAAACGACCGCGGCTCAGACTACCGAAAGCACCACTTTAGCGGAAACGACCGTTGATACGACCACACAGCCGAAGTCAGACAGGCAGGAGCCGCTGATGTGGAAGGTCACGGGCAATGACGGCAGCACGATGTATCTGTTCGGCACGATCCATATCGGCGACGAAAGAAACAAACAGATAATGGAAAACATCACATCAAAGGTCGATGAATGCGACGCGCTGGCGGTAGAGTGCGACACCGTGGCATATCAGAATGATTTTCAGGCGATGGTAAACAGCCTGAGCTATATGATGTATCTGGACGGCACGACGGTCAGGGATCACCTTGACGCCGAACAGTATGAAAAGTGCGAAGAATATCTCAGCAAAAGAAATCTGTATAACAAGATGTATGATATGTATCATCCGTCGTTATGGTATCAGCTTTTGCAGCAGGCAGCCGTTGCGGACAGCCCTTATGACAGCGATAACGCTATGGACACAATGCTGATAAACCACGCAAACGATAACGGAAAAACTGTTCTTGAAGTGGAATCGGTCGACGCCCAGTACAAAATGCTGGACAGCTTCTCCGACGAATTATATTCGCTGCTTATCGACGCATTTTTTGAAAACGAAAGCAAGTATTCCGAGTCCCTTACCGAATTATACGAGGCTTGGCTCGTCGGCGACGAGGAAAAGCTGGCAAAGCTTGTGTCTTCGGAGGAGGAAGAAGACGAGGAACTGACCAAGGAGCAGGAAAAGCTTGTCGAGGAATACAACGAAAAAATGTATACCGAGCGCAACCTGGGAATGGTTGAAAAGGCGCAGGAATATCTTAAAGGCGGACAGACGGTGTTTTTCGCGGTGGGAACAGCGCATATGCTCGGAGACACCGGACTTGTAAAACAGCTGACGGATAAAGGATATACGGTAGAAAAAATCACGATATAAAACAAGGCAGACCGCCGAAAACGGTCTGCCTTATAATTTTTATAATCAAGATGATTTTGTTTTAACAGCGCTGAGGACGGCAATATTGCCGTAATCGGCAGCACCCGCGACTCCTACATAACGGTACGCCGCTGTAAGATGGCGCTCTCCGTTGAAGAAGAAACGGAATTTGTCGAGGTTTTCCTGAGCGAAGGTGTCTTCTCTCGCCTTTTCAACGATGGACTCCATGCTGTTGCCGCCGTTTGCCTTCATATCGTCATATATCTTATCGATCTGAGCGTAAAGCTCCTCCTCGGAATCGTAGGCGTCGACGCTGCACATCGAGGCGATGTCGCTGCCGCTGAGCTCTTTGCCGGTTATTACATCGAGGTTATAGACCTTGAAGAAGCTGTTGGGGGTATCGACCGAACGGTTCTCAATGACAAGGCTGAGCACGTTGTCGTTGAGGTAGCAAACATAGTCGACTCTGCCGAGGGGATGCTCTGACGCCGCCTTTACAAAATCCGACAGCATTCCGTCATATTCGGAATGGATCTCTTTATTGATGCGTTTCGCGTCGGCACTTGTGAGCGAAAGCTGCGGGATCCTGTTGGGAGAGTTGCCTTCGGATCTGCCTTCGCCTGTGATCAGGAATTCGCCGCCGAAGGGCAGGCTCTTTTCCGTTGCGGTATACACATAATCGCTGACGTCGGTGCTGTACTGAGGCTGCGCCTCGGTAGGCTTTTCGGTGCGAGCTTCGGTGACTGCTTCCGTGGGAGCTTCCGTGGGAGCTTCTGTGGGAGCTTCTGTGACGACCTCGGTAGGCGCCTCGGTTGGAACGGCGTCCGTCAGTGCCGCGCTGCTCAACACGTCTGACTCGTGACCCGGCTCGGTGACAGTGCAGGCACCGAGGATCGAAGCTGTTAATACGCACGCAGCAAGGGCTGATAATAATCTTTTCATACTGTTTCCTCTTTTCGCATTATTCTGTTGCCTATAGTATAGCATTATCGAGCCGCATTTGCAATAACCGTCGGCATTTTTTATTGAACCGCCGCGGGAATTATGATATACTGTAGAAAACACCGATTGGACTGTAATTATGAAAGCTTCGTTTTTGCAAAACCGAATAGCTGCCTGCGCGCTGGCGGTGCTGTGCACGCTGCTTTGGGGCACGGCGTTTCCGTTTATCAAGCTCGGCTACGAGGAATTTTCCGTTGCGGACGGAGACACGGGAACTATGCTGCTGTTCGCAGGGCTGCGATTCACGCTGGCGGGGCTTATGACCTTAGGCGTGTTGTGCGCGCTGCAAAAACGGTTTGAAGCTCCGCGCAAAAACGAGCTGAAATATATATTTGCGCTCGGCTCTGTTCAGACTTTCGGACAGTATCTTTTTACATACATCGGCATCGGATTCACGACTGGCGCGAACACCTCGATAATCACCGCCTGTGCCTCGTTTTTTACGGTGCTTGCCGCTCCGATATTCTTCAAAAGCGACCGCTTGACTATAATTAAAATACTCGGCTGCGCTGTCGGCTTCGGCGGAATTCTGGCGATGAACGGCGGCTTCGGCTTTGATCTTGACACGCTGTTCGGCGACGTGATGATTTTGTTTTCAACGGTTTTCGCGGCGGGCGGCAACCTTATCGCAAAGCACTCTTCAAAAAGCGTTGATCCCGTAAAGCTCACCGCATATCAGCTGCTTTTCGGAGGACTTGCTCTGACCGTCATCGGGCTGATTTTGGGCGGCAGGCTGAACCTGCTGAATATAAAAGGTCTGCTTATCCTGCTGTGGCTTGCAATCGTATCTGCGGCGGCATTCAGCATTTGGACAGCGCTTTTGAAGCATCATCCCGCGGGGAATATTTCCGTGTTCAATCTGCTTGTGCCCGTGTTCGGCACGGCGCTGTCGGGACTGCTGCTCGGCGAAAGTGTGTTGAATCTGCAAACTCTGCTGGCGCTCGCGCTGATTTCGGCAGGAATTGTTTTGGTAAACGTAAGATGGAGGGCAAAGTATGATTAAGGGCGTTATCTCCGATATGGACGGCGTTATCCTCGACAGCGAAAAGCTGTATGTGCGCTTTTGGTGCGAGGCGGCAAACTTCTGCGGTTACCCGATGAAAGCGGAACACGCGCTCGGAATACGCTCGCTGGGCAGACCGTTTGCGATAGAAAAACTCCGCGGCTGGTTCGGCGAAGGCTTTGACTACGACAAAGTGCGCAACAAGCGCGTAGAAATAATGGACGAATATGTGTCGCGGCACGGGATAGACGCGAAAAGCGGCGCGGAAACTCTGCTGATATGGCTCAAAGAGCACGATTTCCGCGTAGCGCTCGCCACGGCAACGCCCGTTGAGCGCGCGGAAAAGTATTTAGAGCGCGTTGGGCTGCTCGGTTATTTTGACGCGATATGCAGCGCGCGGCAGGTGAAGCGCGGCAAGCCCGAGCCCGATATTTATCTATACGCCGCGGAAAAGCTTTCGCTCAACCCCGAGGAATGTCTAGCGCTTGAGGACTCGCAAAACGGGGTTCGCTCGGCATATGCCGCGGGCTGCAAAACCGTGCTGGTGCCCGATTTGGACAATCCCGAAAACGAGCTTGAGCCCATGCTTTACCGCACGGCAAAAAACTTGGAAAACATAATTGATATACTGTCTGAAACCACATAACATAATGAAAAAGCAGCCGCATTTAGCGGCCGCTTTTTTTGAATGACAAAACACTTTTTGTCACAGAAAAGGGGCGATTTAAATAGCGTCGAACGCTTCCTGCAAGTCGAACAGGATGTCGTCGATATGCTCGGTGCCGATCGAGAGGCGCACCGTGTTGGGACGGATGCCCTGCTCCTCGAGCTCTTCGGCGCTGAGCTGCGAATGAGTGGTGGACGCGGGATGAATGGCAAGAGATTTTACATCCGCAACGTTTGCGAGCAGCGAGAATATCTGCAAATTGTCGATGAACTTCTTCGCCTCTGCCTCTCCCCCTTTGACCTCGAAGGTAAAGATCGAGCCGCCGCCGTTCGGGAAATACTTGTCATACAATTCTTTATAGCCCGATTCGGGCAGCGAGGGATGGTTGATGTGCTCTACCTTGGGATTGTTTTTCAGGAATTCCAATACCTTTGCGGTGTTGTAGGCGTGGCGCTCAACACGCAGCGAGAGGGTCTCGAGCCCCTGCAGGAAGATGAACGCGTGGAACGGCGACAAAGTCGCGCCGGTGTCGCGAAGAAGGATAGCGCGGATATATGTCACAAACGATGCTCCGGGAGCCGCCTGTGTGAACACGGCGCCGTGATAGGACGGGTTCGGCTCGGAAAACTGCGGGAACTTGCCGGAAGCCGCCCAGTCAAACTTGCCGCTTTCGATTATTACGCCGCCGATAGCGGTGCCGTGACCGCCGATGAACTTTGTGGCGGAGTGAACAACGATGTCCGCGCCGTACTCGATCGGACGGAGCAGGAACGGCGTCGCGAAGGTGCTGTCTACGATAAGCGGGATGTTGTGAGCGTGAGCCACAGCCGCGAGCTTTTCGATATCGATGATGTTTGAATTAGGGTTGCCGAGCGACTCGATATAAAGCGCGCGGGTATTTTCGTCGATAGCGGCTTCAAACGCGTCCTCATCGTCGGGATTCACGAAGGTTGTCGTTACGCCAAACTCGGGAAGAGTATGGGCGAGCAGGTTGTAGGTGCCGCCGTAGATGGTCTCTGCCGCGACGATGTTCTGCCCTGCCTTGGCGATCGCCTGAATGGTATAGGTGATAGCCGCCGCGCCGGAGGCTACCGCAAGAGCAGCCGAGCCGCCCTCTAATGCCGCGATCCTCTCTTCAAAAACCGCCTGAGTTGGGTTTGTAAGTCTGCCGTAGATATTGCCTGCGTCGCGAAGACCGAAGCGGTCAGCGGCGTGCTGGCTGTCGTGGAATACATAAGAAGTCGTGGCGTAAATGGGAACCGCGCGGGCGTCGGTTACGGGGTCGGCATTTTCCTGACCGATGTGAAGCTGCTTTGTTTCAAAGTGAAGGTTTCTTTCTTTTAATGTGCTCATAATATTTTTCTCCTTTTTTGTTATGATTTAGTTGGTTTGAAATGGTGTTCGGATGATCAACAACACATTCGTCCGTCATAACAAAAAAGCGGGATATAATGCTTCATAAAAATCTACTCCTATATTTCCTACTGCATTAGTAGGTTTTAAAGTAGGTATATCATATCACACTTTACCCAGTATGTCAATAGGTTTTATGAAAATATTTTTCGGAATATAGTGTTACATGGAAAAGGCTCCCCTGACACTCAGCTTGCTGAGTTTTAGGGGAGCTGTCGCCTTCAGGCGACTGAGGGGTAGTCGTGTCCTCTTATACAAGGTGCCGGCAACAACGACGCCCCGTAGCCGGGCGGCAACCCTTTTGGCACTTCGTGCCATTTCCCCTGTCAGGGGAATCACCTCCGTCAGCGCTGCACGCTGCCACCCCGTAGCCGGGCGGCAACCCTTTTGGCACTTCGTGCCATTTCCCCTGTCAGGGGAATCACCCCCGTAACAAGTTTTCTCTATTCTACCATATGGGGGGTGTTTTTTCTATTGTCCGTTTTTACTGGACTTATCCACCAGTGACGGGGGAGGCTTATAAAGAACGGCGCACCGCGTGTGCACCCTTAGAGAATAAAATAAAGAAAAAAACAAGCCCGCGAGAAAATGAACTCGCGGGTTAAATTTATTGTTCGTTTTTTTCGGCGCGGGCGATTTGTTTTTGCCATGTTTTGACCGTCTGCTCTTTCAAAAACAGGATCAAAGATTCAAGATTTTGCGTGCTGTCCCACGCCTCTAAAGCTTCAAAATAAGCGCGGCGGTCTTCTTCGTGAATGACTATAGGCGGATGATCGTGCCAAACGAGCAGGTAATTCATCAACAACCGACCGGCGCGTCCGTTTCCGTCGGCAAACGGGTGGATATTTTCAAACTTTGCGTGGAAATACGCTGCGGCGGTAAGAGCTTTTCCGTTGGGAATATCCTGCAGTTCATCGAGCAGCTCAGCGATCTCTTCGGCAACGTCCTCGGGCGCAGCGCCTATCTCCTCCTTGCCGGTCACATAATCGTGCAGCTTGTATTCTCCGGGACGTTCGCCCAGCCTGTAACGCCGCGTGTCATAAGTATTCTGTGTAAGCTTGAATTGGAAAGCTTTTACAAGGCTTTCATCTATTATCCGGCGTTCACCAAAGGAAATCAAAAACAGCTCGTTTGCTTCCTTTGCGTTTCTGATTTCAAACAATGTTCGTAGATCTCCGGTGTAAGAAGTGACGCCGTCGTGCTCAAAAACCTCCCGGGTATCATGATAGGTGATTTGCTCGTTTTCTATCTTGCTGGAATGATAAGCAAACGCAATGCTGTGACCGTTCAGAGCTTCCGCGAGCTCGGCGTCATTTGTAATGCCGCGCTGCTGCCACAGATCAACTGCTTTTTCATAATTCGTCATGCTATCATCTCCAACCAATAACTTTAAAAGTATTATAACACACTTTTTCTGAAATAGGGGGATTTTTGAAAAAATTATTTTTCAAGCAAATAGATCAATACGCCGTGAGGAGCGGGGAGATACCGTTTTCGAGCTCTTTGTCCGCGTAGTCGATGTAATTTATCGCTTTGCCGCAGCCCATGATGACGCAGTCGGCGGCGTATTTGTGCACGCGCACCCTCAGCTTTGTGGCAAGGCTTATCTTCTTAGCCAAGCCCTTTAGCTTTGCAAGTCCGCCGGTGAGGATGATTCCGTCGGTGTAGATGTCGCTGATGAGCTCGGGCGGAGTTTTTTCGAGCACATCGCGGACAGCGATGACAATGTCGTCAGCTATCTCCCCTATCGCGCCCATTATCTCGTCGCTTGTGACGTCGACATAACGCGGCAGACCGCTCACGGCGTCTCTGCCCTTGACGCGGAAAACCTCCTGCTCTTCGGGAGGAAGGACGCAGCCGATAGCCTTTTTGCAGCTTTCTGCCATATTGGTGCCGATTACGAGATTATATTTTTTGCGGATGTATTTTACGATCTCCTCGTCCATCGCGCTGCCGGCGCGCCTGACGCTTTTTGAAACGGAAATGCCGCCGAGAGAAAGCACGGCTATGTCGGCTGTGCCGCTGCCGATGTCGGCAATGAATACTCCGTGCGGAGATGAGATGTCGATGCCGCAGCCCAGCGCCGCAGCCTTGGGCGTTTCGATAAGATAGACCTTTCGAGCGCCATAGGAGCTTACGGCGTTTACCGCCGCGCGTTTTTCGACCTCGGTGAGCTCGCAGGGAATGGCAGTGACGACCCGCGGGTTGACTATCTTGACCGTGCAGACCTCGCCAAGCAATATGGCGACCATCTCCTCAACAAGATCGGAGCGCGCGATAACGCCGCCGTCGAGCGGATGAGCCGCGCGAACTCCGACAGGCGTTTTGCCGATCATGGAATACGCCTCGTCGCCGACAGCGAAGATCTCGTTGGTATCGACGTCGTAGGTGATGACGCTCGCTTCGTCGAGCACCTTGCCTTTATTTTCAATGAATACTCTGGTTCTGTCCGAACCCAAATCGATAGCTATGTTCATATCAGTCTCCCGTTGACATATTCGTGTATAGATTTTCCTCGCGCATAAGGAACTCCTTAAGCGCGCTGTAGCGTTTTGTGCGGCGGTTGTTGTTGACCATATATTCCACCGTCTGAGGCGTGCCGACCAGAATCAGTGTTTTTCTGGCGCGGGTAACGGCGGTGTAGAGCAAATTGCGGTAATAAAGCTGCGGAGGTCCCGGGAACATCGGGATAACGACAGCGTCAAACTCGTTGCCCTGGCTTTTGTGAACGGTGATGGCATAGGCGAAATCGAGATCGGCGGCGGATTCAAAGCTGACTGCCGCTGTTTTGTCGTAGAAGTTTATCTTGAGCAGCTTGCCGCGCTTGTCGATGCGCTTGATTATGCCTATGTCGCCGTTGAATATTCCCTCGCCGGTCTCGCCGTTTTCGCGGAACCAGCGGATGTCGTAGTTGTTTTTTATCTGCATGACCTTGTCGCCCTCGCGGAAGGTCTTTGAGCCGATGGTGACCTCAGCCTTGCTTTCATCGGGCGGATTCAGCCTTGACTGCAGACGGTGATTCAGCTCCGCTGTGCCGAGCTCGCCCTTCTTCGACGGGGAGAGCACCTGGATGTTCTCAAACGGAGAGTAGCCGTACGCTTCGGGCAGGCGGTTTTGGCAAAGGTCGGTGATGACCTCGCCCGCCTCGGTTTTGCCGCCGCGGTACATAAAGAAGAAATCGCTGTTCGCCTGATTTAGCACGGGCATTTGTCCGCTGACGATCTTGTGCGCGTTTGTGACGATCAGACTTTGCTGCGCCTGGCGGAAAATCCGGTCAAGCCGCACGACGGGCACTAAGCCGCTTTCAATGAAATCGCCGAGAACGTTGCCCGGTCCGACGGACGGAAGCTGATCGGAATCGCCGACCAGAACCAAACGGCAGCCGAGAGGCAGCGCGCGCATAACGCTCTCGAAAAGGTAGCAGTCGACCATCGAGACCTCGTCTATGATAAGCGCGTCGCATTTGAATTGGTTGCGCTCGTTTTTATTGAAAACAGGGTTGTCCTGCTTGTCCCAGGTCACTTCCAAAAGGCGATGAAGGGTCTTTGCCTCTTCGCCCGTCAGCTCGCTCATCCGCTGAGCGGCTCTGCCTGTGGGAGCGGCGAGCAGCACCTTCTGTCCCCTGCTCTCCATTATCTTAATTATCGCGTTGAGCGTGGTCGTTTTGCCAGTTCCGGGTCCGCCGGTCAGGACAAGCATTCCCTCGGTCAGCGCGTCGGAGATAGCCTGCTTTTGCAGATCGGCGTATACAAAATCGTTGTCGCGCTCCAGCGCGCTAATCGCGCCCTCGATATCCTTTATCGGCTCTGCCGGAAACGAGAGCATCATTTTCACGCGGGAGGCTATGTACATTTCGTTGAGGTGGAGCTGCGGCGTAAAGATGAACTCTTCGCCGCCGATCGTGTCGGAGATAAGGCTGCGGTCAAAAACCATTTCTTCAAGGCACGCGTCGGCACGCTCCAAACCGACCCGCAAAAACTCGGCGGCTGTAGCGACGAGCTTTTCCCTGGGCAGACAGGTGTGACCGTTGCCCTCGTTATGCTTTAACACATATGTAAGCCCCGCGCGGATCCTGACCCCGCTGTCGGGCTCCATTTTTTCGCGCTTGGCGATGAAATCGGCTCGCTCAAACGAAACGCCGAAATCGCCCTGACACAGTATATACGGATTCTCTTTTATATGCTCAACGCAGCCCGCACCGAGAGCTCCGTAAATCTTTACAGCGGACACATTGGAAATCCCGTATTCGCCGAGATAAAGCATAAGCGTGCGTATGCCGGCGTTCGACTTCAGCTGAGCAGCAAAATCCAGCGCCTTTTCTTTGGAAATGCCCTTCAAAAGCGCCACGCGCTCGGGCTGGGTCTCCATGACGTCGAGCGTACTTTCGCCGAACTCCGAAACAAGCTTTTGCGCGGTGGATGGTCCTATACCCTTTATCGCGCCCGAGGATAGATAGCGGAGGATGTCGGCGGTCTCGGTGGGACGGCAAACCTCGCACGCCTGCGCGGAAAACTGTCTGCCGTAGCTGCGGTGCTCGGTGAAAGTTCCGGTCAGCGCAACCTTGTCGCCAACAGCGGCGAGCGGCATTATCCCCACGGCGGTGATATAGTCGTCGCCGTCGGATATTTCCAAAACAGTATAGCCGTTCTCGTCGTTTCTGTAGACGATATTTTCAACAACTCCCTCCAACCGGAGCAAGCCCATTTCCTGCATAATCACACCTGATCCATTGTCATAATAATAGTTGCCACCCCTATTATACGCCAAGTGGAGCAAATTAATCAAGTGATTTCAAAAATTCGTCTTTTGTCATCAGATTTTCAAAGCCGTATTCCCTGCAAACGCCCTCGCAGATCTTCCGGGTTTTCTCATCCAGCGGACACGAAACGCACACGGCACGCACGCTGTTTTTATCTCCGTTCCAGCGGCGTTTCGCCAATACGCTTCGAAGTACGAACTCAATGTTTTCGCAGTCGGAGCGTATGTGAGTTATATACATCACGGTGCACTCTTCCTTGCAGCAAAACAGCCGCAGCGATATTTCCCTGAAAACCGCCGCCAAGCCCACAACAGCCAGAACAACGATTATCACGGCGGAAACAACATTCATTTGATCACCCCGTTTTGAATATTCGGTTACTGCCATATTATTTTCGCGAAATAAAAAAGTGAGGTATATTTTTCGGCGGCAGGCTAAAAATATTACCGAGGTGATATCAATGATCGACAACAACTACGCAAACAAGTGCATAGTCTGCAACGTGACAAACTGCAAAAACCACAACAGCAGCAAAAACTACTGCTCGCTTGAAACGATCAGAGTCGGCACACACGAGCCTGATCCGACCGCAAACCCCTGCACCGATTGCAAGAGCTTTGAACTCAAAGAACCGGAAAGTTTCCTTGAATAAAAGCGAAACGGAAAACCCGCCGCGGAGCCAAAACTCCACGGCGGGTTTTTGATTTTGTGTTGACTTGTGCTGTAAAAAAATCAAGAAAGATTCAACACAATTCATATGTAAACATAATGGATTCTTAAGACTGACATTCATACACAACATAGTTTAAATATGCTGTGATTATCTGTCTTTCATCAGAATTCAACGCATTGGACGAATCATACGCAAATCCAAGAATATTCAGAGCCAACTTAGCACTTGACTGTATATCAATAACACTTTGATGGACAAAACGATTAAACATCTTTTCATCTGCTAAAGCAGCAACTATTCCTGCATTTTGAGGAGAATTATAAAACACTCCCATTGTATATCTATGCCTGCTTAACCCAAACATCCCGTATCGGTATACATAAAGCGGAACAGTCGCTCAATCTATTCAGCAAAGAACCGGACATCCCTTTCGGGCTGCCCGGTCTTTTACCTTTCGCTGTTCGTGTC
>CACXGW010000113.1 GCA_902767325.1 uncultured Ruminococcus sp.
GAAAGCGTTCCCTATCACCGCAGAGAGCTTACGCTGAACAACGGCGACGCTCTGTTTTTGTACACCGACGGCGTGACAGAAGCAGTAAATACAGCCGACGAGCTGTACGGTGAAGACAGACTGCGCCGCGTGCTTGCCGCGCAGCCCACGGGAACCGCGCGGGAGATCTGCGAATCTGTCCACGCGGATATAAGAAGCTACTCCGACGGCGCTACCCAGACCGACGACATCACCATGCTTGCTGTCGTGTTCAACGGCGCCCGATCCTACAAGGAAATTTCCGTTGAGGCAACGGTGGATAACCTGCGCGTTATCAACGGCTTCCTGGAGGAGCAAATGGAGGCTTCGGGCTTCGATTTCACACCCATCACACAGATGGGCGTGATAGCGGACGAGATCTGCGCCAATATCATCCACTACGCTTATCCCGGAAAAACCGACGGTATGCTCAAGGTCGGCTATTCGTTTAATTACGCGAACAACGAGGCTGAGATAACCTTCACCGACAGCGGCGTCCCGTTCAATCCGCTAAATGTTCCCGAGCCCGACATTGAAAACGCCGAGGAAAGAGACGAGGGCGGCTTGGGCTTGTTCCTTGTCAAAAAATTCAGCGACAAGATGATCTATAAATATTCAAACGATCAGAACATTCTGACCATCACCAAAAAGCGGAATGAATAAATCACCCTGACACACAAAGAAAACCCATCGGCTGAGCCGATGGGTTTTTTGCTTCTCTGTTAAAGGTTTTTCTCAGATCATATCCTCGCACAAGTTGAAATTCACACATGACAGCGGCTGCATCACCGTGTCAGCATAACGTTTTATAATCGGTGTACTCAACCACGCCGCTGATATGCTCAAGCGCGCCATTTTTAAGCTCCTTCACCATCAGGCACTCCGGAGCGGGAAGCCCTACGCTTTTTCCCGCGACTATGCCGAAATCGGCTGAGGTCTTAAAACCGCGGCTTCTGTAATTCTGCGGATTGCCCTCGACGATCACCGCGCTGAATCCCATTTGCTTTGCTTTTTCAAAACCGTATACGGCAAATAATCGTCGGTCAAATCAGCCTTTGTCAAAACGATCACCGGCTCGGCTTTTGATTGGCGGGCGGCGGTGAGATAACGCTCCAGACGCTTGGGGTTAAAGTCGTGATTGAGCGACTGCATGATAAAAACATAGTCAAAATTCGCGGCGACCGCCTGCTCTCCCCTGCCCTTGTCAGGATCGCGGCGCGAAAAGCAGGTTCTGCGCTCCAGCGTCTTGATAATGCGGCTGTCGCCGTCCTTGTTGTGATCGATCAGCACAAAGTCGCCCACCGTCGGGAACGTCTCGCTTTCGTAATAATATTCCTTCCCCTTCAGCTGAGCGTAGCCTTCGCCGAAGTCGGACACGATACCGTAGCGTCCTTTGTGAACGGCGGTGATCCGAGCGGGCGTGCCGGTATTCTCAAAATTTGTATTATAATCAAATCCGTAATCTTTTATATTCAATGTTTGTTCCTCCAAAATCAGTTATAAATTACAAATCAAAAATGCTAACCGAAAAAGAACATAAAAAGCACACCCTTTGCGAGTGTGCTTCAGCAGTACATAATTCACGAAAGGTTCCATTAAGCGGCACGACAAAAACAGGGGCAAACTGTCCCTAATTCTGAAATGTGCCGATATTCAGTTAGCGGTATAATACCTCGCTGACAATCATATTCATGCTCCTTTCGTGTTTGCCGTGGATTTGAGGTTGGCAAACTTTACTGGTATCAGTCTAACACCTGATCGGTGTTTTGTCAACTCCAAAGCGATTGATTTGCTTTTTGATTCACGTCATTGTCCTTCCCGAATAAACGGATACTGTATTTCATCACTTAACAAATCAGAATAAGCCTTCACTTTTCTGAATGTGTTTCCCATCATTTCACGCTCGCGGTATTTGCGGATCGCGTCCATGTCAAATTTGGCATAAAACAGTCCCTCTGTTTCCTCATCGGCGAGCAGCAGCGTGTTATCTTTACATTCGTCGTTACTGTCCCAGCAAATCGGGCTGTACGCGCAGGAGTTGCCGGCGTTTTTGCCGTTGGGATTTGCCATCGCAACGCCGCACATATTCTCATACGCTCGTGTGGAAAGCGCCTGCAGGCGGGGAAGCATACTGACGCAATCGTTGGGAACAAGAATGATTTCCGCGCCCTTGAGCATCAATATTCTCGCGCTTTCGGGATATTCTCTGTCATAGCAAATCATGATACCGATTTTCACGCCGTCAAAGTCGCACACCTTGAATTCCGTTCCCGGTTCCAACACTCTTTCATCGGCAAAATCACAGGTGTGCACTTTGGAATACTTCATCAGTATTTCGCCGTTTTTGCCGATAACAAAAGCGGAGTTTTGAGGCTTGACATTTCCTTTTGTCAAGGCGGTCGCGACAACCCCGATACCCAATTCCTTTGCCTTACCGCAAAGCACAGCTAAATCACTTTCGGATATCGCCGCGTCATTACCGATCGTCAGGTCATAACCGGTGATAAAACACTCCGGCAGCAGAAGGATATCCGCGTTGTTTTCCTTCGCTTCTGTCATAAATCTAATGATCGTTTTTATATTTTCATCATACGCCCGGTTTACGGAACGCATTTGAAGAACGGCAACCTTGAATATCATTTCACATCTCCCAAATCAAATAAAACATTGTGCAAGTTTCTTTCCGCAAAACACTCCGATCAGGCATAAGCCTACGCTGAGAACGATATACAGTCCTCCTAGGAAAAACAGCTTTTTTTCAAACAAAGAGAATGCTTCCAGCGAGAAAGTTGAAAAAGTGGTAAAGCCTCCGCACACTCCTGCTTTCCAAAACAACAGCGTGTTCGGCGATTTTTCGCTTACTACCCCGACAATAAAACCGATCGCCAAAGCGCCGATAAAATTTGTTATCAAGGTCAAAAACGGAAAAACTGTTCTACAGGGGATAAGACTGATCGCGTATCTCAGAACAGCCCCCAAAGCGCCGCCGAGCGCTACGAATAAAAAGCTCATATTGCCCTCCAAATAATGAATAATCCCGAACATTTCAAAACCGTAATTGATTGTTTCGGAAATCAAAGCTTCTTCACAAAGCAGATGATCCTGTTTGCTTCCCGAAAGCCTGCGCCGAGGTGAAATTGTCGGCTGATCTCATTGTCAAGCTCGCAGTCACTTGCGAATTCCACGCAGGTTTTTTCCTTTGCCCACTGTTCACAGCAAGCCAGGAGCTGTTTTGCGCAGCCCCGTTTGCGGTAGGGCTCTTCAACAAATATTCCTTCAAGATAGCCGACGGGACTTCCGGTCGTTCCCTCTACATAATCGTGCCGCAATCCGCACTGCGCAAATCCGACAGCCTTGTCGCCGTCATTCATCAGAAACACCGCACAGCCAGGGTCGTTGATCGCCGCGGCAAAGCCTTCCGCAAGCTCCTTTACCGTGTGACTTGTCCACATTTTTGCCGCTAATTCCGCGATATCTTTCGCGTCTGTTAAAACGGCTTCTCTGTACTGCATTTTCATTGTTTCAACCCCTTCACGCGAATATCGTCCAGCTCCTCCGCCGTCAGGCAACCCAACCGTAACAAGTGTATTATTCTTTCAATGCGTTATGATTTC
>CACXGW010000114.1 GCA_902767325.1 uncultured Ruminococcus sp.
CCAGCAACAAAAGGGTTGCCGTCTGGCTACAGAACCGCTCCCTACATTTAGTATCGACATTTAAGCTATAAGTGTAGGGAGCGACGCACTCGTCGCTCCGTGTCCATTGATTTATTATAACAAATCCTGTCGGCAATTTCACCAAAAATAACGCCGGCTTTTGATTTGCGCTAAATTATTATTTGTGCTATACTTAAATAGTAAATATGCTTTATAAGGAGACGATGATATGAAACTTCATCACAAACTCTTATCGATCATTCTAACGCTGCTGCTTGTGGCGGGAATTTTTACACAGATGTCGCTGAGCGCTTTTGCGAATGAGACCGATCCGGGAAACTCGGAATATGAGGAAGACATCCTTCCGCAGGGCACCACAGACCCCGAAGGAACAGTTGATCCGGAAGCGACCGCTATCCCGGAAACGACTATTACCCCCGAGGAGCCCACTACCGAGGAACCGACGACTGTGGAGCCTACTACCGAGGAACCTACAACTGAGCCTGCCGATCCTACGCATATTTTCGTATCTGCCGAGGAGATCGAAACATACGGCGCGCAATTCGCTATCCAGACGGCTCTCGGCACAGCCTCCGAGAACGCGACCGACGACGTCCCCTACACGGTCGAGGTCGAGCCCGGCGAATATGAGCTTACCCGCTCTTTGTTTATCTACAGCAACACAAGCCTTATCATGAACGGCGTTACCCTTGTCCGCGCCCGCAGCAATATGAACCTTTTGCGAATCGGCAAAAGCGACTCCGTTAACGAGGGCGTGACCGGATATTATTACCGCAACATCTCCATTATCGGCGGTGTGTTCGACGGCAGCAACTATCCCTCTACCATGATGAAGCTGACTCACGCTTCCAACGTCACGCTTGACGGCGTTACCCTGACGAACAACAAAAACGCGCATATGATAGAAACCGCGGGCGTTGACGGTCTTACCGTTTCAGGCTGCTCCTTCACAAATATGACGCTCGACGTCAACTACACATCCTACGAAGCGCTGCAGCTCGATATTCTTAAAGAAGGCAACATCGTTGAAGCACGCAGCGAGGATCTTTGCATGAAGAACGTGACGGTTGAAAACTGCCTGTTTGACAACTGTCCCAGAGGCGTTGGCTCTCACACCGCGGTGCACAACAATCCTCACACAAACATAAACATCCGCAACAACACCTTCAAAAACATAAAGAGCGCAGCTATCCAGACGCTGGGCTGGACGAACAGCACCATCACAAACAACAGCATCAGCGACGCGCCCAAAGCCATTATCGTATATTCGCTTGCAAGCGACGGAATGGGAACGTTCCTGCCGAGCGTTCTTGCCGCCGAAGGCAACACCACACAGCACTTCTCCGACAGTTTCAAATCAATCAAATCTAACATCGTTATCTCCGACAACGAGATCTTCAACTGCGGAACGACCGGCGATCCTTATGTAAAAGGAAGCTATGAAAAAGCCGGCATTTCGATCATCGGCAACGAGATCACCGGCACAAACAGCAACGGTCTGCCCACAGGAAAATACTACTGCGACACCATAACGGTAAAGAACAACCTTATGGAAGTTCAGGGCGACGGTATCCGCGTGGAGAAAACAAATAATATCGAGATCGAGGGCAACGTGATCCGTCATATCGGCAAAAACACCTCGCAAAACGACTACGGAATCGTGCTTCGCACCAATGTAACAAAGGCCGCGATAACGACCAACTACATCTCCTCTTCCCCTGTCAACGCTATGCAGATCTACGAGGATTGCACTGTCGACAGGATATTGAACAACGAGATCTACACCACAGGAAAACACGGCATCGCTGTGTATTTCTCGGTTATAGGCACGATCAGCGGAAATATAATAAAAAGCCCCGCAAAAGAAGGCATAGCGATCCTTAACGAGTCTAACGTTTCATCCAAAATCACCGAAAACCGTCTGACTCAAACGGGAGACGTCGCCGTCCACGTTTCCGCCGATTCCTCGGTCAAGCTGATCGATAAAAACACTTCTTACAATTGCGCGGAGAATCTTAAATACAGCAAAAGCACCGGAAAAGTTACGGTTGGCACTTATTACACGACCAACGCCGCCGTCACCTCGGTTTCGGCTTCTCCCTCAGGCGCGTATCTGCATATCGGAGAGAGTATGCGCTTCGCAAAAAATGTAAGCCCGATAAACGCCATCACAACGTTTTCTTACACTTCCTCGAATCCGCTTGTCGCGACCGTTGACAGCACCACCGGCAGGATCACGGCAAAGGGCTTGGGAACTGCCAATATCACCGTTAAAACCGCAAACAGCAAAACAGCGGTCTGCAAGGTTATCGTCGTTAACGAAACGTTTATCCCCGAAACGAGCGTAAAGCTCAACACCACAGCGCTCACGATAACCAAGGGCAACAGCTACACCCTGAAAGCCACGGTTTCGCCTTCAAACGCCAATAACAAGAGCGTTACATGGTCGTCGAGCAATTCGAGCGTCGCGTCTGTTTCGGCGTCGGGCGTTGTGACCGCTAAAAAGGCAGGAAGCTGCACCATCACCGTGAAAACCAATGTCGGCAAAACCGCGACGTGCGCGGTGACGGTCAAGAATCCCACGGTAGCCGTTACAGGCATAAAGCTGAACACCACAGCGGTGACGATGACCGCCGGCACAAAATATACTTTGAAGGCGACTATTTCGCCGAGCAACGCGACTAACAAAACTTTGAGCTGGTCGTCGAGCAATCCTAAGGTCGCGGGAATGGCGGCAGGCGGCGTTATCAACGCCAAAGCCGCGGGTACCTGCACGATCACCGTGAAATCCAACAACGGCAAGACTGCCACCTGCAAGGTGACGGTAAAGAAAAAGACCGTCGCGGTGACAAGCGTCAAGCTCAACACCACAAAGCTGACGATCACAGCCGGAAAGAAATACACGCTCAAAGCGACGATCAAC
>CACXGW010000115.1 GCA_902767325.1 uncultured Ruminococcus sp.
AAACGCGTAATTTCTTTGCTTTTGATAATCGCGCTTTTGAGCGTTTCGGTTATTTGCGCGGGTGCGGCGGCTGCCGATCTGCCTGCCGCCAACAGCTGTCCGCGGCACGCGGTATGCACCTCGCTTTCACAGCAGGCTCAAAACTATTACAAGGGCGAGTATTCATATGCGTCGCTCAGCGCTCTCGGCGGCGCGCAGGATGTTTCCGACGGCTTCACTGCCTCTCGGAACAACCAGCTCTATACAAAGCTTCATCAGCTTATGACCGAAACGCAGACCTATAACACCACTTATTCGGGATATAAAAAAGGCTCCCTTGCTTATTATTGGGCGAGCACCGACGCCGTCAGCGGCGGCGATACATACGTTATGTTTTATTCCGACGTTCCCGGTGATCAGGAGGGTATACAGCTCAACCGCGAGCATATCTGGCCGAAGAGCCGCGCTTCCTATCAAACGAAAAACGGCGGCGCCGATCTTCACCATCTTCGCCCTGCGGTGTCGACCGTTAACAACGCCAAAAGCGACCATTATTTCGGCTATATCCGCAACACCTACGACATTAGCGCCTACACGACCGGCTATGTCGGTGATTCGGAGTGTTATCTGCTCAAGCGCGACAAGGATGTTTTCGAGTGCAAGGACGACGTAAAGGGCGACGTAGCTCGCATTTTGCTTTACGTTTATTGCCGCTGGCAGCAGCCGAACCTGTATACCGATATGACGGAAAACCTGCCCGCGTTTGACGACGACGATACGACAAACAGCGGAAAAAGAGTTGTCGAAAGTCTTGACACGCTGCTCCAGTGGTGCGAGACCGATCCCGTGGATACATGGGAAATGCAGCGCAACGATCTGACACAGCAGGTACAGGGCAACCGAAATGTGTTCATAGACTATCCCGAGCTTGCGTGGCAGATGTTCGGTCGCGAAACGCCCGCCGGAATGGCAACTCCCACTCAAACGGGCTGCGACCATTCCTACACGGAAGTCGTTCACAATAACGCCTCCTGCACCAGGAACGGACACTTTGTTTTGCGGTGCGGCAATTGCGGCAACACGCTTGAACAAAAAATCGCCGCTGTCGGTCATAAAGACTCAAACGGCGACGGAAAATGTGACCTCTGCGGAAAGCAAAACGGCGTTGTTATCAGAGGCGACGCCGACGGCGACAATGCTGTGACGATACACGACGTTACCGCGATCCAGCGCTGTCTCGCACAGCTCGATACGCTTTCCGAGGAAGGCGCTGCCGATGTCGACGGCAACGGAAGCGTAACGATCACCGACGCCACGCTGATCCAGATGTATCTTGCAGAGTACGACGATGAATACGGAATAGGAAATGTAAAAGGCTGAGTGTGTAACACCCGGTCTTTTTTCTGTGCGCACAAAGTTTACGGTGATAAAAATTTTCAAAACCCTGCCGAATTATATGGAAAAAACAGTCCGGTGGTGTTATAATAGGAAAAACAGCGTTTAGCGGAGGAACGTATGGCTGATTTCGGAAAGTTTTATTTGGACAAGGAAAAGGATATAATCATAGAGCTCTATATGGAAGGCGGCGAACTCTCCTATGTGCTGCGCACGCCAAATCACGCAAAGGGCAATCTGATAACAAATCTCGCGAGGCTGTGCGACTTGCCGCTCAGCGTGGGCGATGACGGTTTGAAGATAATCCGCGGCAGCGTGCCGTGTTATATCGACGAGCGCAACCGCGAGGTGTATGTGCTCCGTCTTGCCGACACCAAGGTCGCGAACATCTATCCCGACGGTTCGATCGAGCGCAAGGCATATATCCCCGCCATCTCAAAGACCTTGATGAGCCAAACCAAGGACTACCGACTCGACATCCGAAAAACTCTTGTCAAAACTTATATTTTCCGTGAATATAAATTCCGAACCGATCTGCACACCCATATGAACGCAAACCTTGACGCCGATCTTCTGATGGCGCTGGGTATCTTCCACCAGATCCGCTACCCGCTCTATTATATAAAAAAGCTCAAGCTTCGCTGCACCGAAGAGCAGCAAAAATCACTTGAAGAACAGCGCCGTAAGGTCGCAAAGCAGTTTGATGATTCAGCGCTCAAGGGAAAATATCTCACGCGGAAAATCGACGACAACACCTTCATCAATTTTGCCGATCTGATACTCAACAATCTTGAAAACGCTGCATATAATATTCCGAAAATACGCGCCTCGCTGACTATCCTGAAGGACGGTCAGGCGGTGTTTACGAATCTTGAAAAGGTGTATCTGTACCGCTATGTTTTCACAAAGGGACAGTCTTCCCTGCAGCACATTTCAATAAGGAATTACCGCAAGGTGCCTGACACCGACATCGTCCGTTTTGTAGGGCAGATGATCGATGACAGCAAAACAGGTGAGTTCAAAAAGCTCTCGCTGTTTGAAAACAAGCTGCTCTGGATCGCCCGCAGCAGCCGCAGCCGCGGCGTGAAATACCTTGAGATTTCCGACACCACGCTCGTAAAGCCAGAGGGCGCCGCGAAAATGCTCGCGCAGGTCCACCGTGTAATGCCGCTCATTACCCGCGAAACAGGCGTAGTCATCCGCTTTTTGGCGGCGATCCGCCGAATACCGCTAACGATCGTAAGAGATAAGGCGGCGGCTTTCGAGGACGTTCAAAAGCAGCTGCGCGTAATAAGAGCCGTGGCTTCCGACCCGTATGTGGCGGGCAGCGACATCATCGGCGAGGAGATCAACGACATCCGCGAGCTTCGCCCCGTTTTGCGCGAGCTGGTCGCTGTGGCAAAGGAGCATAAGGGCTTTGTTATCCGTATCCACGCCGGCGAAAACGACGGTCTGCGCGACAACGTAGCGAACAGCCTCGGCTGTGTGCGCGAGGCGCTCAGCGAAGGTCAG
>CACXGW010000116.1 GCA_902767325.1 uncultured Ruminococcus sp.
CGCGGCGCACGCCTTGCTTGAATCTTATTCCGTCAGGCTGCCCAAAAATCGGCACCCATACGTCAGTATGCCTACCGATTATTTGTATACTCTGACGAAAAATCTTACAGCGCAATCCGCACACCTGAATATGCGGTGCTGCCTTAAAAATATATCTGCTTTTTCAATACAGGTTGCATTGTACCATATAACTGTACATCGAAAAATGCACAGTTATAACAAAAATAAAGAGTACAGTTATAAGATAAAAAACAGGCGCGCCGTTTCTGACGCGCCCGAAATGTCAGCTTTAATCAAATTATTCGTAAACAGCGGAAACCTTTGCGCCGCCGGTCAGCGCTCCGCCGCTCACATAGCTGGTGCTGCCGGTATCGGAGAGCACCTCAAAGGTGATCGAGGGATTGGCTGTTCCGTTTTTGAGGACCTCGTATTCAACAACGAGGAATTCATATCCGGGCTCGGTAAAGTCGTAGCCGCTTATCATCGAGCCGTTGAACAGGATCCTGCCGCTCAGGTTGGGATTGATAACGCTGCCGTAGGACGCCGGAGCGACCAGATAAACATTTGTCTGCTTTAAAAGCGAGCTGTCATAGTTTACAGCGCCCTGGAAGTTGAGCATATCCTTCGGGACCGTGAGGAAGTAAGTGCAGGTGATCTTGTCGCCTACGTTGTAGGTTTTTCCGCCGATCGTCAGGTTCTTAGCCGAATCATCCTCTTTTCCTTCCTCTTTTACGGGAGCCGTCTGAGCGTTGGAGGGGGTTGTTCTTCTGTCGTTATTGTCGACCTTTGTGGAGCCGGAGTTATAATCCGGAACGCCCGAGTTGCCCGAGTTGCCGGTTTTGCTCGACTTGTTTGAGCTGCCCGAACCGGAATTGCCTGAGCTGTTGGAGGACTTGCTGTTCGAGCTGCCGGATTTGCTGCTTGTGTTGTTGTCGGACTTGTTGCCGTCTGAATCGTTGCTGCCGGACTTGTTGTCGTCTGAATCATTGTTGCCCTGATCGTTGTTGTCGGCGTCATTGTCCGAATCGTCGTTTTGCTGATCGTCCCCGGTTTTGGAGCTCTGCTGCTTTTTGTCGTTTGAAGCCTTTGTGGTTTCAGCGGCAGCGGTTGTGTCGGGCTCGGTCACGATGCTTCCGTTTTCGTCAACATAAACACCGTTGACTTCTTTTGTGACGACCTGGGTCTCGGTCACAACGCTTTCGCCTTTGCTTTCCTTCTTGTCGGAGTCGTCGGTGCAGCCTGTCATAGCACCCATCGAAACGATCGTCGCCGCAAGGACGGATACGAGGGTGAGATTCAAAAAGCGTTTTGTCGTTTGTTTATTTTCTTTTGACATATTGTCACTTCCTTCACTTTTCTTTCGCATACCTTCTTATATATGCCGGTTTTACTCATTATAGCAAAGTTTTTTATAAAAATAAAGCTTTTTTTTGAATTTCTCAAAAATTTGGTGAATTGTACTTGCTTATGTGAAAGGCTTGTGATAAAATAAAAATAATCAATAATTTTGAAAATTATTGTCAAATTTTAACCGAAAGAAGGCAATTCTATGAAAAAAATCACAGCAGTTTTTCTTTGCGTTTTACTGGTATTAGGATGTGTTTTTTCACTGACTGTCAACGCCGAGGGGGATACCCCCGCGGGCGCTCCTTCGGGCATGACCATGAAGCAGGCGCTGTATGTTCACGCGGTGACCGGTTCTGCCGATTCTCAGGCGTGGCAGGCATGGCAAAGCGTGCATGATGAAAGCATGTATGAAAACAATCCAAACGAAAAGTATTTCTTCCTTCCAAGCTCTGCGGATGATGACAGCGCGGACATTTACAACGGCTTTGCAGCCAGCGTGACCGTCAACGGCGTCAGCATTCCTTCGGGCGAGACCCGCACAGTTTCGTATGCGCTCAACACAAACTACAGTGTTACCGCGGGCGGCTCGACCTACACTCTGTGTTATATGAAATCGAACGCCGAGGCGGCGGTCTATATCAACAACCCCGACGCCGACGGCAACGGAACCGACCTGATGACCTATCTCAACTCGGATAAAAGCCTGAGCGCAAAGGCAACAGGCGCTGTTGTGGATCCCAACGGTTCTATTGACAATACAGCCATAAAGAAAATCAAAGGCCGCGGCAACACCTCGTGGGAAAAGCCGAAAAAAGGCTACAACATCACATACGATAAGAAGGTGTCCGTAGGCGGAATGGAAAAGAACAAAAAGTATTCCATCCTGCCCAACTATCAGGACGACTCGCTTGCGAGAAACCGTTTCCTCTATGACCTTTCCGACGCGGTGGGAATGCCCTACGCTTCCGATTCGCGCTTTGTCGATTTCTATGTTAACGGCTTCTACTGTGGCACATATCAGATGGCTGAAAAGGTAGAAGAGGGCAGCCTTGTTACCGACATCAGCGGCAATGAGTATCTCAACGAAGACGGCACCATCAAAGAGGATTTCCCGTTTATCGCCGAGGTCGACGCCAGCGCCGGCGACGATGACTATTACGTTACCTGCAACGGCAATACAAAAATCACCATCAAGGCTCCCGAGATCGATCCCGGTCAACCCGGATATGAAGAAGTAAAAACGTATGTGCAGACAAAGTACAACGCGCTTATCAACGCCTGCCGCACTGCTTCAAGAAGATCCTCAGCCTCTATCGCCGATGTGATGGATGTGGATTCCGCCGCGAAGCTGTATCTTATCAACGAGCTGGGCAAAAACTGGGACGCGGGCGTTTCCAGCTGCTTCCTGACATACAAGCAGGATGAGAACGGCAACTATAAATTCTTCGGTTCTCCCGTTTGGGACTACGACAACTCGCTCGGCAACGCCGTGGGTGTTGGCTACGAGCTCAACAGCATCGGCGTTTCCGATTATCAGCAGTACACCGGCTGGTGGTGCCGCTATAAGGGCAAATCTCCGAATGAAACCGTTTCTTATAATATCATCAACAACTTTGCTCGTATCAAAGAGGTCACGAATGTTGCGGCAACGGTATGGTTTGAAGAATTCCTGCCCGCGATCAATCATTTCAGCGGCAAAACGACTAACGCGGGAGTAGAGCCCGAGTTCTATTCGTCGGGTGAGTATTTCGCAAAGCTCGTCGACAGCGCTGAGATGAACTATCGCAGCGGCTGGCTGCTCAACACCGGAGGCTGGATCGCTTCTCACACCTCGCTCAAGAATGCTGACTTCAACTTCTACACCGGTGCGTATACGGTTAAATCCGCCGCGGCGAGTTATTCGCAGTCAAGCTTTACCGGTATGTTCAACTACGCGCGCGACTGGATGATAAGCCGCGCTGCATGGCTGTCCAATGAGATGTACGCGGATTACACCGGCTCAAAGGCGAAGTTCGACGTTGACCGCGACGGTGAACTCACTATCAGCGACGCCACGGCGGTGCAGCTTTATCTCGCGGAGTATACCGAGCTGAACAATCAGAAGTATGAGCTTGCCGATGTTAATCACGACGGCAAAGTAACAATAAGCGACGTCACCGAGATCCAGCGTTTCCTGGCGGAATTTATCGACCTTTCCGATGACGACGGCTTTGTAAGGACAGAAACCTCCGGCGGAAATAATACTACTCAGGAGCCCGGTGAAGTCACCGCGACGTTTGTAAACACGCTTTCCTGGGAAGGAACGATCTACGTTTACTACTACGGAAACGACAACGCTCCTTTTGATTGGCCCGGAACCCCGATGACCCCCGCGGGAAAGATCGACGGATATGACGCTTATACGATCGTTGTTCCCGATTCTGTTGAAGTAGTGATCTTCAATAACGGAATCGGCGCAAGCCAGACCGCGAACATTCCGTTTGACGGCTCCTCGCACGTTTACAGAGCGCTTGAAAGCACTAACCCGCTCAACGGCAGACACGATTACACAATTGACTGATCAACGTATAAGGCGCCCGGCAGAATCAGCTGCCGGGCGCCTTAAGTTTTATCTAAAAAAGTCATTGACAGGATTTTTTCTTTATACTATAATTGATAAGGAAAAGTGTATAATTTCAATAAAAAGGAGTGCATATTGTCGTGTTTTATGATGAAAACCTGTTAAATGAAGAACAACAAAAAATAGAAAGGTGTTATTACCTTATCGGAGAGCGCTACGCGGCTGCCCACAAGGATGACGAGCAGTCGGAGTATGCCGATCTGCTTGCGGAAATCAAAGCAAGCGAGAAGAGGATCGCGGATCACCGCGCCGAGGTTATGAAAGCTAACGGACTGATGCTTTGCCCGAACTGCGGCGAGCAGATCATGGACCGCTCGGCTTTCTGCAATTTCTGCGGAACAAAAATCGAGAAGCCTGCACCGGAAGAATCCGTTGCTGAAGAGCCTGTTGTTGAAGAGCCTGTTGTTGAAGAGCCTGAAATTGATGCTCCCGCGGCTGAAGAAACAGAATCTGAAAAACCTGCGGTTGAAGAAACGGGATCCGAAAAACCCGGGGAGCTGCCCGGAACAAATCCCGACGCGATCATTCCTTCTGTTCCTGTTGATGAAACGGAAGCCGAACAGCCTGCGCTGTCAGACGGCGTTTGCCCGAGCTGCGGTGCTGCGCTGGAGCCCGACTGCGCGTTCTGTGTTGAATGCGGCGCTCGTCTGGCTGATTTTGCCGCTGCTCAGGAAGCTCCGGCTGAGGAGGCTCCCGTGCGTTTTTGCACCGAGTGCGGCAATATGGTCGAGGACGACAGCGCGATGTTCTGCAATAACTGCGGCGCACGTCTCGGCGGCGGAGATATTTATTCACACAGCACCGAGCCGACAGTCAAAAGATGCCCGAACTGCGGCTTCAACACCACCGACGATGATGTCGCGTTCTGCATCGAATGCGGCACAAAACTGATTTAAAAAAATCAAAGGAGAAAGCTATGGCAAAATTTTGCGGAAAATGCGGTTCACCGCTCAACGAAAACGGTCTTTGCCCCAACTGCACCCCTGCACCTGCCCCTGCGCCCTCTGTAGAAACCAAAACAGCGCCGCCGGTCGAGCCGGCAGCGCCAGATGTTGAAAGCATCAACACTCAGCCCGACGCGCAGACTTTTGTTCCTAACGCCGCGCCCGAGGACAAGAAAAACAGTAAAAAGAAAGTAATCATTCCCGTTATCGCGGCGGCTGTCGTGATCATCGGCGCGCTTGTCGCCTGCGCCTTTATTTTCCACTGGTTCGGTTTAGGCAAGGGAGGCTCGGGCGGCAACGGTCCCGGTTATGCCTCTTCGCAGCCCAATGCTTTTCCGACGACCTCTTACGGCAGCTACGCGGGCTATGTGAATACCAAATACGACGAGGTCGATCTGCTTGACGATTCGCAGAGAAACCGCTTGCTTATGTTTACCGACCCGACAGACAAGGATGGGCTTAATAAATTTGATTCCTATTTTATGGCTCAGGACGGCGATACCTTCTACGGACGGTACAAGGATAATGTTTCTCAGCTGTGTAAGCTTACGGTAAAGGATGAGCAAACGGCTGATTTTGAGGTTTGGGTCAGCGAGGATCAGTTAAAGAACAGCATCCTGAAAAACGGCGACCGATATGTTACCACTTTGCGTTGCTTCCAGTGCGACAGCGACTATGTTTACGCTAACGTCGCCTATAGTCCCGAGCATATGGCGACCCAGCAGGCTTTCAATTACCGGATCGTCCGCATCAGCAAAAACGGCGGAAATATCGAGTATGTCGGTGATGAAAATGTCCGCGCCAAGGAGCTTGTAATGAGCGACGGCTGGATATATTATGTTGACAACGGCTATGTGACCGACGGCACAAAGATGGATTATGACGAAAGCAGAGTCGGACTTTACAAGATAAAGACCGACGGCTCGGAAAAGACCTTGCTTGAGGATGACTTTAACGGAGACACCGATCTTCTCATGAAAGGCCGCGGCAACGCGGGTCAGCTTTCGGTGTGCGACGGTTATCTTTACTATGTCGATCTCAGCGGCAGCGAGGGCAAAGACGTCACTCCGCTGTGCCGTATGAAGCTCGACGGTTCGGGCGTCGAAACCGTGTGCCGTGACAGCGTATACATCTATACTATCGACGGAGACACCGCATACTTTGTTACGGGACATTATCCCGACCAGGGAATGGACAGAGACAGCGTTTGTTCGGTGAAACTAAACGGCGTTACTGTCAATACGCTTGCAAATGAAAAGTGTATGGGCGCGCCCTATTCGATGAGAGCCATCGACGGAAAGCTCTATATGTTCTTCTCCGGCGGCGCAACTACTATGTGCAGCCGTATGGATATATCTACCGGACAGTGCCAGAACCTGAATAGTGAGATTGAAACGGAAAAAGAAGTCGACGACATGGGCGTCCCGAAGATGACCATGAAGAAAAACAGCCTTGTATGGAAGGATTCCGAATATCTGAAATAACAACGCGCAAAGGAAGAAAACTATGAAACTCAGCAACAAAGTGTCAAGAATAGCGCTGGCGGCGATCATCATCATTAGCCTTGCGATAAGCTTCATCTTTATGGCAGTCAAGCAGGGCTATCACGAGGACGAGCTGCTCACTTATAATCTTGCCAATTCCTCAAAGCAGCTCGGCGTTGACGCGCAGTGGAACTCTCCCGAGGATTTCAACGAATACCTTGCCGCGGGCGAGCACCGCTTTGACTATGGAAATGTGTATTACAATCAGATCGTCGACGCTTCGCATCCGCCGCTTTACTACGCGCTGGTGCACACCGTGTGCTCGTTTTTCCCGGATGTGTTCAGCCGCTGGCTGGCGTTCGCGATAAACGTCGTTATGATGACCGGAGCGCTGATCTTGCTGTATAAGATCGGCAAGCGGATCACCGGCAACAATCTCTACGCGCTGATCGGCGTGGGCGGCTACGCGCTCAGCGTGGCTTGCATAACCACGACTATCTACCTGAGAATGTACGCTTCTTTAACGTTCTGGGTGCTAGCGTTCATCTATATGACGCTGAAAATCTACGACAGAAAAAACGAAGTGAAGATCACAGACTGCGTTCTGCTGTTGGTCGTGGTCGTCGCGGGAATCCTGACGCAGTATTACTTCATTCTCTGCGCGGGGCTCACGGGACTTGTTATGCTGATTTTCAAGATAAAGGAGCGCTGCTTCAAGAGCCTTATATTCTACGTTGTCACCGCATTTATCGGCGCGGGAATAGCGCTTGCGATATATCCGTACATCATCACAAACGTGCTTGGCGGCAACCGCGGGCTCGGCTCGCTTGAGCTCAACATCGACACCATAACCATCGTGACGTTCTTCGCGTATAAGATGCTGTGCTATGTGCAGATTCTGGCAAAGGATATGTTCCTCGGTCAGATATGGCTGCTTGTCCTCTGCGTGGTGTGCGCTATCGCTTCGTTTATCTATTTGCGCTTCATCAAAAAGAAAAAGCTTCCGCGCAAGGCGTGGTTCATCATCGTGCCGGGAGTTGTGTATTTCTTCGGCATTTCGGCGGTGTCGCCGTTCAACAGCGACCGCTATGTTATGGCAAGCCTGCCGCTGATCTCGCTGATGTTCACGTTCGCGTTTATCAGAATTATAATTCACTTAAAGAACAATAAGCTCGTTTATATCGTTCCCGCAGGCATTGTTGTCGCAAGCGCGCTGGCGTTTGTGCTTGTAAGACCGTACTACATTTACGGCACGACAAATCTTTACGAGCCTAAAACCGACAACTGCGTGTTTGTCGGCACAGCGATGATGGAGTGGAACAAGTGCATCGACAAGTTCATGAACTACGATTCCACGATGATAGCCAAAACCACCGAGATGTCAAAGACGCTCTATAACGAGCTCGACGAGTTCGCCGAGCAGCGCGGCGTCATCACAAACGGAAAGATCGGCTCGCTTGCCGAAAGCTTTATGAGCAACGGCGATGTTGAGAGGATCGAAAGCGACAGCCTGGACTCTATGGTCAAGGACGAAAAGCTTAACGGGCTTGATGAAGTGACCGTTTATATCTCGCGCCTTGCGGACGAGGACGCGGTCATCAAGAAAATCACGGACAATACGGCTTTGAAAAACCACGAGCTTATCCAGAAGGACCGTGAGTTCGCGGAGTTTTATAACTGGTACGACTATTTTGTTGAAACCGAGTCGTACTGCAACGTTTACAGATTCTATAAATAAGGGGATCACTGATGAAACCGTTAAATAAGGAAAACAGAAAAAACGAAATCGGAATCGCCTTTTCGGGCGGCGGCTTGCAGGGTATCGCGCATATCGGAGCGGTCCAGGCGCTTTATGAGCTTGGGATACATCCGCAGTATGTCGCGGGCACAAGCTCGGGCTCGGCAATGGCGGCTTTGGTCGCCATGGGCTACGACGCCGACGGAATGAAGAAGTTTGCCGAAAAGTATTGGGAGGCTCTTTCGGATTTTCGCCCGGTGCCGATAGTCAGGCAGCTCGCTTCTCTCAAATTCAATAAAAAGACCGAGAAAGACGGGCTAAAGGACGGCGCGATCATCTCGAACATCATCAAAGAGGTGATGGACGAAAAGGGGATAAAGGGCTTTCACGATCTGCCCATAAACCTTTCTATCTGTACTAACGACACATATTCGACCGATGAGTGCATCTTCACCACATACGAGGAGGACCTGAATAACGACTACATCCAGTACATAACCGACGCTCCTCTTGAGCTTGCGGTGCGCGCGAGTATGACCTTCCCGGCGATCTACACCACCTGCAGCTACAAAAAGTGGAATTTCATCGACGGCGGCTCAAAGGACAATCTGCCGGTAAAGGTGCTCCAGGATATGGGCGTGGGCAAGGTGCTCGCTATCGGCTTCGATATTATGGAGTACGAGCCCGAAACAGGGCTTGAGGGTATGATGAAGGTGCTGTGGCGCGCCCTCGACCTGTATTCGATCAACTCCACCCGCGAATCAAAGAAAATGGCGGATTATTGCGTAGACATCAAAAACAGCAAAACCGCGATATTCTCGATGGAAAACATTGACTTGACCATCAAAGAGGGCTATGACTGCGTTATGGCGTGCAAGGAGGATCTGCTGAGGATATTCGGTAGTTAATAAGTCGGAAGTAATAAGTTATAAGCAAATGCTTCCTTAACTGTGTAGGGGCGCACCCGCGTGTGCGCCCTTTCTTGATTCTAGTGCGAACATTGATTTAACTGAAAGGCTCCTTTCATAAAGGTGATTCCCCTATTAGGCAATGTCGTAAACTTAAGA
>CACXGW010000117.1 GCA_902767325.1 uncultured Ruminococcus sp.
CAACCTGCGGTTTGGTCAAGACCAAACCCTACATTTTTATATATTTAGGTACAATGTGCACTTGAATTAAGCTTTTGAGCCAGCCCCATATTTTTTATCTTATGACCGCGAAGGTCATTGTTGCGGCATACATCAGTACCATCACGGCGCCTTCTATGCGGCTTATTTTCCTTGTCATTGAGAACACCATCGTGATGATAGAAATAACGATGAGGATCCCAAGATCGATCACGGAAGCGTAATTTACGGCGATAGGGTGTATCGTTCCCGACACGCCGAGGATGAGCAGCAGATTGAACAGATTTGAGCCGACTACGTTGCCGACAGCCAAGCCGTTCTCTCCTTTTCTGGAGGCTACAATTGACGTTACAAGCTCAGGCAGCGAGGTGCCGAGCGCGACGACCGTAAGCCCGATGAGCGTTTCGGACATTCCGAAAAACGCGGCTATATCCTTTGCGTTGTTTACAACAAGATTTCCGCCGAGAACGATGCAGGCAAGTCCCACAGCGATAAACAGCAGAGCCTTCCATATCGGCAGAGGCTCTTTTTCGTCGGGTTCGGTTTTGTTTTTACGGGCTTTAAGAACAAGCATCGTGATGTAGCCGACAAAAACGACCATAAGTCCTATGCAGAACGGACGGGTGAGCATACCTACGTTTTCCGACATCGGGGTGTTGAACAGATCAAGCCCTGTGAACACGCCGAAGCCGACGGCGAGGAATATCGCTATAGATACGATGATAGAGAGCGGAAAGTCACGCTTCAAAATCACTTTGTCGATCGGTATGGGGCGTATCAGCGCGCAAATGCCGAGCACTGCAAGCAGATTGAACATATTTGAGCCGACCACGTTGCTCAGCGCGATCTCGTTTGACCCGGTGATCGCAGCCGAGGTGCTGACCGCAAGTTCGGGCGCGCTTGTGCCCATAGCCACGATGGTCAGTCCTATGACGACCCCGGGCACACGGAACGTCCGCGCAAGTGACGAGCTGCCGTCGACAAACCAATCGGCGCCCTTGATCAGCGCGGCAAAGCCGACAAGCAGTAAGATTATATTCAAAAAAAGCGGCAAATCTCATTCCTCCATATATCAATATGTTTATCTGTACTTATTATTTATCGGTCATTTCGTTCCACACCTTGTCCACGGAACGGACGATGCTTTCGGCGGCTTCAGCGCCCTCAAACACGCTGACATAGCCTTGTATTGTCTGCGCCTTGGTGTAGAGCACGCGCGCGTGACGGTAGACAAAAATGCGCGCCTTTTTCTTGCCGTTTTTCGCTTCCTGGATGGTGTTTGCTCCGGCGGAGTTGCCGTCGAGCGCAACAACCACAGACGGACGGCGCTTGAATATCTCATAGGCAAAGCTTTTGTACAGTCCCATTCGCGTGGGCTCTATCGACACCCTTACGCCGATGTCGCTGCTTTTCAGGCGGCGAGCCTCGGACGCGGTTATTCTGGTAGGTACGATGGCGAAAATCTCAAATCTTCCGCCGGCGAGGGAAACAAGCTCGCGCTCATATCCGCTGAGACGGTTTCCGATAACGAAGCAGACCTTTTCGGGAGAGAGCCTGTCGGTGAGCGCGCGGAGCAGCTCGCGGGGCGAATCCTTCATTTTTGTGGAGTGGCGGCTGCTGTTGAAGCTTCCGCCCAAAACGACCACAGGCACCTTGTCCGTCGGGATCTCGCGGATCTGATCCTTAAAGCAAACCGCGCTGTCGAGCTTTTGGGGCGCAATGGCGACGGTTTCGCTGCCGAGCGGTTCGCTGTCGATTTTATTTTGATAGAAACGCTCGACGTCGCTTTCCCCTATTGCGCGTTCAAACGCTTTGGTTTTGGCTTTGAAATCGCTCATACTGTCTTTGAGCACCCTGTCCTCTGCCGCGCGCATAGCCAGCATATCGTCGTAGGACAGATCGAGCAGCCTTTCGAGAGAAAGCTGTTCGTCGATTGAATCGGTGCCGTAGATCGCCCCGCCGTCGGTTCCCTGAACGCAGGAAACGCCGCCGCGAAGATATTCCTTGAGCGGGTGCTTGCCGAGCGTGGAAAGGTTGTTCAGTCGAACATTTGAGGTGAGCTGGAATTCGAGCACGGCGCCGCTTTCGCGAAGCTCGCGGATGAGCTGCTGCCCGCGGGCAGACTTCAGATTCGCGGTGTAAAGTCCGTGACCTATGCGAAG
>CACXGW010000118.1 GCA_902767325.1 uncultured Ruminococcus sp.
CAGGAAAGCAGAAGCTGGTTGACACCGGCGGACGTGTTGACAGATTCAAAAAGCGTTTTAACATCACAAAATAATTTGCAACAGTCAAGGCAGCACGTTGTGCTGCCTTGTTTTCTGTGTTTTTTCGTTTATATGATTCCGAGGTTAGTTATGAGCGACGATTATAAAACCCCCACAACAGAAGCATGCGGTGAGTTCACCGAAAAGCGTTCGCGGTTTATAGGCTACTGCAAGCCTGTTAAAAGCGAGCAGGAGGCTGCGGATTTTATAAACAGTATTCGCGCGAAGCACTGGGACGCGCGCCATAATGTTTACGCTTATTCTTTGCGTGAGGGCAACGCCAAGCGCTACAGCGACGACGGAGAGCCTTCGGGCACAGCCGGTATGCCGGTTTTGGATGTGATCGTGAAAAACGAGGTCTTTGATGTTTGTGTTGTTGTGACCAGATATTTCGGCGGCGTTCTTTTGGGAACAGGCGGTTTGGTTCGCGCTTATTCTCAGGCGGCAAAGCTTGCGCTTCAGGCGGGAAAGGTCGCGATGATGGAGAGGTGCGCCGTTTGTTCGCTTCGGTGCTCTTATACTCAGTACGGAAAGCTTTCTTCTATAATATCCGAAGAAGCCGGCGGACTTGACAACACCGTGTATGAAGCCGATGTCGTGCTGAAATTTCACATAAAATCCGATAAACTGCCTTCACTTTCAAAAAAACTTGCCGACGTGACAGCAGGTTCCGTGCAGATCGAAACGGAAAAAGAAGAATATTTCGCGTCTTTTGAAAAAGAATAAAAATTTAAAGGGATTTTGTAAAATTTTTCGAATACTATCATTAGAGAATCAAAAAAGCACTCAAAGGAGCATTAAATGGCATTCCCCGAAGGTTTTATACAAGAGTTAAAAATGCGCAACGACATCTCCGAGGTGGCGGCGCCATATGTAACGCTCAGACGGCGCGGCAGAAATATGGTCGGGCTGTGTCCTTTTCACGGGGAAAAAACGCCTTCCTTTAACATTTACACCGAAAACGGTTCTTTTTATTGCTTCGGCTGCGGAGTCGGCGGCGACGTCATTTCTTTTATAATGAAGATCGAAAACCTCGATTATGTCGACGCTGTCAAATTTCTTGCTCAGCGAGCCGGTATGGCTATGCCCGAGAATACCTACGACGATTCGATGTCGAAGCTCAAAACCCGCATATACGAGGCTAACCGCGAGGCGGCGCGATTCTTTTATAATACGCTGAATCTGCCTGTCGGGAAGTCCGGACTTGATTATCTTCACGGCAGGATGCTCAGCGACAGAACTATCAGGCATTTCGGGCTTGGTTATGCCGATGACGACTGGTCGTCTTTGACGAATCATTTGAAGTCGAAGGGCTTTTCCGAAAGCGAGCTCATCGCGGCTAATCTTGCGGTGAAACGGCGCAGCGGCGGTGTGTATGACCGTTTTTCAAATCGCGTTATTTTCCCGATAATTGATTTGCGAGGTAATGTTATCGCTTTCGGCGGAAGGATAATGACGGACGAAAAGCCGAAATATCTCAACACATCCGATACTCCGGTATTCAAAAAAAGCGAAAACCTTTTTTCCCTTAACAACGCCAAAAACGCGGGAACGCGGACTTTGCTGCTGTGCGAGGGATATATGGACGTCATCGCTGTCAACCAGGCAGGCTTTAATAACGCCGTCGCGACGCTCGGCACCTCGCTGACAAGCGAGCAGGCTATGCTGATGAAGCGCTACGCCGACGAGGTCATTATCTGTTATGACGCTGATGAAGCGGGGCAGAAGGCGACTTCAAGAGCTATCCCGCTTCTGAGAAACGCCGGGCTTCTGGTGCGTGTGCTTACTGTCCCGAACGGAAAGGACCCCGACGAGTATATCAAATCCCAGGGTGCCGACGGTCCCGCGGCGTTTGCGGCTCTTATGGAAAAAAGCGGAAACGACATCGACTATCGCCTGCAAAAGCTCAGAGCCGACTATCTGCTCGACACCGCCGACGGAAGGGTCGGGTATCTCGAAGCCGCGGCTGCAGTTATCGCTTCGATCCAAAGTCCTATTGAGCAGGATGTTTATGCCTCAAAACTGTGCAAGGAGTTTGAAATCGATAAAAACGCCTTTTCGGAGCAGCTCAAGAAGCTCAGCCGAAAGCGCTACCGCGAGGATTACCGCAAGCAACAGCAAAAGATCCGCACGGAGCTCAGCGGCAGAGGGGACAGGATCGACAAGGACAGGGCAAAGGTGCCGCGAAGCTCGTCTGCCGAGGAAGCGCTTATCGTATATCTAATCAAGAACCCCGATTCGGCGTCGTCGATCGAGGAGCAGATAACATCAGATCAGTTTCAGAACTCTCTGATGCGCCGGTATTATGAGTATTTCTTGCAGAGGATAAAAGACGGAAAAGACCCGCTGAACAGCATCAGCGCTGATTTTTCGGGCGATGAGTGCTCAAAAGTTTACAGGATGCTAAGCAAACACGCAAGCGTAGCGCAAACCAAAAAAACGCTTGCCGAATATATAAAGGTCATCAAAGAGGAAAGCGCCAAGCTCAAACGCGATGAAGTTGAAAATATGAGCGGCGAACAACTCAACGACTACCTTAAAAAAATAAGGGATTCCAAAAAGTGAAAGGAAAGATAGTATGCCACAGCAGGAGAAAAGATCCATCGCAAGAGAACTTATTGAGCTCGGAAAGCAGAAAGGTCAGATCACCAATCAGGATATTCTTGACGCGATAGGCGAGCAGGATATCGACCCTGAAAAGCTTGAAAAACTCTATGAGATGATAGAGGCTCAGGGAATTGAGATTGTTGAGGATTTTGAAGACCTGAAAATCGATGACATCGATATCACCATCGACGACAATAAAGACGAGGATTCTCCAACGCCGTCCGGTGAGCAGAATGTGACCAACGACGACCCTGTTAAGGTCTATCTTAAAGAAATAGGCAGGGTGCCGCTTCTCACCAGTGAGGAGGAGGTCGACCTCGCTATCAGGATCTCTAACGGAGATGTTGCCGCAAAGCAGCGCCTTTCCGAGGCAAATCTGCGCCTTGTCGTAAGTATAGCAAAGCGTTATCTCGGCAGAGGAATGCAGTTTTTGGATCTCATCCAGGAGGGCAACCTCGGCTTGATCAAGGCGGTCGAAAAGTTCGACTACACCAAGGGCTTCAAGTTTTCAACATATGCCACATGGTGGATCCGTCAGGCTATAACCCGTGCTATCGCCGATCAGGCGCGCACGATCCGAATCCCCGTTCATATGGTTGAAACTATAAATAAAGTCAAAAAGGTGCAGAGCCAGCTGCTTCACCAAAACGGTCACGAGCCTTCTCCCGATGAGATCGCCGAAGAGATCGATATGCCCGTTGACAAGGTTCGCGAGATAATGCGTGTGGCTCAGGAGCCTGTATCTCTTGAAACACCGATCGGTGAGGAAGAGGACAGCCATCTCGGCGACTTTATCCCCGACAACGACGCTCCCGCTCCCGCGGACGCTGCGTCTCACACCATGCTTCGCGAGCAGCTTGCGGACGTTCTTTCCACCCTTACGCCCAGAGAGGCAAAGGTGCTCAAGCTCCGCTTCGGTCTTGAGGACGGCAGAAGCCGTACCCTCGAAGAAGTCGGAAAGGAATTCAACGTTACACGTGAGCGTATCCGCCAGATCGAGGCAAAGGCGCTCAGAAAGCTTCGCCATCCCAGCCGCTCCAGAAAGCTCAAGGACTACCTTGACTATTAACAGATATTATGATTAGTTTTGAAGAATGCGCCCAAATGCTCGACGAAATCGCCGATTCTATGCCGTATGAATTATATCGTGAGCTCAACGGCGGAATATCCATCGTGCCTCAGGTCAAGTATCATCCCGTGGCGCGCAACAACGACCTGTATATTCTCGGAGAGTACAAGCGCGATCTTATCGGAAACTCGATAGTTTTTTACTACGGTTCCATCGCGCGTGTTTACGGCAATCTGCCGAAGGAAGAGTTTTATCGGAAAATGGAGCATATCCTTCATCACGAAGTGCGCCATCACAACGAATACCTCGCCGGGACCGACGATTTAGGTCTTTGGGACGATGAGCAAATATTAAAGTACTTAGAAAAAAACCGCGGTTGATCCGCGGTTTTTTTGTTTTCCGAGCCTGATTAAACTTTGATTGACAAATTGCACATATTTTAATCGCAATTTTCTACAGTTCAAATCGTATAAGAATGATGAATAATTCTATAATAGAATTAAATTAGCTTGCTGTTTATGATAAAATGATATAATAAAACAAGTATGGATTGATGTATCAAATCAGTAAAACGGGGGGCAATGCTTTGCGTTTTAAAAAAATATTAACAGGAGTGTTGGCGGTTATGATGACAGGCGCTATTGCAACACCCGCGATTGCCGCGGACAGCAAGAAAACAACCGATTATCAGGCATATGCCAAGGAATTGGATAAGCTTGCGTATTCAGGTGATGATTTGGGCTTTAGCTTCAAAAATAACACCACCGAATTCAAAGTCTGGTCACCGAAAGCCTCGGCAATTACGCTCAACATTTATGATAAGGGAAGCGAAGAAGAGAGCAAATCGCCCATCAAGACCACAAAAATGACGCTTGACAAGAAAACAGGCGTTTGGTCGGGATCGGTTGCCGGAAAGCTTACGGGCAAATACTACGATTTCAGCATCACTCACGGCAAAACCACTCATAAATCAGCCGATTTATACGCCCGTGCCTGCGGCGTGAACGGCAAGCGCAGTATGGTGGTCGATCTTTCTCAGACGAATCCCGACAACTGGGACAGTGACAAGCACGTTTTGGTTTCACAGCAAACAAAGGCTTCCGTTTGGGAGATCTCTGTCGCGGACTTTTCTTCGTCGCCTTCAAGCGGCGTAAGTGAAGAAAACCGCGGAAAGTTTCTTGCTTTTACCGAGGAAGGCACGACTGTCAACGGCGTTCAGGGCGGAACTCCGACCTGTATCGACTATCTTAAGAGACTCGGCGTAAAGTATGTTCAGATAATGCCGATGTACGACTTCGGTTCAATTGACGAGAGCAAGGACATAATGAAGCAGTACAACTGGGGTTACGATCCCGTCAACTACAATGTCCCCGAAGGCTCTTATTCCACCGATCCGAAGGACGGCGCGGTCAGGATCAAAGAATGCAAGCAGATGATCCAGGCGCTTCACAACGCGGGTATCGGCGTTATTATGGACGTTGTATACAACCATACATACTCCGCGGAATCCTGGTTCCAATACACTGTTCCGAATTATTACTACCGGATGAACGACGACGGAACCTTCTCTAACGGCTCCGGCTGCTCCAACGATACAGCGTCCGAGCATCTGATGTTCCGCAAATATATGATAGACTCCGTCACATATTGGGCTAAGGAATACCACATCGACGGTTTCCGTTTCGATCTTATGGGACTGCACGACGTTACAACGATGAACGAGATCCGCAGCGCGCTCGATGAGCTTTATGAAGACGGAAGCGGCAAGCAGATCATTATGTACGGCGAAGCCTGGAATATGGAAACAAAGGCTGACGACGGCACCGTTATGGCTAATCAGCAGAACCTTTCACAGATGAGCGACAGGATCGGTGCTTTTGATGATACTATCCGCGATGCCATAAAGGGCAGCACAGCCGGAAAGGACAAGGGCTTTGTCCAAAGCGGCGAAGGCAGATCATCCTTAAAAACCGGATTTTTGGGACAGTCCGTGCTCGGCTGGGCTAATGCTCCCACCCAATGCGTGACATACGCATCCTGCCACGACAACCTCTGCTTGTATGACAAGCTTGTGGATTCCGTATACAGCAACGATGAATATCGCGTGCGCCATGAGGATCTTGTCGCGATGAACAAGCTCACCGCGGCGATCGTAATGACTTCTCAGGGCATACCCTTCTTCCTGGGAGGCGAGGAATTCGCCCGCAGCAAGGACGGCGACGAAAACTCCTACGCCTCAAGCCGTGAGGAGAATATGCTCGACTGGAAGAATTTGCTGGAATACAGCGACATAATCGAGTATTACCGCGGTTTGATGAAAATTCGCGACAGCTTTGCGGCGTTCACCGACTGCACGGCTATGACCGCTAACAATATCACTTCCATCAGCGGCGTTCCCAAGGGCGTCAGCGCGTTCACTATCCCGAACACCGAAGAAGGAAAGTGGAATACCGTTTGCGTTGCTTTCAACGGAACCGATGAAGAACAAAACATTTCCGTCGAGGGCGAATGGGTCCAGATCGCCGATGAAAACACCGCAGGGCTCGACAATCTGGGCGTCCATTCCGGCAGCGTTAACGTAAAGCCTCATTCGGCGGCGATCCTTGTAGACAAAAAGGGTTATGAAAGCGCCGGAATCACCGATTACGAGGGCGCGCTGGTTATCAATTACTACGATAATTCATCCAAGGAAAAGCTCAAGACCCAGGTCGTCACCGACGCTTTGGGAAGCGTGTTTGACGTATATCAGATCGCCGGAAAGCACAATTATGATATAGATTCCGTCTCGGGCGACAAACGCGGCGAGTTTTCCGAAAAAGTCAGCAAAGTCGATGTTTATGTGACGCCGTATACCGGAAAGATGGCAAATGTTTCGATAAGGTTCGTCGACGATATAAACGGTTCCGATCTGGCTGATTCATACGTGATCCGCAACCGCGTAGGTCAGAAATACTGCACGCCCGATCTTCCGGAAATTGACGATCATATGCTTTTGCTCGACGCGCTCCCCACAAACGGCGCGGGCGTTCTGACCGAAAACGATATAGTTGTGCTATACAAATATACCCGTGTGACCGATGACACCGACAAGAAGCTTTGCAAGGTCAATGCCATATATATGGACGACTCGGGAAAGGTCATCGAAACAAAAACTCTGACCGGCAAAGAGGGAGAGGCATATAACCTTCAGCAAAACGAGTACGAGGAAAAAACGCTGATCAAAGTTCCCGAGCAGTGCTCAGGCGTTTTCAAAAAGGGTGAGATCAACGTTATCTTCAACTATCTCAACGAGCCCGACCCGATGAAAAAGGCTGTCGGCTTCGTATTCGCCGGAGTAGGTATCATATTTGTTCTTTGCATAGCCTCGGTCATTTCCTCAGGCTTCAAGCGAAGAAAAAAGATAAGAGATAATATGGATATCTCTGAATAAAACTATAGGTAAGAATCCGCTTTTGCGGAAAAAATAAATCCAAAAATTTTTATCAAGGAGGATTTGAAATGAGAATATCCAAAAAAATAGTTTCTTCTGTTCTTGTGGTATGTCTGCTTTTATCCTCAAGTGTGATCGCGTGCTTTGCTGCCGCGCAGGACGGTTCCGTCGGCGCGACTGCCAATCCGTATGTGGTTGCATGTGAGGCGATCGACGCGCAGTATACCTACACAGGAGACGATCTGGGAGCTACCTATTCTCCCGAACAGACCATATTCAAGGTTTGGTCTCCTACCGCTACAGAAGTAACGCTCAACCGTTACGCAACCGGCTCTGACAGCGAACCCGGTCATGCCGATCTCGGCTCTGTTGTGATGAAAAAGCTGATGGACGGCGACAATTGGACCGGTGTTTGGACAGCGACCGTTACCGGCGACATCGTAAACACCTACTACACCTACACCATCACATCGGCTCATCCCAAGAGCGGCGCGTTGCAGACAGCCGAAACTCAGGACGTTTATTCCGTTGCCACCGGCGTAAACGGCAGACGTTCGATGGTTTGTGATCTCAACAGCACCGATCCCGAGGGCTGGGAAAGCGATACCCACGTTGTTCCCGAAAAGCAGACCGATTCTACGGTTTGGGAACTCCACGTAAAGGACTTTTCTTGGGACGAGGCTTCGGGCGTAAGTGAGCAGAACCGCGGAAAGTTTATGGCGTTTACCGAAACAGGCACGACTCTCAACGGCGAGGGTCAGATAGCTACCTGTATCGACTATCTCAAGGAATTGGGCGTAACCACTGTTCAGCTCAACCCCTTCTATGATTTCCAGTCGATCAACGAGGCGGGCGCTAACGATCAGTTCAACTGGGGTTACGATCCGCAGAACTACAATGTTCCCGAGGGTTCATATTCAACTAACCCCTACGACGGCAACGTGCGTATCAGAGAATGTAAAGCTATGATCCAGGCTCTGCATAACGCAGGCATTTCCGTTGTAATGGACGTTGTTTATAACCACACATATTCTAACTATAAGGACGATTCCTGCTTCCAGGCGACAGTTCCCGATTATTACTATCGCATGACCAAGGCAGGAGAGTTCTCCAACGGCTCCGGCTGCGGAAACGAGGTTTCCACCGAGCGCGCAATGACCAGAAAATATGTTGTTGATTCTATCATGCACTGGGTCAAGGAGTATCATGTTGACGGATTCCGCTTTGACCTTATGGGTCTGATGGACACCGAAACCATGAATATCATTCGCGAAGCGATGGACGTTGAGGACAGCAGACTTACTACTTGGGGCGAAGGCTGGACAGGCGGAACCTCCACCTATCCCGCAACGACCTGCACAGGCGCTAAGTATTATCAGGGCGTTCAGAAGAACGCTGCTCAGCTTGATTCCAGAGTTGCTTTCTTCAACGACGTAGTCCGCAACGGTATCAAGGGTACTGTATTTGATATCACTGAGAAGGGCTTTATCGCTGGTAACGCTTCTTACGCTAAGAACGTTAAATCCGGTATTCGCGCAAACACTACGGATGCAAGAGACTGGACGTCTCAGGCTCCCGAGCAGACCGTTACATACGCCGACTGCCACGACAACGCAACGATCTACGACCAGATCGCGGCTTCTTATACCTATGATGAATACGGCGTAAGAAACGACAGCGCGGTCAAGGTCAACAAGATGGCTGCCGGTATCCTATACACCTCTCAGGGCGTCACCTTCACTCTGGCGGGTGAAGAGATGGGCCGTACCAAGTTCGGCGATACCAACAGCTATAAGTCTTCTCCCGAAATCAATAAGATCCGTTGGCAGAATCTCGTAGATTACGCTGATCTTGTTTCCTATTACAAGGGAATGATGAAGATCAAGAAGGCGTTCACTCCGCTGCGCGCTGCCGACAACAGCTATGCCGATAAGTTCGTGTTCAACGGCAAGCTCACCGATGATTCCGGATATGTAGCTTATACCATCACCAACGATCAGGAAGGCGAATGGAACAAGATGGCGGTTATCCATAACTCCACTAACCGCGTTCAGTCCATCACACTTTCGGATACGACCGTAGATGCTAACTTTGAATGGGTCATCATCGCCAAGGGCGACATCGCAGGCGTTACCTCTTTGGGCACCGTTAAGGGCAAAAAGATAAGCGTTCCCGCACAATCTACTCTTGTAGCGGTTGATAAGGCAGGCTATCAGTCCGCCGGCATCACCGATAACGTCGGTTATGTTGAGATCAATTTCGTTGACAGCAAGGGCAATAAGCTTGCCGAACCCGCAACTCTCTACGGTGAGATCGGAACCGGATATGTTGCTTCTCCTTCCGCGTCCGTACCCAACACTTATGTTGTTGATTCCGTACAGGGCAATGCTTCCGGAACATACTCCGAAACCAAGCAGAGAGTAACATACGTTTACACCAACTATGTTCCCGATTCAATCACTCTCTTCGGTGATGTCAATCACGATGGTGAGATCACGATCGATGACGTAACTGTTTATCAGAGAATACTGGCTGAGTTTGAAACCGTCAGCGACGAGGAATTCGCTAATCTCGACTTCAACTATGACGGCATTTCTTCAATCCTTGACGTTACGATGCTTCAGATGTATCTTGCCGAGATGCGCATAGCCGAAGGCAGCGTTGAGGTCAACTATTACTATACCGATTCTACCGGTGAGCTGAACAAGCTTACCGATACCGTTAACATTGACGGCAGAGTCGGCGATCCCTTCACGACCAATCAGTATTATGTAATGGGCTATCAGCTTGATGAGACAAGACTTCCCGCTGTTACAGAGGGTAGAATACCGTTCGGCAAGACTCTTCATGTTGATTACTACTACAGTGAGGGAAGCCCCGACGTATCGCTTCACCTGAAGCACAGCGGTTCTCTGACCTGGAATCCTACCCTTTGGATCTGGGGCAGCGACCTTGACGGCAAGGATTACGGCAACTACTCCGGCGGCACATGGCCCGGCAGAGCGGCTACTATGAATCCCGATACCGGTTGGTATGATTATGACTTCACATATTCGGGAGCCGGTACATATAACGTTATCGTCTCCAACGGAGGAAAGACTCAGACCGTTGACTGCAAGGGCTTCGGTTACAACGAGATGTGGATCGTCATCGACGACAGCAAGATCGATACAGGCAACTACCTGACATTCTATGATGCTGATCCCGATGTTAATCCCAACGCTAATGTGATTCCTTTCCATAACTGATTTAAGGAATCCTTCCACGATCAAAGCATAATTTACGGCGGCACAGCTTAGGCTGTGCCGCCGATGTTTATGTTTCTGCTTTTAAATATCCGCCGAAAACGTCGTTCCGTTTGCTTCCGAACTCTCGACCGTGAGCTTTCCCTTCATGCTCTGAACGATCCTCTGAGCAATCGAAAGTCCAAGACCGTAGCCCTTAGTTGTGCGGGATTTTTCCGCGCGATAGAATCGGTCGAAAATGTGCTCCATATCTTCTTTTGAAATAACGCTGCCGAAATTGTTTACCGAGAAGTGTGTCCGGTCATTCTTTTTGTTCAGCACGATAGTTACCTTTGTTCCGTTGTCGGCGTATTTTACCGCGTTGTCGACAAGAATATGCGCCAGCTGGTTTAGCTGAGTGGCGTTTCCGTTTATAACTATACCGGGGTCGATCTGAGTATCGATAACAACTTCCTTTTCAAAAGCGACGGGTTCGAAGTTGAGCGCGCAGCCCTCGACGATCTCACTGAAATCAACATCCGACATCTGAAGGTTTGTTTCTCCTGCGTCGGATTTTGCGAGGAAGAGCATTTCATCGATCAGCTTTTTCATATGATTTGCTTCTTCCTGCGTGCTCTCAAGCCATTGCTGCTCGTCCGAGACTTTAGAGTCTTTATGCGACATCATAATGTTGTTGTTGGCGAGAATGACAGTCAGCGGAGTTTTCAGCTCGTGAGAAGCGTCGGCTACAAATTGTTTTTGCTGATCCCACGCCTTTTGCACCGGTTTTACCGCAAGTCCCGAAAGGAACAGGCTAATTAGGAAAATCACAGCCAGACTGCCGACAAAAAGCACGGAGCTGATTATAAGCGAGCTTTGCAGATTCGTGTAGATATAACCGGTGCTCGCGAATGCTATCTTTGTTTGTCCCATCATTTCGCGGCGAACATACATCAGCGAATAGTCAGAGATCTCACCGTTCTGATTCTTTGCCTGGTTAAGACATTCCTGCAGATCGGTTTCGTCCATCGTGACGTTCGTTTCCTGTTTTTCGGTGATCTCGCCGTTGCTGTCGAGCGTAACTATGATGTAAGAGCTGATTTCAATGGGATTGTTGTTGCCGGGTCCGGATTTTTCAAATCTAGGCGTTTCGTCGTCAAAAGGCGGTTCGTCATCGGGTTGGTCGTCGGAGTCGTCGCCATCGCGCTCTTTGAATTCTTTTTCACCGTTTTCGTTGATCTTCTCGAATCTTTTATCTCTTTCCAAAAGCTGATTGATCCCTTGCTCAAGGCTTTTTACCGAGTTTGTATAACTGTTGATATTTACAGCTGTAAAAATGCCGAGAATAACGGTCCCTATCAGCGCCATATTGATTATGATTATGCGCCGCCGTAGTTTTTTAATCATTTTTCTGCTCCAGTCTGTAGCCCATTTTCTTGATTGATTTGATTTCCGTGGTGGATTGGATGAAGTTTAGCTTTCTTCTTAAAAACGAAACATACGCTTCAACGTTGTTTGAGCCTGCGTCGGAGTCATAGCCCCAAACCTTGGTTATGATGTCTTCCTTTGAAATGATCGTGTCGCGGTTCGCTAGCAGAAGCTTTAATATTTCAGCCTCTTTGAAGTTGAGGTGAACCGATTTTCCGTCCTTGCTTAGCTCACAGGTCGAGGCGTTGAAGTTGAAGTCGCCGAAATCGGTTTCGTCCAGCATCACCTCGCCGCGCCTGCGGGTGAGAGCTTTGATTCGCGCGAGCAGCTCCTCGGGAGCGAACGGCTTTGTCATATAGTCGTCGGCTCCGCTGTTGAGTCCACTGACCTTGTCGGGAACAGTATCCTTAGCTGTCAGCATCAGAATCGGAGTGTCGATTTTATTTTTCCTTAATTCATACGCTACCTGAAAGCCGTCGCGGTAGGGGATCATAATGTCGAGAATTATCACGTCATATATTCCGCTTAAAGCGTAATCAAGTCCGTCGTTGCCGTCGTGGACAACGTCGACCATATATTTCTGTTCGGTGAGTATCTGCTTTAAAGCCTGCGCCAGGCGCTTTTCATCTTCAACTACGAGTACCTGCATCAAATCATCCTTTCTAAATATAAGGTTATATATACTTATTATAACAGTTAGGATTCTACATCACAAGCCTTAAAAAACGCTGAAAAAACTTTTTTGAAAAAATTATTTAACTTTTTTAAATTTTTAAGGCTTTTTTAAGGTTGACAAACTATAATACAGCCAGACGATAAGGAAAGGGGTTCTCAAAATGAAGATCCAAACAGTTTTTGAAAGAACCGAAAAGAAATACATTCTAACTCTCAGCCAGCGCAGGGCGCTGCTTGAGAAGATCAGCAGCTATATCAAGCCCGATGAATACGGAGAAAGCACCGTCTGCTCGCTGTATTTCGACACCGATAATTTCAGGCTGATCCGCAGCTCTATGGAAAAGCCGATGTATAAGGAAAAGCTCAGACTCAGAAGTTACTCAACACCAAAGCAAGGCAGCAACGTTTTTCTGGAGCTGAAAAAGAAATACAACGGAGTTGTTTACAAGCGCAGACAAACGCTTGAATACACAAAGGCGATGGATTACATCAACAATGGGGTAAAGCCCAACGATTCGCAGATTATGCGCGAGATCGACTGGGCGATGAAATACTACAAAGGTATAGCCCCGAAAATGTTCATCGCGTATGACCGCACGGCTTTCTACAGCAAGACCGATCACGAGCTCAGAGTCACCTTTGACAGAAACGTAAGGTTCCGCACCGATAATCTCGACTTGTCAAAGGGACACTACGGTGAAAGGATTTTAGACCATAGCCTGTGCATTATGGAGATCAAGGCGCTCAGCGCTATGCCGCTGTGGCTCACACAAGCTTTGACGGAGCTAAACATTTTCCCCGGAAGCTTTTCCAAATACGGAACGGCGTATCGGATCACCGAGGAAAGGAAACACAATTACAAGGGAGGACAAATCTGTGCTTGATACTATTTTTCAACCGATATATTCATCATCCGACCAACTCACATCATCGATCTATTTTATATGCTCGCTGGTTTCCCTTGCGCTTGGCGTTATAATAGCATGGGCTTCGGGATTCAAAAGCAGACAGACAAAGAGCTTTCTTCTGACACTTGTGCTGCTGCCGGTGATCGTTCAGATGGTAATTATGCTTGTAAACGATAACGTCGGCGCGGGCGTCGCGGTAATGGGCGCGTTTTCACTGGTTCGTTTCAGAAGCGCACCCGGCTCGGCGAAGGAGATCGTCAGTATTTTCCTCGCAATGGCAACGGGCTTGGCTACTGCAAAGGGTTATCTCGCGCTCGCTGCGGCGTTTGTGATCGTGGTTTCTCTTGTGATGGTGCTTTCAAATTTCGTGAACATCAAGGAGAAGGACGATTTGCAGAGGGAACTCAGGATCACCGTTCCCGAGGATCTTAACTACGCGCATGGGTTTGACGATGTTTTTGAAAAATACACCAAAAACAGCAAGCTGATGAATGTCAAGACTACGAATATGGGCAGCCTTTATAAGCTCAGCTACCGCGTAGAGCTTAAAAGCGAGGAGCAGGTCCAGCAGTTTATCGACGAACTGCGCTGCCGCAACGGGAATCTGGAAATTTCCGTGATGATCCCGGCACTCAGCGACGGCACACTGTAAATAATTGATCACTACCACTTTTCTTAATGTATCTCCTTAAAAAACCGACGGGGCAAGCGAAATGCTTGCCCCGTTGGTATGTTACTCAATATTTCCGAGTTTTTCAAGAATTCGAGTATGAACTTCGATATAATAGTTTAAATCCTCTGTGCTGAGACTGTCTTTGTCGATTTTATTCATCTCATTAAGCATATCGGAATAGTCGGAAATCCATTTTGTGTATTCACTGATCAATTCAAGATTACCGGAATCTTCCTTGTATTTTTTCATGAACTCGATATAATCATCAAAGAACTTTTCATATTTATCCATTGTTTCTTTGAAGCTTGAAGAAACTCCTTCGGAATCATCTGATTTGCTTTCATTTTTGCTTTCCGGTTTACTATCTTCAAAACCGTTTTCTTTACTTGTGTAGTAAGTTATTACAATTTTAGCGTCCACCGTTGCAACTCCGATATAGTCAGTTATACAACTTTCTCCATCAACGGAAATATCTTTTACTGTACCTTCTGTTTTGGTGCTGTCCTCAAAGGCTCTCGTAGTAATGTTTGTGAAGCCCTCTTTTTCAAATTGTGTAATAACATCTTCATAGTTAAGCTCAGGGTCATCATCTTCAAAATCGTATTTATCTACGGGAATATGTCCGTATTTGACGGAGTGGTAACGTATAAAAATTTTTACATCGGACATCATTTTATCACCTTTATTAAAGGATTCGTGTCCGTCGACCATAACGGTCTTTATTACGCCGTTTTGTTTGTCATCTGCGCTGTCGAGATCGTTTAGCTCTTCGACAGAGGTTTCTTTGAAACCCGCGTCAACAAATAATCTTTGTAATTCATCATAATTCATTTTAAGTGCTTCATCGCTGGAAATCGGAAGTTCAAGCTCCTTTGGAGCTTCTGTCGTTTCTTCCGCTTCTGTAACAGAGGATTCTTTGTGATTCTCTTCTTTCTCTCCGCAGCCTGTAAATGCCAGCGCAGAAAATGTCAGTGTTCCTGCCAAAAGCAGGGTGAGTATTTTTGTTTTTTTCATAATTACGCTCCTTTAAGAATAATTTTTATTGCTTTAGTCATATTATAACATAATGTACGCTATTACGCAAGTGCGTATACGCAGAATCGTAATTTTTTGTACAATATGTCTGAGGTGATGTTATGGGCGTTAAGGATTTGATAGCGCGGCGCTTCAAAGAGATTTGCGGGGAGAGAGGCATAACCACCAACGAGCTTGCGACCTTGTCGGGCGTGACTCCCTCCACCGCGTATAGTATGATGGATCCCAACCGCAGAGATATTTCCGTTGTTACCGTAAAAAAGTTTTGCGACGGTTTGGAAATAACTCTCGGCGAATTCTTTTCCACTCCGGAGTTTGACAGCTTGGAGCAGGAAATAAAATGAATCTCACATACGCAAAAAGAGTAACCTTTGTATTAATCATACAGGGTTACTCTTTATTTTTGGTATGCCGGCAGCATACACCATTATTTTAATTTTGTGTTATGATAGCCATAAAGCCAGAATAAATAATACAAAGCCCGCGATGATCGACGCGACGCCAAGCATATTCAAAACTACTTTGCCGTTATGCGGGTTTTTGCGGCTGATTATGTTTGAAAGCGTAAAAATGTCGCCGAAGAAGCAGTAGGGGAGCGCTGACCAGAATATCAAAACATCAAGCGCCAGTACAAGCTGTCCCCAAAAGAGCTTTGGGTGTTCGGTGTAGTTTTTCGACAGCAGGTCAACAAACATTATCAGCAAGAAGATCCATATCATTATCAGGAATGTTGTCAGCACTTTAAGTCCCGCGCCGCCGCGATAGCCCGGCAATCCGCGGATTTGTCTGCGCCTGAATCGCTTTTGCCCGAGCAGGACCTTTTTTAGTTCGTCCGCGCTTTCAAAACGGTTTTTCCCATCCATTTCTATACACTGTGAAATGATGTCGGTAGCTTTTCCCCGGTACAGCATCTCGTTCGGAAGCTTTCCTGTCAGCAGGAAATTAAGCAGAACACCGCAGGAGTAAATGTCGGCTTTAGCGTCGGTTTGTGAAAAGCCGAACTGTTCCGGAGACGCGTAGCCTTCGGTGCCGAGAATACGGGTGTCACGCGATTTTGCCGAGTTTGTCATTCGCGTTATGTCAAAATCGATTATCTTGACATTGCCGTTATTTTCAAGCATTACATTAGACGGCTTTATGTCGCGATGGACCATACCGCCGTTGTGAAGCGCGGTCAAACCGTCGCAGATCTGACAGAGAATATGCCGTGCGCCGTTTTCGTCAAACAGTCCCTGATTTTCCACGCTTTGCTCAAGCGTGACGCCGTTGATGAATTCGCACAGACTGACGCATTTTCCGTTCATCATCCGCGCGTCATATACCGTCATCAGGTTCGGATGGCGAATTGCTGACAGCGCGCGCATAACGGGCAGATTCTCGGAAGAAGAAACCCTTCTCAGCATTATTTGATTTGTTTGATTGTTCCGTACTATGTCGGTGTACGGGTTGACGGAAGCCAGAAAAGCAATGTCCCATATAAAAGAATTAGTTTGGTTTTGCATAGCTACCTCTTGCAATTTGTCAGCATAAATAATATCATATATACAGAAAGGATCGTGTCAAATGAAAAAATCAACGGATGATCTTATGAAGTGCCTGAAAAGCAAGCACAGCGTAGAAGAATACTTTGAAGAAAACGACAGCGAAATATTCTTCGGTTCGCTTTCAGAGCTGCTTGAGTTTTACAGGGTGAAGAACGGAATCAGCAAGGCGGATGTCGCGCGCGGCTCTAACATAAAGCGTGAATATTGCTATGAGCTTTTGCGAGGAGACAGCGGCAAAAAGCCTTCCCGCGACAAAGTGATAATGCTCTGCTTCGGTTTGAAGCTGAAGGTCGACGAATGTCAGCAGGTGCTGAAAAAATGCGGTTACGCCCCGCTGTATGCCCGTGATACCCGTGACTCCATCATAATCTTTTCGGTGGAGAACCGGATCTCCGTTGTTAAGACAAACATAAAGCTCGCCGAATACGGATTGGAGCCGCTGGAATAAAAGTCAGTTATCCGACTTATTATGATTTCTGACGTTTCTTTCGGAGAACTGAATAAGATTGAAAAGCGAGGACGCGCCTTTGTCGAAGTAGCCCGAGATTATGTCGGGGGAAAGGGCAAGGGCGAGTTTTTCGCGTTCGATGACCGCTCCCGCATATTCCAGATCCTGGATCATCGACGCGGTGGTGAGGTTTTTATATCTGCCTTGATCGAGTGAAAACATCGTTTGGGTGTTGCTTTCCTCGGCACAGTATATCTCGCGGAAGATCTGATATTCAGCGCACATCAGATAATTGCTTGCGACGTTCGTCAGGCGTTTGCTGCCCATCTGCGCCAGTAAATCAAAAATCACCGTGGTGGTGTTCATAAGCAGCTTGCGGTTGATCTGGTTTATCATATTGCCCTTGCGGTGATGTATCTCGTCGCTTTCGGGCATATCGGCGGCAACGTCTCCCAGGCTGCGCTGTACGGTCCTGCCGAGAAGATAGTCTGTTGAAACCTCGTAGTAATCCGCAGCTCGTGAGAGAAAATCAAGCCCGCACTCGCGGATACCTTTCTCGTAGTGAGAGAGCAGCGCCTGAGAGATCCCCAGGTTGGCAGCCGCCTGCTTTTGGCTGAGTCCGCGTTCTTTTCTTAAAAAAGTAATAATTCTCGGAAATTCCTTGTTCAAAACCTTGACACCTCATTTTGTTTAATAGTATAATAATACGTTGTAAGTTGTTTTGCACTATACATATAGTATAATCTAAACACAACAATTTGTAAATATCCTTTGGAGATTTTTATGAAGTCATACGTCATTCATTTTATTCGTCACGGAGCGATCGACGAAACGCTTTCGGGAAAGTATATCGGAACCACCGACGCGCCTCTTTCTGACAAGGGAAAGGCGGCGCTCAGAAAGCTTGATTTCGAGCAGGATTATCCGTATACAAAGGTGGTTTTTTCCAGCCCCCTGAAGCGCTGTACGGAAACGTGTAAAATTCTTTATCCGAATATTACGCCTCTTGTCATAGCCAATCTTTCCGAGTGCAATTTCGGCGAATGGGAAGGTAAAACCGCCGAAGAGCTAAAGGACAGCGAGGACTTTCAGAAGTGGCTTGCCGGAGACAACACCGTAAAGCCGCCGAGAGGGGAGTCCAACGCCGATTTTGTTCGACGCGTCTGCAAGATGTTTGAGAGCATCGTCGAGGGCTTGATGAAAACAGGCACCACCGACAGCGTTATCGTGACCCACGGCGGAGTCATTATGACCTTGCTTGCCGTATACGGATTGCCTCAGGCAAAGCCGTTTGAGTGGGTAATGGACAACGGCTGCGGTTATTCTATCCGCATCACGCCTATGCTGTGGCAGAGGGATAAGGTGGCGGAGGTCTTTAAACGTATCCCTTGTGAAAAAGTTGATAATGAAAGTGAAATATAAGGAGTAATCAAAATGAACAATTACAAAATCACATTGTTAAAGGGCGACGGAATCGGTCCCGAAATCGTAAACCAGGCTGTCAAGGTGCTTGACAAGGCTGCAGATAAGTTCGGATTCACCGTAACTTACGATGAGGCTCTGCTCGGTGGCTGCGCTATCGACGCTACGGGCGTGCCGCTTCCCGAAGAAACTATCGCCAAGTGCAAGGCGAGCGACAGCGTAATGCTCGGCGCGGTCGGCGGTCCCAAGTGGGACAACCAGCCCGGCAATAACCGTCCCGAGGCAGGTTTGCTCGGTATCCGCGGAGCGCTGGGTCTGTTCGCTAACCTCCGTCCCTCGGTCATTTTCGGACCGCTCAAGAGCGCGTCTCCCATAAAGGACGACATCATCGGCGACAATATGGACATTATGATCGTGCGCGAGCTGACCGGCGGTATCTACTTCGGCGAGCGCGGCAGAAAAGAAGTTGACGGTAATAGAGCCGCATGGGATACCGAAATGTACACGGTTCCCGAAATCGAGCGCATCGCCAGAGTCGCTTTTGATCTTGCTATGAAGCGCGACAAGCGCGTAACAAGCGTCGATAAGGCTAACGTTCTTGAATCCTCACGCTTGTGGAGAGAGACCGTTATCCGCGTTGCCGAGGATTATCCCGAGGTCACGCTCAACCATATGTATGTCGACAACTGCGCTATGCAGCTTGTCCGCAATCCCAAGCAGTTTGACGTTATCGTGACCTCAAACATTTTCGGCGATATACTCAGCGACGAGGCTTCGATGATCGCCGGTTCTATCGGAATGCTGGCGTCCGCGAGTCTTTCCGGCGGAAAGCTCGGTCTGTATGAGCCTATCCACGGTTCGGCTCCCGACATCGCCGGTCAGAACATCGCAAATCCCCTTGCGACTATCCTTTCCGTCGCTATGATGCTCCGCTATTCTCTCGGTCAGCCCGAGGCTGCCGAGGCGATCGAAGCGGCTGTCGCAAAGGTGCTTGAAAACAACCGTACCCCCGATATTTACGAGGAAGGTATGAACAAGGTCAGCTGTGAAGAGATGGGAGATCTCGTCTGCGCTCAGCTTTAAGGTGAATTATGGAACTCTTTGATATGCACTCTCACATCATTCCCGATTTTGACGACGGCGCCAGAACCGTTGAGGAAAGCCTGACGCTTATTGATAGTCTTAAAAATCAGGGCGTGAGAAATATCTGTTTTACGCCGCATTTCTATACAAATGAATTAAGTCTTGAGGATTATCTTGCTCAGAGGCAGGAGGCTTTTGACGCGTTTGCGCCATACATTCCCGAGGATATTAATGTGGTGTTGGGGTGTGAGGTGTATATCACCGATTATCTGTTCAACAACAATGATCTTTCGGGTATCACATACGGAAAATCGAGATATATCCTCACGGAGTTTTCCTACAGCACCGTGTTCAACGAAAGAACCTTGCAGAGGTTTTATATTCTTATTCAGAATTATAATCTTATCCCGGTCATTCCGCACGTTGAGCGTTATCCCGATCTGCTTGACCATCCCGATGTTATCTCTAGGCTGAAGGATCTTGGCGTCGTTGTGCAGACAAATATCTCAAACTTCACGCAGAACACGCCTTTTTTCCGCAAACGCCGTCTTTTAAAGCTTATTGACAAAGAGCTGATCGATATTATTGGGTCGGACACGCATTCAATGACTCATAATCCGCCCGACGTTTTCGGTGAGGCGCTGCGTACCATCACACAAAAATGCGGGTCACGCGCAACTGCGCGGATGATGAAAAAAGCGGAGAGGATCTTCCGCAGAAGTTTATAAAAGAATAAATGCTCTCCTTATGCTTTTACGCTTTCGGAGAGCATTTTTGTGTTTATTTTGCTTCGTCGGCGATGCAGTTGTCAAGCGCTTTGATGATTGCTTCCTTGTCCATCTTTCTGCCGATGAATACGAGCTTGTTGACTCTGTCGCCGTAAACGGGATGCCACGCTTTGGCGATGTCGGGATTCATTTCGAGGATCTCTTTTCTGTCCTCCTCGGGGAAGGCGGCTATCCAGTCGCCGTCGTCGGTGGCGTATTTCTGCTTGCCGCTTTGTTCAAATATATATGCGGTGTTCGGAGCTTCGGTGACCCAGAAAAGACCCTTAGCGCGGATAACCTCCTTAGGCCATTCACCGAAAACGAACTGCTCGAACTTTTCTTTATTGAACGGTTTTACGTTCTGATAAACGAAGGTGCCTATGCCGTATTCCTCGGCTTCGCCTTCTTCGTGGTGATGATGGTGATGGTGGTGATGGCCGTGGCCGTGTTCCTCGTGTTCATCATGTTCTTCGTGTTCGTGGTGATGATGTTCGTGATGGTCATGCTCGTCGTGGTCGTGGTGATCGTGATGATGCTCTTCGTGTTCATCGTCGTGGTGCATGGTCTCGGAGTTTTCGCCTTCAAGCTCCATCGCCTTTACCCAGCCCGCGCTCTGCATGATCTTTCTCATATCAAAATTGTTTGTCGCAAGGATCTCGCCGACGTCGACCTTACCGTAGTTGGTTTCGATTATCTTTGCCTCGGGCTGGAGAGCCTTGATGACCTCGAGAACCGCCTTTTTCTCTTCGGGGGTGACCAGATCGACCTTGTTCAGAATGATAGTGGTGCAGTATTCGATTTGCTGGATAAGCAGGTTTTCAATATCTTCCTCGTCCAGATCGTCGTTGAGAAGCGCTTTGCCCGCACCGAATTCATCCGCCATTCTTTTGGCGTCAACGATCGTTGTTATGCTGTCGAGATATGCCACCGCGGGGAGATTCGCGCCTTCCTGGGTGCCGTCGAGCATACAGATAGAGCCGGCAATAGGACCGGGTTCGCAAATGCCAGAGGCTTCAATGAGGATATAGTCGAAGCGTCCGGAACGCGCAAGCTCAATGATCTGCTTCATCAAGTCGACCTTTAAGGTGCAGCAGATACAGCCGTTTTGCAGGGGAACGAGATTTTCGTCCTTCTGAGTAACTGCGCCGCCCTTAGCGATGAGAGACGCGTCGATATTGACCTCGCCGATGTCGTTGACGATAACGGCGACCTTGTAGCCCTCCTGGTTTGCAAGAACATGATTAAGTACGGTCGTTTTTCCGGCGCCGAGGTAACCCGTCAACAGAGATACGGGCACGCGGCTTGTTTGTTTTTTCTTGAACATTTTTTCCTCCTGTGTGATTATTCCTTTATCTATTTATATTTGCTTGTTATCTTAACGTTTTAAAAAAATCCTTGAGCAGCTGCGAGCATTCTTCCTGTAGAATGCCGCCCTCGTATTCGGGCTTGAAGTTATAAGGCATTTCAAAAAGATTGGTTATGCTGCCGCAGGAGCCGTTTTTGAAATCGTACGCGCCGAAATAAACCTTCGGGATATGCGCGTTTATTATAGCACCGGCGCACATGGGGCAGGGCTCAAGCGTAACATATATCTCGCAGTTCCACAGCCGCCATCCGCCCAGCTTTTTGCAGGCGTTGTTTATAGCGTCCGTTTCGGCGTGAAGCAGGGCGTTTTTTTCTTTTTCGCGGCGGTTTCTTCCCTCGGCGATTATCTCGTCGTCACGAACGATAACGGCGCCTACAGGCACCTCGCCGTCGTCAAACGCTTCGCGGGCAAGCTCCAGCGCTCGGTTCATATAATGCACTTTTTTGTCCACGTTATGACGCTCCCATCAGCAGCGATAAGGTTTCTTTAGGTATCAGGTTGTAAACCGTTTCGGTTATCAGCATCGCGCAAAAGACAATGATGCCCGGGGTCGCGAAGAACGAAGAAAACTTTTCCTTCAAGGTGAGCGTGTCTGTATCGGAGAAACAGTTTTTATCTGAATTGGAAAGCTTGAAAAACTGCTTATCCGCACGCGAAAGATAGATAAACGACAAGATACCCAACAGGCAGAAGGTGACTATAAGCGTTGACGCGAAAAGAATGTTTGCCGTATCGTTGTTTAAATAAGTATTCATCCCGTCGCGCAAAATCGCGTAAAAATTGTTTGCGAAATGAAGAATGACCGACGGTACGATCGAGTTTGCCTTGCAGTCAAGGTATCCGAAGATCAATCCGAGGGTGAAAGCAAACACGATCTGTGTAGTGTTTCCGTGCATCAATCCGAAAACCAAAGCGGAACTCAGAATAGCAAACGCGTCGCCGTATTTTCTCATAACACCCATAAACACACCGCGGAATGCGATCTCTTCGGCAAACGCCGGCAGAATAGCCGTTGTTATAAAGGTGAAAACGAGCTGCATCCAGGTTTGGGTGGCGTCGTCGGACTGGGCGTAGTTTTTCAGATTGAACATCGAAATGTTGTTGTCAAACATTATCGCGAATTCGTTTGCGATCATAGCGGCAGCCATTCCGATAAGTATCATCGGGACAAGCTTTTTCATCGGTACATGGCTTTTCGGAAAATAATCGCTTATCCTGTTTTTGGAGATAACGCGGTAAAAGAAGCACGCGGTCAGAGGCGATACAGCGTAAACGAACACCTCTACGCTGTATACAAGCTCGTCCGTAACACCGTTGAGCCCCTTGAGAACGCTTACGAGAACGGTGATCACTATCTGCATAACGAGATAATATACAACCAAAAAGAATCCCAAACCGTTTGAGGTTTTTCTCAATGATCGTTTTTCGGTATACTTGGGATCGGGTTTAGGCTGAATATATGCAGGCGGCATCGTATATGGCGCTGAGTTGTATTGATTATTAATGTTTTGCATAAAAATCACTCCAAATCTAATTGTATCATAATAATATGGACTTTTCAAGACAGAATAATCATTGGTTACGGTATTACAAGACTGTAAATTGACAAAGCGGGCTTTTGGTGGTAAATTTAGAATAGCTATAAGTGTAATTATAACAATTTTCGATAGGAGAGCCTTGTGATATGATTACAGCAATGTTGTTCGCGGGCGGAAGCGGCGTAAGAATGGAGTCATCCGATCTGCCAAAGCAGTTTCTGGAGGTCGGCGGAAAACCGATAATTATTCATACCATGGAGCATTTCGCCAATCATCCCAGAGTGGACGCGATCGTGGTCGCCTGTAAGGAAGACTGGATAGATTATCTCAACAACCTTATCAGGCAGTTTGGCATCCAAAAGGTCAAGGCAGTTGTTCCGGGCGGTCCGAACGGCTTCGATTCGATTCATAACGGCGTGGTTGCTACGGCTCAGTTTTCGCTTGAAGGCGACGATATAATCCTTATTTGCGACGGCGTTCGTCCCATGCTCACCGAAAAGCTGATCACAGACTGCATCGAGCATACCGAAAAGTATAATACCGCCGTTCCCGTTACGCCGAGTATCGACTCGCTTTTGTACAGCACCGACGGTGAATTCTGCGGCAAAAGCTACGACAGAAACACAATGTATATCACTCAGGCGCCTCAGGGCTACACTATGGAGCGCATTCTGTGGGCGCACGAGGAAGCGTACCGCCGCGGTATTCTCAACCCGGTATCTTCGAGCGAATTGTTTATCGAGCTGGGGGAGAAGATCCATATCTTCAAGGGCGAGCGCTTCAACATCAAGGTTACGACTCCGGAGGATCTGATCACCCTGCGTTCTCAGTTCTATTACGAGAACTACAAGAGGTTTGCAAAGGAAGAGCTCAAATATGGCATTTAAGGTAAAGGACTGCGTAAAACCCGGCGTTTATGCCGATCTGGAAGAAATAGCTTCTTCCGGCGTTCCGTTTGAAAAGCTGAAAAACAGCACGGTGCTCATCACCGGCGCGGGCGGATTCATCGGATTCCATCTCACGGCGGCGCTTTTGCTTCGCAACGATAAATACGGAGATAATATCCGCGTTGAGGCGCTGGTGCGCAATAAAGAGCGCGCTAAGAAAAAATTCGGCGAACTGTTGAACCGCGGCGATCTGACGCTTTGCGTTCAGGACGTTACAAAGCCGATCGACGCCGAGCCTGCCGATTATGTTATTCACGCGGCTAGCCAGGCGAGCAATATTCAGTTTGAGACCGACCCCGTCGGCACGATAAGCGCAAACCTGAGCGGCACTGCCAACGTGCTCGATTTCGCGCTCAAAAGCAAAAGTAAAAGCACGCTTGTCGTCTCAAGCCTCAAGGTTTACGGCGTGATTTACGGAGAGAAGAACGCGATAAGCGAAAGCGATAACGGTTATATCGATTTTACCGATTATAAAAACTGCTACGCGATGGGCAAGAGAGCCTCCGAAACGCTTGCCGCTTCTTATCACAATGAATACGGCCTGCGCGTTACTCTGGCTCGTCCGAGCTATATTTACGGCGCCAGCTCGCTTGAAGACGACCGCGTTTGGGCTCAGTTTATAGCCAATGCCGTCCGCGGCGAGGATATTCTTCTGAAGTCCAACGGTGCCGCAAAGCGTTCTTTCTGTTATGTTACAGACACCGCTGCCGCGCTGCTTTTCATCCTTTTGAAGGGCGAGCCGGTCACACCGTACAATATTGCCAACAAAGCGTCCGATGTCACTATAAGAGGATTCGCGAAAAAAGCCTGCGAGGTTTTCCCCGAAAAGGGAATGAAGCTTGCTTTTGCTGATCCCGCGGACGAAAAAGAGCCCGAAGAAGCGCCTTCGCCGCTGCGCACCGTCCCCGAGATCCTGGACAGCTCAAGGCTTTTGGCGCTGGGATGGAAGCCGGGGGTCGATTTGGCTGAAGGAATCAGAAGGTCCGTGCGTATTTTGGAGGAACAGGAAAAGCAAAATTCCTGATTTTCGGTCATTTGACAAGAGCTCTGATATTATGGTATGATATTATAATAAGTTACAAGCATTTTTCTCAAGGCAGAGAAGGGAACGGGATTTTATGAATACCGCCATTATTCTTGCGGGCGGCGTTGGGAGCCGTATGGGTCTTGACTGCCCCAAGCAGTTTTTGATGGTTCAGGACAAACCTATTATTTCTTACTGTTTCGATATTTTTCAAAAGCATTCCGAGATCGATAATATCGTTGTTGTCGTCAGCGAGCAGTGGCAGGATTTTGTTGAGGAATACGCCGGAAAGTACGGCGTCGATAAGATCCGCGGCTATGCTCCCGCGGGAAAAACCAGACAGCACTCCATCTACAACGGACTGAAGTGTATCGCCGAAACCTGTCCGGATACCGAGATCGTTATCGTTCACGACGCCGCGCGTCCGCTCGTTTCGGATGAGATCATCTCAGACTGCATCAAGGGCGCGACCGATTACGACGGCGCGATGCCCGTTATTTCCGTTAAGGATACGGTGTATCAGAGCAGCGACGGCGAGAAGATCGGATGTCTGCTTAAAAGAAGCGAGCTTTTTGCGGGACAGGCTCCCGAAAGCTTTAAATTCAAAAAATACTATCAGATACATAATGAGGTCAGCGACGAGGAGATCGGCGCTACAGCGGGCAGCAGCGAGATCGCTTACCGCCACGGAATGGAGATCCGTATGGTCAGGGGCAGCGAGCGCAACCTGAAGATCACCACTGTTGAAGACCTTGAAACCTTTGAAACGATTTTGAAAGGCGGATTCTGAATGGATACTATGAAAGCGAGAGTTTTAAGAGAAGTCGGCAATCTCGAATACTGCGATTATCCCTTACCGCAGATCAAACCCGATGAAGTCCTTTTCCGGGTGAGAGCTTGCGGCGTATGCGGTTCCGACATCCCCCGTATTTTTGTTAACGGCACATATCATTTTCCGACAATTCCCGGCCACGAGTTTTCCGGCGAGGTCGTGAATGTCGGCGATGAGAAATATAAAGATCTTGTCGGTATGAGAGCCACGGTATTCCCGCTCATTCCCTGCAAGAAATGCGAAAACTGTAACAACGGCGACTACGAGATGTGCAAAAGCTACGATTATCTCGGTTCGCGCAGCGACGGCGCTTACGCGGAATATGTGCGTGTTCCCGTTTGGAACCTTGTTCCGATCCCCGATAACGTAAGCTTTGAGGTCGCGGCGATGACAGAGCCCTGTGCGGTTGCTGTTCACGCTTTGCGCAGAGCGCAGATCGAAGTCGGCGACAATGTCGTGATCTTCGGACCCGGAACCATCGGAATGCTCATCGCTCAGTGGGCGAGAGCCTGGGGCGCAAGGGTACTGCTTGTCGGTACCGACGTGAACAATTGGGATTTCATTGAAAGCCTCGGGTTTACCGAATACTGCAATTCTTCACGCGAAAACGCTATAGAATGGGTAAAGGAAAAAACCGGCGGAGTAGGAGCCGACATTGCGATCGAAGCTGTCGGTATCCCCGTTACCGCCTGCAATTGTCTTGAGGCTGCCGCTTCGGGCGGCAAGGTGATCTTTGTGGGCAATCCCCACGGCGACTTCACCTTTCCTCAAAACACATATTGGCAGATCCTCAGAAAACAGCTTACGATTTTCGGCACATGGAATTCCGCTTACAGCGAAACCCACAAGAGCGACTGGAATATGGTAGTCAACGCCCTTTCCAACGGCTCGATCGACGCCGAAAAGCTTATTACTCACCGATTCACCCTTGCCGATATGGACAAGGGATTGGATATAATGAAAAACAATTCCGAATTTTTTGCCAAAGTTATGGTCGTGATGAACGACTGAATTTAAGGAGTTTTTATGAACGGTATGCTGTCTCCGTCGCTGATGTGCGCAGATGTGCTTAATCTTCAGTCGGAACTGACGGTTCTGGACAAGATGGGTGTTGAGTATATTCATCTCGATTTTATGGATAATCGGTTTGTTTCCAACATCACGCTTGACACCGGACTGATTAAAGCTACAAAATCCGTACTCACGCAGATGAAACGTGATATACATATCATGGCATATGAGCCTCAGCAATACTTTGACCGCATGGATATCGGCGAAGGCGATATTGTTTCGGTGCATTATGAGGCTTGTGAAAAGCTTTCCGATGTGATCGCCGACATAAGGCAAAGAGGCGCTTCTCCGTTTTTGGCGATAAGCCCTGATACGCCTGCAGAGGTTTTGTGCGATTTTTTTGACGTCATCGACGGATGCCTTGTCATGACGGTTTATCCCGGCTTTGCCGGAAGACCGATCGTTCCCGGCAGCTTTGAAAAGCTTGCACGCGTAAAGAGTCTTATAAAAGAAAGCGGTAAAAACATTCTGATGGAGGTTGACGGTCACGTCAGCTGGGACCTGTGCCGTAAAATGCGCGACTGCGGCGCGGATATTTTCGTTGCGGGTTCCTCTTCGCTTTATCAGAAAGGGCTTGATATCGAAGACGCCGTAGCGCGTATGCGTGAATTGGTCAAGTGATTTCATACCGATACACATTTTAGTATCAAATACCGAAAATATGGGGTGTATTTGTGGATTACAAAATTAAAGTCAAGAAACTGATGATAGACAGGGACATTATGACCCTTACGATCATGGGAACCATAACCGATGATGTCATCAACTCAAAACTTGTTTCCAATCCGAAGCTTGTTTTGCATTTTGATAACGGTATAGAGGACAGACGTATTCCATTTGTTATTTCAAATGTAATACATACCGACGGAAAATGTTATTTTTCGGGAAGGTATAAATATCGTCTTGACCTGCTGTTCTGGAAAACCCGCGCTGATTTTCTTCCGTTCGATATGTATCTTAACTTCAGCTTTATCGATCACTACGAGGAAAAGATAGATGTCGATCTGACGCCTGAGGAATTCGTTTTTGAAAGCAAAAAGTTCTATGTTCAGCAGAAGGGGAACCATTATCATTTTATCCCCGATAAAAAAGTCATCAATTGTTCTCCGTTCAGGCGCTTTATCGTCAATTTCTTCTTTAAGCTTTTAAAGTTTCTGCAGTATATGATCGCTATCGGAATGCTCCCGATTTTCTTCTTTGACGCGATCCTTCATTTTACGGGAGTTTTGCGATTGCCCGCCAGGTTCAATGACGAAAGCCAATCCAAGCGGTTCGTGGCTTATATGCTGTGGCGCTTTTCGCGGGTAGCAAGGTGCAGAGTGTCGCTTTGGACGTTCAAGCGCTGGATGTTCAAGAGAAGCTACGGCTTCTTTAAGATGTTCAAGATCAAAAAGAATAAAATCACTTTTATTTCTCTTAGAAGAAACGACATCTCGGGCAACTTTGCTTTTGTTTACGATAAAATCAAAGACGACAAAAACCTTGACATTCATTTCATTCTAAACGAGCACACGATCTCGTTTATGACGTTTAGTGAGATCTTCGACTTTACCAAGAGCTGCGCGACAAGTAAGATCATTGTCCTTGATGAGTTCACACCGATGATCCACTATATCCAGCTGCGCAAGGAAACAAAGCTCATTCAGCTGTGGCACGCGTGCGGCGCGTTTAAGACATTCGGCTTTACCCGCCTTTCGAAGCCGAAGGGCTCGCCCCAGACGACAAAGAACCACCGCAGCTACGATTATGTTACCGTAAGCTCCACTTACTGCAAGAAATGTCATTCCGAAGGCTTCGGTATAGCTACCAATAATATCGTCGCGACAGGTATCCCCAGAACCGACGTATTTTTCGACGAGGAATACAAGTTCAACGCGAGGATGAGATTCTTTGACGAGCATCCCGAATTCATCGGCAAGAGGATAATCCTTTTTGCTCCCACGTTCCGCGGAAACGTCAAGGAGACCGCGTTCTATCCGACCGAGATGTTCAATGTCGCAAAGGTGTGCGACAGCATTCCGGATGATTACGCGATCATAATTAAGCACCATCCCTTCGTCAACGACGTCCAGCCGATCCCCGAGAAGTACGCTGACAGGGTAATAGATCTGTCCGAGGATACCGAGCTCAACGACCTGCTCTTTATCACAGATGTTATTATTACCGACTACTCATCGCTTGTATTTGAAGCGTCGCTTCTGTATATCCCGATGATCTTCTATGCATTCGATCTGCAAAAGTATATCAAGCAGCGCGATTTCTACTTTGATTTTATAAAGTATGTTCCCGGAAAGATCGCGCATTCTCAGGAAGAGGTCATCAAGGCTATCAATAAAGAAGACTTCCGCACGGAAAGGATCGGTCCTTTCGCGGATATGTTCTTCGACTATCGCGACGGCAAATCTACCGACCGCGTAGTCAGGCTGATTTACGATTGCCTTAACGGTTAAGCAAATAATGCTTGACAACTGAATATTTTTGTATTATAATGTTTGAGAAAAATAAAGCAAAGCAGAAATGCTTTCACCTGTGGGGTCTCGTCTGCACGGGTCAATACAACTCTTAATGTGTATTGGTGCGGACGGAAGTATTTCTGTCCGCATTTATTTATTATTTAATGCTTTGGAGGTGCTCGACCATCGGCAAGAAAGAAAACAACACTCAAATCAATGAAGAAATTCGCGACAAAGAACTGAGGATTATCAGCTCGGACGGACAGCAGCTGGGTATTATGTCTGCTAAGGAAGCTTTGAATCTTGCAGAGGAGAAAAACCTTGATCTGGTTAAGATCGCTCCTCAGGCAAATCCGCCTGTGTGCAAGATCATGGACTACGGCAAATATCGCTTTGAACAGGCTAAGAGAGAAAAGGAAGCCAGAAAAAATCAGCATATCGTCGAAATCAAGGAAGTCAGACTCTCCCTTAATATCGACACGCACGATTTCAACACAAAGCTCAACAACGCTCTCAAGTTTATAAAGCACGGCGACAAGGTCAAGGTATCCATCCGTTTCCGCGGACGTGAAATGGGTCATCCCGAAATCGGTCTCGATACCATGAAGCGTTTTGCCGAAGCCTGCGGAGACGCCGTGATCATTGAAAAACCCGCAAAGCTGGAAGGTCGCAATATGTTGATGTTTCTTGCGCCAAAGCCCAACAAGTAATTCATTAAGGAGGATATATTATTATGCCTAAAATCAAAACACATAGCGGTGCCAAAAAGCGTTTTAAGCTCACCAAGAACGGTAAAGTTATCCGCGCTCACGCTAACAAAAGCCACATTCTCAACAAAAAGAACAGAAAGCGTAAAAGAGGACTTCGTCAGACAGCTGTTGCTGACAAGACAAATACTCCTCAGCTCAAGCGCCTGATTCCTTATAAATAATCACAGCTTGAATCACTACATTTAAAATTTCGGAGGTAATATAGTATGGCACGAGTAAAAGGCGCGATGATGACTCGCAAAAGAAGAAAAAAAGTATTAAAGCTTGCCAAGGGCTACTGGGGTGCGAAATCCAAGCACTTCAAAATGGCAAAACAGGCTGTAATGAAGTCCGGCAACTACGCATATGTCGGCCGTAAGCAGAGAAAGAGAGATTTCCGCCGTCTGTGGATCACCCGTATCTCCGCTGCCTGCAAGTCAAACGGCACAAACTATTCCACATTTATGAACGGTCTCAAGAAGGCCGGCATCGTTCTCAACCGCAAAATGCTTTCCGAGATCGCGATTTCCGATCCCGCGGCGTTTACTTCTCTGGTTGAGCAGGCAAAGAACGCATAATATATTAATGAAAGCGTCAGCGTTTGGAAATTCCAAACGCTTTTGCTGTATTTGGAGAAAACTATGATCACGCTCACCAGCAAGGATAATCCGCAGATAAAAAACGCGGTAAAGCTTAAAAAAAGCGCGAAATTCAGAAAACAGTCGGGCTGTTTTATCGCCGAGGGGGTGCGCGTCTGCGTGGACGCTTATCTCAGCGGCGCGGTGATTGACGCGTTTTTTGTCACCGAAGCCGCAAAAAACAAAAATCCGGGAGAGTTTGAAAAGCTTGAGGGATACGCGCTGAATACATATATGATTTCTCCCGAGTTGTTCGCGCTTATAAGCGACACCCAAACGCCGCAGGGGTTTCTTTGTGTAATAAAAAGACTTGACAAAAGCGAGGAGTTTGATACAATTAAGAATGGCGGAAAATTCCTTGCGCTTGAAAATATTCAGGATCCCAACAATCTCGGCACCATTTTAAGGACTGCCGAGGCGTTCGGAGTTTCGGGCGTTATCCTAACTTCCGACTGCTGCGACGTTTACAATCCAAAGGTCGTAAGGGGCAGTATGGGAGCTGTTTTTCGCCTTCCGATGATCGAAACCGACAGCCTGCCGGAGTTTTTTGCCGATAATACAGGGCTTAAAACATATGCCGCGGTCGTTGACGGCTCAGCCGAAAAAGTGACTGATGTTGTTTTTGAAGAACCCTGCGCGGTCGTTATCGGCAACGAGGGCAACGGTATCACGCAAATGACCGCGGATTCCTGCGGCAAAAAAATCACGATCCCGATGAACGGCAAAGCCGAGTCGCTCAACGCTTCTGTGGCTGCCGCTGTACTCATTTGGGAAATGGTAAAGTAAATGATTTCTGAAAACGCCAAATTCTGGATAATGCTGACGCTTGCTTTAGGCTATAACACGCCCAAGGCTAAAAAACTTTGTCAGCTTTATCCCGATATTTCCTTTTTCTTTGAAAAACTGCAAAGTGAAGGAAGGCTTTGCGGAATACTTAACCGCTCTGATTTGGAAAAGCTCGCTGCTGTCAGCGAGGCCGACGCTATTGCTGTATTGGACCGCTGTTCATATCTCGGATATTCCGTTCTTTCCATCGACGACGAGGCGTATCCAAGCTGTCTTTTCAACATTTATTCACCGCCGGCTGTTCTGTATATCAACGGAGTTTTGCCTGATTTGGAAGAGTGTTTCTCGATCGGCATAGTCGGAACGCGCCGCGCGTCGCATTACGGTATTGAAAATTCCTATAAGTTCGGGTATTCGCTCGCAAAATGCGGCGTTGTCGTGATAAGCGGCGGAGCTCTCGGCGTTGACTGCGCTTCGCATACCGGCGCGCTTGCCGCAAACGGTATTACGGTTTGTGTATTGGGCTGCGGCATCAATTACCGCTATCTTTCGGAAAATGCCGAAATGCGCCGTGCCATCACCGCGAACGGTGCAGTTGTTTCCGAGTATCCTCCCGACGAGGAGCCGAAAAACTTTTATTTTCCCGCGAGGAACCGCATCATCGCCGCACTGTCTGACGGTGTGCTGATGATCGAGGCGGGGAAGAAAAGCGGCGCGCTGATAACCGCCGACCTCGCTTTGGAAATGGGCAGGGACGTGTTTGCGCTTTTGGGGAACAACAACCCGCAAAACGCCGGCTCAAACGGAAGGATTAAGGAAGGCACCGCCATTCCGGTGACGGATTATACTGATATTTTGGCAAACTACGGCAATTTGGCAATTGATATAATTGAAGCCGATCCGGATGTTCCAACGGATGTCAATTTCCAATCCATTCCCGTAAAAGGAAACAATTTGGTTCCGCAGCACAGTCAGGAGACCTCAACGGTCAATAAGAAACCGCCGGTTCCTGATACCCCGCAAACAGCGCCTGATAAAAAGCCCGAAATATCATTGACAGGCGACGCAAAAAAGGTATATGACGTATTAGGTTATGAGCCTGTTCATATCGATACTATCGCCGAGAAGCTTGATATGTCCGTATCAAGGGTTCTCAGCAATTTGACTCTGCTTGAGATACGCGGCATCGTCCGTGCTCTTCAGGGCAGAAACTTTGTTTTAAAATAGGAGGAAATCAATGTCAGATTTGGTAATCGTGGAGTCACCCGCCAAAGCAAAGACCATTAAAAAATATTTGGGTTCCAAGTACGAGGTCGTCGCGTCTATGGGACACGTGCGTGATCTGCCCAAGGCGAGGTTGAGCGTAGACATAAAAAATGACTTTGCCCCTAAGTATGACATCATAAAAGGAAAAGAAAAGCTCGTAAAAGAGCTCAAAAGCATGGCTGACAAAAGCGACAGCGTCTATCTCGCGACCGACCCGGATCGTGAGGGAGAGGCTATTTCGTGGCATCTGGCATATATTCTTGATTTGCCCGAGGATTATTGTCAGCGCGTTGAGTTCAACGAGATCACAAAAACCGGCGTTCAGAACGGTATGGCTCATCCCAGAGCCATCAACGAGGATCTTGTAAACGCCCAGCAGGCAAGACGCGTGCTCGACCGTCTGGTCGGCTATAAGCTCAGTCCGTTTATTTCGCAGAAGATACGCCGCGGACTTTCCGCCGGCAGAGTGCAGTCCGTAGCGCTGCGCATCATCGTCGACCGCGAAAACGAGATCAGAGCGTTCAAGCCCGAGGAGTACTGGAGCATTGACGCGAAGTTTATCCCCAAAGGCAGCAGAAAGTCCTTTTCCGCGAGCCTTTACGGTGATAAAAACGGAAAGCTCAAAATCACGAATCAGGAACAGGCAGATAAAATCGAAGCCGATTTGCAGGACGCCGAATATATCGTTACAAAGGTCAAAAAAGGCACCCGCAAAAAATCTCCCGCTCCGCCGTTCATCACGTCGACCCTGCAGCAGGAGGCTTCACGGAAGCTCGGATTCCAGTCACGCCGCACAATGCGTGTTGCCCAGGAGCTTTATGAAGGCGTTGACGTCCAGGGTATGGGCGCAACCGGTTTGATCACATATATGCGTACCGACTCTCTGCGTATTTCAAACTATGCTATCGATGAGGTCACGAAGTATATCAAAGAAGAATACGGCGATAAGTACCTTCCTTCAAAGCCCCGATTCTTCAAATCGCGCAGCAATGCCCAGGACGGTCACGAAGCTATCCGTCCTTCTATGCCGTCGCTTACTCCCGACAGCATCAAGAGCAGCCTTTCTTCCGACCAATACAAGCTTTATAAGCTTATCTGGAGCCGCTTTACCGCTTCCCAGATGGCTGACTGTGTTCAAAAGACGACTCAGGCGGACATCGAAGCCAACGGCTATATCTTCAAAGCGTCGGGCTATATCGTTGATTTCCCGGGCTTTACCGCGCTTTATGTCGAAGGAAAGGACGAGGCAGAGGAAAAATCCTCTCAGCTTCCCGACCTTGAAAACAATATGCCCGTAAAGTGCAAAGAGCTCAAAAAGAATCAGCACTTTACTCAGCCTCCGGCGCGTTATACAGAGGCTTCTCTTATCAAAACTCTTGAGGAATACGGCATAGGAAGACCTTCAACATATGCCGCTACGATCACAACTCTCACGGGGCGCGAATATGTCAAGCGTGAGGCTAAAAGCCTTGTTCCCACAGAGCTCGGCGAGGTCATCACAAGTCTGATGAAGGAGCGTTTCCCGGACATCGTCAATGTAAAATTCACCGCTCAGATGGAAGATGATCTCGATAAGGTTGAAAACGGCGACGTTGAGTGGGTTGAGCTTCTCAGGGAGTTCTATGACGGTTTTGAGGAGACCCTTAAAAACGCCAAGTCCGAGATGGACGGCGTCAAGCTCCAGCTCAAGGAAGATGAAACCGACATCATCTGCGACAAATGCGGCAGAAAAATGGTCGTTAAAATGGGCAGATACGGAAAGTTTATCGCTTGTCCCGGCTATCCCGAATGTAAGAATATCCTCAAATATGTAGAAAAAACAGGCGTTCAATGCCCGAAATGCGGCGGCGACGTTATCGTCAAGCATACAAAATCAAAAAGAGTTTTCTACGGCTGCTCAAATTATCCCAAATGCGATTTTGTCAGCTGGAACGAGCCGACAAACGAAAAATGTCCGCAGTGCGGTCAGATACTCTTTAAGAAAAAGGGCAAAAAGCCTTCTCTGTATTGCGCCGACACCGACTGCGGCTATACCCAACCGATAAAAGCGGAAGAAAAGTGATGGCTGTAAAAGTAATAGGCGCGGGTCTTGCGGGCTGCGAAGCGGCAATGCAGATAGCCGAACGCGGCTATAAAGTCGATCTTTATGAGATGAAGCCCAAAAAGCGCACGCCGGCTCATAAGTCCGATTTGTTCGGCGAGCTTGTTTGCTCCAACTCGCTTAAAGCTATGCGCGTTGAAAGCGCCGCGGGACTATTAAAGGAAGAGATGCGCCGACTCGGTTCGTTTTTGATGAAGTGCGCCGACAAATGTCAGGTACCGGCAGGAGGCGCTTTGGCGGTCGACAGGGAGCTCTTTGCAGGGTTGGTCACGGATGGGATAAAAAACCATCCCAACATTAACGTTATCAACGAGGAAGTGACCCGGATCCCCGATGACGGAGTGACCGTTATAGCCACGGGACCGCTGACTTCCGACGCGCTCGCTAAGGATATCGAGGAGCGGTTCGGTGATTCGCTGTCTTTCTTTGACGCGGCGGCGCCGATCGTTACCGCCGAAAGCATCGATATGGAATTTGCCTTTACTGCGTCTCGCTACGACCGCGGAGGCGATGACGATTATATCAACTGTCCGCTCAACAAAGAGGAGTATGAAACGTTTTATAACGCGCTTGTTAACGCCGAGCGCGCTCCGCTTCACGACTTTGACGTCAATAACCCAAAGGTGTACGAAGGCTGTATGCCGGTTGAGGTGCTGGCTCAGCGCGGAGAGGGGACGCTGCGTTTCGGTCCGATGAAGCCTGTCGGACTGATTGATCCCAAGACAGGTCACAGGGCGTGGGCTTTGCTGCAGCTCCGAAAAGAGAACGCGTCAGGCACGATGTATAACCTCGTAGGCTTTCAGACAAATCTGAAATTCCCCGAGCAAAAGCGAGTGTTTTCGCTGATCCCTGCTCTTCATCGCGCGGAGTTCGTGCGCTTTGGCGTTATGCACCGCAACACTTTCCTTTGTTCTCCAAAGGTTCTGGATTCTGACTTTTCTGTAAAAGAAAATAAAAGCCTTTTCTTCGCGGGACAGATGACAGGCGTCGAGGGATATATGGAAAGCGCGGCTTCCGGCATTATGGCGGGAATAAACGCTGTAAGGCTCATTGAGGACAAGCCGTCGCTGACCCTTCCGGAGGACACTATGATCGGAGCGCTCTCACGTTATATCGCCGACCCGACGGTGAAGAAATTCCAGCCGATGGGCGCGAATTTCGGCGTCCTTCCGGAGCTTGAAAACCGACCTAAGGATAAACGCGAACGCGCGGCGGCTTATGCCAAGCGTGCGCTTGATTCAATAGATAAATTTTTGATAGAAAATTTTGGTGATTGATATGAAAATTATTGTAGACGCATTCGGCGGAGATAACGCGCCGTTGGAAATCATTAAGGGCTGTGCCGAGGCTGTTGCCGAGCACGGTGTGGAGATCATCCTCACCGGCAAGGAAAGCGTTATCCGCAAAACTGCCGAGGAGAATAGTATCTCTCTTGATAAAATGGAGATCGAAGACTGCGACGAAGTCGTTACGATGCACGACTCCGCGGAAAGCGTTGTCAAAACAAAGAAAGACAGCTCCATGGGAGTCGGCTTCCGTCTGCTCAACGAGGGCAGGGGAGACGCCTTTATCAGCGCGGGCAACAGCGGCGCGCTGTGCGTGGGAGCGACCCTGGCGGTAAAGCGTATCAAGGGTATCAAACGTCCCGCGTTCGCGCCTGTCATTCCGTCTGCTACGGGCTGCCTTATGCTTATCGATGGCGGCGCAAACGTCGATTGCCGTCCCGAAATGCTACGCCAGTTTGCGTTGATGGCGTCGATCTATATGCAGAAAGTTATGAAGGTGGACAACCCTAAGGTCGGTCTTGCCAATGTCGGCACCGAGGATCACAAGGGCACCGAGCTGTATCGCGAAACATATGCTATCCTAAAAGAAAGCGGTCTCAACTTTATCGGAAACGTCGAGGGCAGAGATATTCCCAAGGGCGTTTGCGACGTTGTCGTCTGCGACGGCTTTACCGGAAATATGATTCTTAAAACATATGAAGGCGTTGCCTCTGTTCTGATGAACGAAATCAAAACAATGTTCACAAGCGGCGTCAAGGGCAAAATGGCTGCGGCTCTGCTTTTGAAAAACCTGAAGGATATGAAAGCCCGCTTTGATTACAACACCTACGGCGGTGCGCCTATCCTCGGTTCATCCAAGCCTGTTTTCAAGGCGCACGGCGACTCAAAGGCGAGAACCATCAAAAACGCCATCGGCTTGTGCAAGGATTATGTTGAGGCAAAGGCGATCGAGGAAATCTCTTCATCGCTGAAATAACGGAGAAGCAATATGGATCTGGAAGAAAGAATCGATTATCATTTTCATAATAAAGAGCTGCTCACAGAGGCTCTGACTCATTCCTCTTACGCCAACGAGCGCAAGTCTCAGCACGTCAAATACAACGAGCGCCTTGAATTCCTCGGCGACGCGGTGCTGTCGATCGTAGTCAGCGATTATATCTTCAAAAACTGTCCCGAGCTTCCCGAGGGCGAGCTTACAAAGCTTCGCGCCGTGCTTGTGTGCGAAAAGTCGCTGTTCGATTTCGCAAAGCAGATCGATCTCGGAAGCTATCTGAATCTCAGCAGAGGCGAGCGCAACAACGGCGGTGCCGAGCGTCCGTCAATTTTGTCAGACGCTTTTGAGGCTCTTATCGCGGCGATTTATATCGACGGCGGAATGGAGCCCGCAGCAAAGCATATCCTGAATTTTGTGATACCCGCCATAAAAAGCTCAAAGAAAAAGCAGGTCAAGGATTATAAAACCACCTTGCAGGAGATCATTCAGAAGAACCCCGGCGAACGTCTGCAATATGTCCTCGTTTCCGAAACCGGTCCCGACCACAACAAGCACTTTGTTTTTGAGGTCCACCTCAACAGCAACGTCATCGGCAAGGGCGGCGGCAGAAGCAAAAAGGAAGCCGAGCAGCAGGCGGCACGCGAGGCTTTGGAGCTGATGGGCTATTAAACACGCTAATGTTTCAATTTTTATTCCGCATAACGGCTGCCCGCACAGGTGCAGCTTTTGCAATCAAAAGAATATAACGGGTCAGCAGACCCAGCCTAATGCAAAGGATGTTGAGTCTGTTCTGGAAAAAGCGCTTGCCGATTTGGGACAGAGAAGCAAAGCTTCCGAAATAGCGTTTTTCGGCGGCAGCTTTACAGCACTTGACAGAGATTATATGCTCTCTTTGCTCAGTGCCGCAAAGCCGTATCTAAACAGCTTTTACGGCGTTCGCATATCCACTCGTCCCGATTATATCGACGATGAAGTTCTCGATATTTTACGTTCCTACGGAGTAACGGCGATAGAGCTCGGCGCTCAGTCGATGGATAATTCTGTATTAGAATTAAACGAGCGCGGGCATACTGCTCAGGATGTTGAAAACGCCTGTAAGTTGATTCGTGAAAACGGTTTTTCGCTCGGACTGCAGATGATGACGGGGTTATACGGTTCCACGGTTGATAAGGATATTTACACTGCGCGGCGTTTCATTGAGCTGAAGCCCGATACGGTGCGGATATATCCCACGGTCATTCTGGAAAACACCGATCTTGAAAAGTATTTTCATGACGGAAGATATAGGCCGTATCCGCTTGAAACCTCCGTTGAATTATGCGCAAAGCTTATTCTTATGTTTGCAAAAGCCGACATCGAAGTGATCCGACTGGGACTTCACGATTCCGACAGCCTCAGACAGCACGCGGTTTTTGACAATTACCATCCGGCGTTCAAGGAGCTGTGCGAAAACAAGATTTTCCTCGACAGCTTTCTTGATTTAGCAAAACAAACAGATAAAAAGAAAATAAACGTCACCGTTCATCCGAGGTCCCTCTCAAAATTTTTGGGGCAGAAGAAAAGCAACTATAAAAAGCTATGTGAAATGGGATATGATCTGAACATCGATTTTGACGATAGATTAGGAAAGTACGAATTACACATCAGTTAAGGGGTAAGAAATGCGACTGAAATCTTTGGAAGTCCACGGCTTCAAAACCTTTCCCGATAAAACTAAATTAACCTTTGAAAACGGCATTACTTCCGTTGTGGGACCTAACGGCTCCGGCAAAAGCAACATAAGCGACGCTATCCGCTGGGTTTTGGGCGAGCAATCCCCAAAGAGCCTGCGGTGCTCGCGTATGGAGGATGTTGTTTTCAACGGTACCGACAAGCGCAACAAGACAGGCTACGCCGAGGTAACGCTGAACATCGACAACTCCGACCGTTTTCTTGATTTCAACGGCGACGAGATCGCGGTCACACGCCGTTATTTCCGCAGCGGTGAAAGCGAGTATCTCATAAACAAGGCGTCCGTCCGTCTGAAGGACATCAACGAGCTGTTTATGGATACCGGTTTGGGACGCGACGGCTATTCGATGATCGGTCAGGGCAAGATCGACAGCATCGTTTCCTCCAAAAGCGAGGACAGACGCGAGATTTTTGAGGAAGCCGCCGGCATTTCCAAATATCGTTACCGCAAAATCGAAGCCGAGCGAAAGCTCAAACACACCGAAGACAATCTGCTTCGCCTCCGCGATATAGTGACCGAGCTTGAAGGCAGAGTCGAGCCTCTCAGAAAAGACAGCGAAAAGGCGCAGAAGTTCCTGACATATTCCGAAGAAAAGCGCGGTCTTGAAATCGCGCTGTGGCTGATCTCGCTTGACAAATCTCAGGAAAACTTAAAGCAGCAGGACGAAAAGATTTCGATTTCAAAAGCTCAGTATGACTCGGCTGATCAGGCTCTTGAGGACATTCAAACCGAGACCGAGGAGCTTTATACACAAAACGGCGCGCTCGCAGCGAAAATCGAATCAGTCCGCAGCGAGATCGCGTCGCTCGATTCCGACATCGCGGAAAAGAACTCAATGATTTCCGTTGCGGAAAACGATATTTTACATAATTCCGAGAATATTCTACGTCTGCGCGCGGACATAGAACAGACCGATAAAAACGCTGATGAGCTTGAAAAGAGCGTTGCCGAGAAAGAAGAAAGGATTGCCGTACTTGACGAGGAGATCATTTCTCAGCAAAAAATGCTCACCGAAGTTTCCGAGGAGCTCAACAATATCAGCATCGACGCCGGAAAAAACAGCGATGAGCTTCAAAAGCTGACCGCAGAGCTGTCTGAGCTTTCCGCTCAGTCGGCTGACGCCCGCGTTATGGATATGACATCAGACAGCAGCATCAACGAGCTTTCTTCACGTATCGACGCGTTGAAGGAATCTAACGATGAAAAGTCGGCTCAGCTTCGCGAGCTTTCCGAGATACTTGAAAAATACCGCGCCGACATCGAAGCCGGCCTTGAAGAGATCGATTCTCTTGGCAATACGATCGACGGGCTTTCCATAAAGCAGGAATCAAAAAGCCGCAAGAGGGAAGAGCTGAAAGCCGAGTTTGATAACGCTTCTCTGGATCTCAATGAAACTCAAAGAAAGATCACCTTCCTTGAAAATATGGAAAGAAATCTCGAGGGCTTTTCAAAGAGTGTAAAAACCGTGGTCAACGCTTCAAAAAGCGGCAAGCTTCACGGTATATACGGACCCGTTTCGCGCGTTATTTCCGTGCAGAAGAAATATGCCACGGCAATTGAGATCGCGCTGGGCGCAGCAATGCAGAACATCGTCGTCAACAGCGACGAGGACGCAAAGCAGGCTATCCGCTTTTTGAAATCGACCGACGGCGGCAGAGCGACGTTTTTGCCGCTCAACACCATAAAGCCCCGCGAGCTCAAGGAAAACGGACTTGACGACTGCTACGGCTATGTAGGGATAGCTGCCGAGCTTTGCGAATGCGAAAACCGTTTTTCAAATATCCTTAATAATCTGTTGGGCAAGATCGTTATTGCCGAGGACTTAAACAGCGCCGCGGCTATCGCGAAAAAATATTCATACCGTTTCAAAGTGGTCACGCTCGACGGACAGGTCGTCAACGCCGGCGGTTCGCTTACGGGCGGTTCGCTTGCACGAAGCTCAGGCGTTTTGAGCCGCGCTTCGGAGATGGCACAGTTGAAAAAGCAATCCGTTAAGTTTGCCGAAAAAGCCGCTGACGCCGAAAAAGCGCTCGAAAAACTTGACCGTGAGCTTGCGTCTATCGACGCCGAGCTTCTGGGCAGCCGCGCGGACGTTTCAAACAAGCAGCAGGAAATCGTCAGAATGGAAGCCGAACAACGCGCCTGTGAAAATGAGATACAAAATCTCAACGACGCCGTTAGCTCTGCCGAAAATGAGATCGCCACCTGTATAGCCAGAATCGAAGAACTCCGCAACAGCCGTGAAGAAGCCAGAGCGCGCCTTGATGAGCTTAACGCAAGGATAGCCGAGGCAGACCAAAAGGTCAATGCCGTAACGGGCGACCGTGCCGCGCTGACCGAACAGCGCGAGGCTCTCAGCGCAAAGCTTCAGAGCATCCGACTTAGCATAGTAACATCTCAGAAAGACATCGAGGCGCTTAATGCCGAGATCGTTTTCGCCAAAAATTCCGGCACCGACAACGACGAGCGCAAAGCCACCCTGACAGCTCAGATAGCTGAATTTGAAAAAGCCATTGAAGATAAAAAGCAGGAGATAATCGATTACAACAACGGAATCTCTCTTTTGAAAAACACGCAACAGTCGCTTTCCGAGCAGATCGACGCGTTAAACGAACAGCGCAGTCTTCTTGAAAAGCGCGGCGTAGAGATACGCGCCATCGAGCGTGAAAAGAGCACCGAGCGTGAAAACGCGGGCAGAGAGCTTGCCCGTCTGGAAGAGAGAAAAATCAATCTCCAAAAGGAATATGACACAACGATCGCCAAGCTTTGGGAGGAATATGAGCTTACCAGACGCGAGGCTGAAAAGGTCGCCGTTGAGATCGAGGATACACAAATAGCTCAAAAACGTCTCAACAGTCTCAAGCAGAGTATCAAAGCCCTGGGAAATGTAAACGTTTCCGCCATTGAGGAATACAAAGAAGTTTCCGAGCGCTACGAGTTTATGAGCGTTCAGGTAAGGGATGTTGAAAAGTCGAAGAATGAGATCGAAAAGCTCATAACTTCTCTCACAAAGCAGATGAAGGAAGTTTTTGTCGAGAGCTTTGAGCTTATCAACCGCAACTTTTCCTTTACGTTTAAGGAGCTGTTCGGCGGCGGCACCGCGTCTTTGGCGCTTTCAGACCCCGAAAACATCCTCACAAGCGGCATCGACATTATCGTTCATCCTCCCGGAAAGATCGTCGTTCATCTCGACGCGCTTTCCGGCGGCGAAAAGGCGCTTGTCGCAATAGCCCTTTACTTTGCGATAATGAAGGTCCGTCCCGCGCCGTTCTGCGTTATGGACGAGATCGAAGCCGCGCTTGACGATGTCAACGTAAACCGTTTTGCAAGCTATTTGCGCCGGCTCACCGAAAAAACGCAGTTTATCTTGATCACTCACCGCCGCGGCACAATGGAAGAAGCCGACGTGCTCTACGGTGTCACGATGCAGGACGAGGGCATCTCAAAACTGCTTGAGCTACGCTCGGCGGAGGTTGCCGAAAAACTCGGAATCAATAAATAAAGGACTGATATAATGGGACTTTTCAGTAAAATAAAAGAAGGCTTGAAAAAAACCCGCAAAGCGGTGATGGGTCAGATCGACTCGATGCTCAAGTCTTTTACCAAAATCGACGAAGAACTTTTTGAAGAGCTCGAAGAACTTCTTGTTATGGGCGACGTCGGCGTTCCCACCGCCGAGAAGATCTGCGACGAGCTTCGCGTACGCGTAAAGCAGAACGGAATTACCGACCCCGCCGAGATCAACGGGCTTTTGCAGGAGATCATCACCGAAATGCTTTCGGGCGGAGAGGAGCTCGACATCTCCACACAGCCGTCCATCATTCTTGTTATCGGCGTAAACGGAGTCGGAAAAACAACAACGATCGGCAAGCTCGCAAAACAGCTTTCGGATCAGGGAAAACGCGTGCTGCTCGCGGCTGCCGACACCTTCCGCGCCGCGGCAATAGACCAGCTCGACATCTGGGCACAGCGCAGCGGCTGTGAGATCATCAAGCAGAATGAGGGCAGCGACCCTGCGGCGGTCATATTTGACGCTATCGCGGCTGCCAAGGCTCGCGGAGCAGACGTTATCATCTGTGACACAGCCGGAAGGCTTCACAACAAAAAGCACCTGATGGATGAGCTTGCGAAGATCAACCGCGTCATCGACCGCGAGCTTCCCGACGCCGCAAAGGAAAAGCTGCTGGTGCTCGACGCTACTACGGGTCAAAACGCCGTCAATCAGGCTGAGCAGTTCCGCGAGGCAACCGGTATCACGGGTATCGTTCTGACAAAGCTTGACGGCACAGCAAAGGGCGGCGTGGTTCTTGCTATAAAAGAAGGGCTCGGCATCCCGGTCAAGTTCATCGGAGTAGGCGAGCAGATCGACGATCTTCAGCCGTTTGACGCCGAGGATTTCGCCCGCGCGCTTTTTGAAACAACGGAGTAAAATATGAAATTCATCATAGCGACAAACAACGCAAAAAAACTTATCGAAATGGAGAGGATATTAAATCCTCTCGGCATAGAGGCGGTTTCCGCAAAGGACGCGGGAGTCGTGCTCGATGATGTTGACGAGACAGGCGCGACATTCCGCGAAAACGCATTTATAAAAGCAAACGCGGCTTTTGAAAAAACAGGTATGCCCGCAGTCGCCGACGATTCGGGTATCTGTGTTGACGCTTTGGACGGCAGACCGGGTATCTTTTCCGCGCGTTACTGTCCCGAGCTTTGCGTGACGGATGAGGACAGGACGCAGAGGATCCTCGACGAGCTTCAGGGTGTTCCGGATGAAAAGCGTACCGCTCATTATACCTGCGCGATATGCTGCATCCTGCCCGACGGCAGCAAGCTCGAGATCGAAGAGATATGCGAGGGCAAGATCGGCTATTCGTTTATCGGGGACGGCGGCTTTGGTTATGACCCTATTTTTTGGCAGGGCGACAAGACCTTTGCTCAGCTGTCCGCCGAGGAAAAGGACAAGGTCAGTCACCGCGGCAAAGCGCTGCGCAAGCTGAAAACCGCTTTGGAAGAGTATATGAAAGGATAAAATATGCTGACAAGTAAACAGAGAGCCTATTTGAGAGGCTTGGCAAACGGTCTTGAGACCATCCTTATTGTCGGAAAAGGCGAACTGACCGACAACATCGTGATGCAGGCTGACACAGCCCTGACCGCGAGAGAGCTTATAAAAGGCAAACGCCTTGAAACCAGCGCCTACTCCGCCCGCGAATGCGCCGACATCCTCGCCGAAAAATGCGGAGCGGATGTGGTCCAGGTCATCGGTTCAAAATTCGTGCTTTACCGTCAGAATCCCGACGAGCCGAAAATCACTTTGCCGAGGGCAAAAAAGTGAGCCGAATCGGAATACTGGGCGGAACCTTCAATCCTATTCACAACGGGCATATCCGTTTGGCGAAATACTGCAAAACGGAAATGAAGCTCGACAAGGTTCTGCTTATACCCGACAACACTCCGCCGCATAAATCCGACAGGGAGCTGGCATCAGGTTCCGACAGATTTAAGATGTGCGTTCTTGCCTGCAAGGCTTTGGATTGGCTTGAGGTGTCCGAGATTGAGCTTTTGCGCGAAGGGAAAAGCTATACATACGAAACTCTTATTTCCTTAAAAGAAATATATCCGAGTGATGAGTTGTTTTTGATCGTCGGAGCCGATATGTTTCTGACGCTTCATCAGTGGAAAAATCCTTCGGTTATTTTCAACTGCGCTTCGATTATTGCAGTTCCGAGAGATTTATCCGACAGAGAAACGCTTCTTCGTTTTTATCAAGACACTCTGAGACCTATGGGAGCAAAGGCAGCGGTTTTGCCGTCGTCTGTGATGACGGTCTCCTCGACTTTTATAAGAGATAACATCGGCGAATACGAAAAAATCAAAGAGCTTATAGCTCCTGAGGTTTACGAATATATAACGACTAACGGTTTGTATCGGAAGTGATTGTTTGCATAACACTGAATACGAAAAAGCTATACGAGCCCTTATGGGGGATTTTCGCTATACGCACAGCGTCAATGTCGCAAAAGAAGCGGTAACGCTCGCAAAGCTATACGGCTGCGATGAAGGAAAAGCGTATATCGCGGGCATTTTGCACGACGTCACCAAGGAGATCCCCAAGGATGAGCAGTTGCAAATTATCCGCGACGGTGGTATAATCTTAGACAGCGTGCAAAAAAACGCGCCTAAGCTGTGGCATTCCATAAGCGGAAGCGTGTATATACAAACGCATTTCGGCATAAAGGACGCTGACATTATAAACGCCATAAGGTACCACACGACCGGCAGAGCGGGTATGTCTTTACTTGAAAAGATAATCTACACCGCCGACTACACTTCGGAAGAACGAAGCTATCCCGGCGCTGACATAATGAGGGAAAAGTCTCGCAAAAGCCTTGAGGAAGCAATGATCTTCAGCTGTCAGTTCACGCTGCAGAATCTTTCCTCAAAGGAAGCGGCAATCCACCCCGACCAGCTCTTTTGCTATAACGAACTTGTTTTGAAAGGAAAATGATATGACTTCTTATGATCAGGCGATTCTTGCCGTTAAAGCTATCGACGGCAAAAAAGGTCTTAATATACAGGTAATCGAAATCAGCGATATTTCCGTGCTTGCCGACTATATGGTCATCGCTACGGGCAACAGCTCAACTCACGTCAAGGCGCTTGCCGACGAGGTTGAATATCAGCTTGATGAGGCGGGAGTTTCCGTCAGCCATATAGAGGGCTACCGCTCAAACTCTTGGATACTGCTCGACTATGTCGATGTAATAGTCAATGTATTCAGCGAGGAAGCGCGCAGCTTTTACGACCTCGACAGAATGTGGCAGGACGGCAAGCCTGTTGACATAAGCTCAGTTTTGATAGATTAATGTTCTTTTGGAGGGATCATTTTGAAATACAATCATAAGGCAGTAGAACCCAAGTGGCAGAACATTTGGGAAGAAAAAGGCGTTTTTCACGCGAGTGACGACAGCACCAAGGAAAAGTTTTACGCGCTGATCGAGTTCCCTTATCCTTCGGGTCAGGGACTTCACGTCGGACATCCGCGCCCGTACACCGCGCTGGATACGGTCGCCAGAAAAAGAAGACTGCAGGGCTACAACGTGCTTTATCCGATCGGCTGGGACGCTTTCGGTCTGCCCACCGAAAACTATGCTATAAAAAACCACGTTCACCCCGAAATCGTTACAAAGAACAACATCGCGCGTTTTAAAAAGCAGATCCAGTCTTTAGGTATCTCCTTTGACTGGAGCCGCGAAGTAAATACCACCGACCCCGATTATTACAAATGGACCCAGTGGATCTTCATTCAGCTCTTCAAGCATGACTTGGCGTATAAAAAAGAGATGAATGTAAACTGGTGCACCTCCTGCAAATGCGTGTTGGCAAACGAAGAAGTCGTTAACGGAGTTTGCGAGCGCTGCGGCAGCGAGGTCGTTCACAAGGTAAAGTCCCAGTGGATGCTCAAGATCACCGAATATGCCGACAGACTTATCAACGATCTCGATCTTGTCAATTATCCCGACAGGGTAAAGGCTCAGCAGAAGAACTGGATCGGCAGAAGCACCGGCGCCGAGGTCGATTTCCAAACCACCACCGGCGACGTTCTCACGGTATACACCACCCGTGCCGACACTCTTTACGGCGCGACATATATGGTCATTTCTCCCGAGCATCCGCTTATTGAAAAATGGGCTGACAAGCTCTCCAATATGGATGAGGTCCGCGCTTATCAGGCGGCTGCCGCGCGCAAGTCCGACTTTGAGCGCACAGAGGTCGCCAAGGACAAAACAGGCGTCAAGCTTGACGGCGTAAGAGCAATCAATCCCGTAAACAACACCGAGATCCCGATCTTTATTTCCGACTACGTTCTTGTTTCCTACGGAACAGGCGCTATCATGGCTGTTCCTGCTCACGATACACGCGACTGGGAATTTGCAAAGAAATTTGATCTTCCTATCATCGAGGTCGTCAAGGGCGGCAATGTTCAGGAAGAAGCGTTTACCGACTGCGCTACGGGCATTATGGTCAACTCCGGAATGCTCGACGGTCTTTCCGTAGACGACGCGAAGGTCAAGATCATCGACTGGCTGACAAAAGAGGGCAAGGGTCACGCAAAGGTAAATTATAAGCTGCGCGACTGGGTGTTCTCACGCCAGCGTTATTGGGGCGAGCCCATCCCGATCGTTCACTGCGACAAGTGCGGATTCGTTCCGCTCGACGAAAGCGAGCTTCCTTTGAAGCTTCCGATGGTCGAGTCGTACGAGCCTACCGACACGGGTGAATCGCCTCTTGCTAATATGACCGACTGGATAAAAACCACCTGTCCCAAGTGCGGCGGAGCGGCTCTCCGCGAGACCGACACGATGCCTCAGTGGGCGGGATCCTCGTGGTATTATCTGCGCTATATGGATCCCCACAACAACGAAGCTCTCGCTTCAAAGGAAGCGCTTGACTACTGGTCGCCGGTCGATTGGTACAACGGCGGTATGGAGCATACAACGCTCCACCTGCTCTACAGCCGTTTCTGGCACAAGTTCCTTTATGACATCGGCGTTGTTCCCACTCCCGAGCCTTACGCAAAGCGCACCTCTCACGGAATGATCCTCGGCGAGAACGGCGAGAAGATGAGCAAGTCCCGCGGAAACGTGGTCAACCCCGACGACATCGTAAACGAATACGGCGCCGACACCATGCGTCTTTACGAGATGTTTATCGGCGATTTTGAAAAAGCAGCTCCCTGGAGCCAGGCAAGCATTCGCGGCTGCCGCCGTTTCCTCGAGCGCTATTGGAATCTTCAGACTATGCTCATCGACGGAAACGAGATTCGTCCCGAGCTTGAAAGCGCGTTCCACAAGGCGATCAAAAAGGTCGGCGACGATATTGAAAACATCAAATTCAACACAGCTATCGCCGCTTTGATGGCGCTTATCAACGACATTTCAAATGTTAAGTCGATCAACAAAGAAGAGCTGCGCGTGTTCTCCATCCTGCTCAACCCGTTCGCTCCTCACATCACCGAAGAAGTCTACGAGGCGAACAAGCTCGGCGAGGGTATCGTTGCCGAAGCTCAGTGGCCTGAGTATGACGAGTCGAAGTGTGTTGAGGAAAGCGTTGAGATCGTCGTGCAGGTCAACGGAAGGATCAAAGCAAAGCTCAACGTTCCCGTTGACGCCGACAAGGAGACCATGCTTTCTCTTGCAAAATCCGACGAAAAGGTCATCGCTGCGACTCAGGGAATGAGCATTATAAAAGAAATCGCAGTTCCCAAAAAGCTCGTTAATCTCGTTGTAAAGCCATTATAAATAAAATTCTTCTAAATTTCTACATTTCTATTGACAATATTAGTGACATATTGTATAATAGCTTTGCGTATTATGCAAATTACCCATGCCTTTTGGCAGATGGGAGGGAAGATAGATGGCAGAGATAAGATTAAAAGAGAATGAGTCTCTTGAAAGTGCTTTAAGACGTTTCAAGAAGCAGTGTGCCAGAGCTGGCGTTATTGCTGAGGTTCGCAAAAGAGAAGCTTATGAAAAGCCTTCCGTAAAGCGCAAGAAGAAATCCGAAGCAGCTCGCAAACGCAAATACAGGTAATCAAACAGGCGGACAGGGCATTCTGTCCGCTTTTTGTTTTGGTTTTATTCCATTTCTAAAAAGGTGAGAATATGAAAAAGTTACTCGTATTATTAGGACCGAACCTCAATATGGTCGGTATCCGCGAAAAAGGAATATACGGCGAAGATTCCGCTGAGAGCATCGAAAAAGAGATAATAAAGTACGCTTCCGACAACGGCTTTGTCGCCGATGTGTTCCAGTCTAATCACGAGGGCGTGCTTATCGATAAGATCCACGAATCACGCCTGAATTACGACGGAGCGGTAATAAACGCCGGAGCGCTGACCCACTACAGCTACGCCCTGCGCGACGCGATAGCGTCCGTTGATATTCCTTATGTGGAAGTGCATATGTCGAACATTCACGCGCGTGAAGAGTTCCGTCATAAGTCCGTTATAGCTCCTGTATGCTCCGGACAGATCGCGGGCTTCGGAAAAAGAAGCTATTTTCTGGCGATCGAAGCGCTTAAAGGTTTGATTTGATGAGCGCATTATTCGATAAAAGAATTAAAGAGCTTTGCGGTTATCTTGAAGACCGCACTGCGGCTTTGATCACGAACGAAGTCAACATCGGATATTTCACTGGTTTTTTTCATAGCGAGGGATGTTTCCTTGTGACAAAGGAAAACGCGTATCTACTGGTTGATTTCCGCTATTACGAAGCGGCTCAAAGCAGGGCACAGGCTTGCACAGTCATTTGCTTTGAAAAGCTCATCGATTCTCTTTGTGAGATTTTTCAGAAGGAAAACATCAGGTGCGTCGAGGTCGAAGCGAACTATATGACGCTTGGTCGCGCAAAATTATTCAGGGAAAAGTGGCAGGAAAAGGGAATAGCGCTTTTGTCCGACGGAGAGCTTGATAAGCAAATCGAAAAGCAGCGTATCATAAAAGATCAAACGGAAATCGAAAAGATTTCCGCGGCTCAGAAAATCGCCGAAAAAGCGTATCTTGAAATGCTCAACGATTTAAAGCCCGGTGTTAAAGAGAGGTGTTTATCGGCTAAGCTCGAATACTATATGAAGCAGTACGGCGCCGAGGATATTTCCTTTGATCTCATAACGATAACGGGCAAAAAGACCTCGCTGCCGCACGGCGTGCCGTCCGATGACGTTGTGAAAGAGGGCGACTTCTTCACCTGCGATTTCGGCGCGGTGTATGAAGGCTATCACAGCGACACAACACGCACGGTGGCAGTAGGATATGCGACGGATGCTATGCAAAAGATATACGACATCGTTTTGCGCGCCCAGCTTTCGGCGCTTGAAAAAATCAAAGCCGGAGCTAAGTGCTGTGAGATAGATAAGACCGCGCGCGATATTATAACGGACGAAGGCTTCGGCAAATATTTCGGTCATTCCACAGGTCACGGCGTCGGGCTTGACATCCACGAAGCTCCGCGCGTTTCAATGAAAAGCGACGATGTACTTCTGCCGGGTATGATAATTACCGACGAACCGGGGATCTATCTTCCCGAAAAGTTCGGCGTGCGCATCGAAGATATGCTCTGCGTGACGGAAGAAGGGTATGTTAACTTTGTAGATTTGCCGAAGGAATTGATAATTCTATAAAGTGCTTGCATTTTTCGGCATAATTATGTATAATAACTTTAATAAGCGACAGCCGCTCGGCTGTGTCTGAATATTAGGAGGTAATTTCAATGATTTCAGCAGGTGATTTCAGAAACGGCGTAACATTCGAGATGGACGGACAGGTTGTTTCCATCATCGAATTTCAGCATGTTAAGCCCGGTAAGGGAGCCGCGTTTGTAAGAACAAAAATCAGAAACGTTATTACAGGCGCAGTGGTTGAAAAGACTTTCAACCCCAACGACAAATATCCCACCGCGTTTATTGAGAGAAAGGATATGGAATACAGCTATTCCGACGGCGATCTCTATTATTTCATGGATACCGAGACCTGGGAGCAGATCCCGATCAACAAGTCTGTTCTCGGCGACAGCTTCAAGTTCGTAAAGGAAAATATGGTCTGCAAGATCCTTTCCTACAAGGGCAACGTATTCGGCGTTGAGCCGCCCAACTTTGTTGAGCTGACCATCACCAAGACCGATCCCGGCTTCAAGGGCGACACAGCAACAAACGCAACAAAGCCCGCAACTCTCGAAACAGGCGCTGAGATCAAGGTTCCGCTCTTTATCGATGAGGGAGAGGTCATCCAGATAGACACCCGCACCGGCGAATATATGGGCAGAGCGTAACAGGAGTATAATATGAACATTACCGAAAAGATTTCTTACATCAAAGGTTTGACAGAGGGTCTTTCGCTCGACGAAAGCAAGCCCGAGGTCAAGGTCATCAACGCCATCATCGACTTGCTCGACGACATCGCATATGATCTGACCGATATGGAGGAGCTTTACGACGAGCTCAGCGATCAGGTCGATGAGATCGATCAGGATCTTGCCGATGTTGAGTCCGAGCTTTATGACGAGGATGACTACGAAGAAGATTTCGACGACTTCGACGATTTCGAAGATTATGACGATGACGATAATCCCTTCTACGAAGTGACCTGCTCAGCCTGCGGTGAAAAGATCAACGTCTCCGAGGATGTATTGCTCGAAGGCGAGATAGAATGCCCCAACTGCGGTGAGGTTCTGGAGTTTGATTTTTCTTCTCTGTTCACCGATGAGGACTGCGATCTTGACTGCGAATTCTGTCCCAAAGAGGACGATTGCGAAAAAAACTAAACCGCACTAAATCACACCCCTTGTATACTATATACGAGGGGTGTTTTTTTGCTTTCAAAAAGATTTAGACGACGAAAAGCTCATAAAAAACGGCGTGTCATTGTGCGTTTGATCGTACTGCTAATAACAATAGTTTTTATAATACGTTTTTTCGAGTCGCAGGTGTCCGACTTTAGCAAAGCCTATTTTCCCGCGTTTGCGCGTCAGACAACGACCAAGGCGGTTTGCGGCGCTGTTGAAAAAGTTTTGGCTGAGGGGGATTTTTCATATGATGATCTCACGGATATAAGCTATTCGGACGGCACCGTCAGTTCTGTCAATACCGATCCGGTCAAAATAAACCTTCTTAAATCGCGCGTCGTTTCCGCCGCCGAGGAAGAGGTCGAAAAAATCCACAACAGCGTTATGCACATTCCGCTTGGAGCCTTTACAAAGCTGAGTCTGATCGCGAACTGCGGACCGAAGGTGCCGCTCAGCTTTTGCCTGACGGGCAGCTTTTCCGCGGAACTTGTCAGCACCTTTGAATCGGCGGGGATAAACCAGACTATTCATCACATCAAGCTTATCGTCACTTCAAAAATAGTTACCGCTTCCGTTGATTTCAAGGACACTTTGACGTTTTCTACCGATTTTGAAGTGGCGCAATCGGTTTTACTCGGAGAGATTCCCACAACATATGGTGGTTATTACACCCCGATTCGATAAAAAATGCCGAAATATTGTGTAAAAAGATTGAGAATCCTTCATAAAGATATTGAAATGCATATTTTTTTGTGGTATAATATTTCAGTTAGTATAAAATGGGTAAGGAGGCGTTTGCGTGTCTGTAACGAGTATCAAACCGGTTCCGCTGTCGGAAAAGCAGTCGGAATATATGCATTTGATAGCAGAGCTTATGGAGATCCGCAAGCGCGGTGAAAAACCCCTTGCATTTATACGCACCTACGGCTGTCAGCAAAACGTTGCCGACAGCGAAAAAATAAAGGGTATGCTCAGTCTGTCGGGCTTTGACTTTACCGACACTCCCGACGACGCGGATTTTATTTTGTTCAACACCTGCGCCGTGCGCGAGCACGCCGAGGACAGGGTGTTCGGAAATGTCGGAGCGCTTAAAAATTTGAAGCGCCGCCACCCGCAGATACTCATAGCACTATGCGGCTGTATGATGGAGCAACAGCACGTTGCAAACCGCATCTACAACAGCTTTCCGTTTGTCGGTCTTGTGTTCGGCACCCATTCGCTTCATCATTTTCCCGAGCTTCTTTATCAGTCGCTTGTCGACGGAAAGCGTGTTTTCGAACGCGGCAACGACGATCAAATGCTCTACGAGGGCTTTCCAGTAAAGCGCGACGGAAGCTTCAAGGGCTGGCTGCCGATTATGTACGGCTGCAATAACTTTTGCACCTATTGTATCGTCCCGTATGTTCGCGGCAGAGAGCGCAGCAGGGAAAAGGACGTCATTCTCAAAGAGGCTCATCAGATGATAAGCGGCGGCTTCAAGGATATAACGCTTTTGGGGCAGAACGTCAACTCCTACGGCAAAACGCTTGAATCGCCCGTCAGCTTCGCGCAGCTGATAAACGAGATAGATAACATCGACGGCGACTATTGGCTCCGCTTTATGACCTCTCATCCGAAGGACTGTTCAAAGGAGCTTATCGACGTCATAGCAAACGGAAAGCACATTAGCCGCCACTTGCACCTGCCGTTCCAAAGCGGCTCCGACAGGATATTAAAGGCTATGAACCGCCATTATGACCGTAAAAAATACCTTGAAACAATAGCCTACGCAAAGAAAAAGATCGACGGCGTATCGCTTACAAGCGACATAATCGTCGGCTTTCCCGGCGAAACGTACGAGGATTTCAAACAGACGCTTTCGCTTATCCGCGAGGTGGAGTTCACATCGCTGTTCACCTTTATCTTTTCTCCGCGCAAAGGAACGCCCGCTGAAAAGCTCGACGACCCCATATCGGCAGAGGAGAAGTCAAAGTGGTTCCGGGAGTTGCTCGACGTTCAGGAAGAGATCGCCGCAAAGCGCTGTTCTCAGATGGTGGGACAGACCGAGCGTGTGCTGATAGAGGGCGTCAAGGAAAAGACAGGAGAGCTCAACGCCCGAACAAGCGGAAACATTATCGTTGAGCTTGATGGTGACCCCGCGCTTGTCGGAACATTTCAAAACGCAAAAATCACAAAAGCCCGCAATTGGATATTGAAGGGCGAGCTTATATAAAGGAGAAAACTATGGACGTTATAACAATGGCAAGAGAGCTCGGCAAAGCTCTGCAGCAGGAAGATACCTATATCAAATGGCAGGAGGCTCAGCGGATCGCCGACGCCGACAGCGAGCTTCAGAACCTTATCGGCGAATTCAATTTAAAAAGAATGATAATCAACGACGAGGCTTCCAAAAAAGACAGAGATCAGGAAAAGCTCAATCAGGCAAACAAGGAAATGCGCGAGGTCTATTCAAAGATCATGTCAAACGAAAATATGATCGCGTACAACGACGCAAAATCCGCTTTTGACGCGGTGCTCAACCGTGTTCAGGCTATTTTGCAGCAGAGCGCTCAGGGTGCAGACCCCGACACCGCCGACGCTGTTGACTGCACCGGAAGCTGCAGCACCTGCGGAGGCTGCTCGTAAGTTTAATTATATTTTACAGAAAGGGTGTGAGATGATGGCGGAGCTTTCTCCGATGATGAAGCAGTATTTTGAAATCAAAAACGCGAATCCCGATTCGATCCTGTTTTATCGCCTCGGCGATTTTTACGAGATGTTTTACGAGGACGCGAAAATAGCTTCCAAAGAGCTTGAACTCACACTCACAGGCAGAGACTGCGGTCAGGCTGAGCGCGCGCCGATGTGCGGTGTTCCCTTCCACAGCTGCGAGGGCTACATCGCCCGACTGGTCGCAAAGGGCTACAAGGTCGCTATCTGCGAGCAGACCGAGGACCCCAAAGCCGCAAAAGGTCTTGTAAAGCGCGATATAATCCGCGTTATAACCCCCGGCACCGTTATGGAGCAAAGTATGCTCGAAGAGGGAAAGAACAACTACATTTCCTGTATGTACGGAGTAGATAAAACCGTCGGTCTTTGCTTCTGCGATATTTCCACAGGAGAATTATACGTCACCGAGATCACCGGCAGAGATTCCCTTGAGATTCTTTACAACCAGCTTTCTTCATTCAATCCCCGCGAGATACTTCTCGGCGGCGATGTAATAAAAATGAAGCAGCTCCCGGAGTTTATCCGCACAAAGCTTTCTTCAGGCGTTGAAATGCTGGAGGATGAAAGGTTCGCGGTGCAAAACTGCGCGCAGTCCGTGCTCGACCAGTTCGGCGCCGAGTATGATTTGATAATGGACAAGCCCGTTTTGCTTTCCACCGTCGGAGCACTGCTCGATTATCTCCGCGAAACTCAGATGCAGGGGCTTGAGCGCATAACTCATATGGAACTGTATTCCGAGGCTCAGTATATGCGGCTCGATTTCAACACCCACCGTAACCTTGAGCTTACTCAGACCATGCTTTCAAAGGAAAAGCGCGGTTCGCTTTTGTGGGTGATCGACAAAACAAAAACGGCTATGGGCAAGCGGCTTATCCGCTCATGGCTCGAGCACCCGCTGATGAACATTTCATCTATCAACAACCGCCAGTCAGCTGTTGAAGAATTGGTCGAAGATACCGTTATGCGCCTGGAAATAACCGAAGCTCTCACCGGTATTTTCGATATGGAACGCTTGATGACCAGGATCGTTTACGGTTCGGCAAACGCCAGAGACCTCCGCTCGCTTTGCAGCGCTGTGGAAAATCTTCCGAAGCTGTCTGTTTTGATTTCAGGCTGCCGCGCGTCATATTTGAAGCGTATCTTCAATGATATGGATCTGCTTGAGGATATCCATTCGATGATCGACAGCGCTATCGTTGACAATCCTCCGTTTACCGTTCGCGAGGGCGGAATGATCAAACGCGGCTATAACGAAGAGCTCGACGCGGTCGTATCCGATATGACGGATTCAAAGGATATTTTGTCCCGCATTGAAGCCGAAGAAAAAGAAAAAACCGGAATACCTAAGCTGCGCGTCGGCTACAACAAGGTTTTCGGCTATTATATCGAGGTCACCAATTCCTATAAATCTCAGGTGCCCGAAACATATATCCGCAAGCAGACTCTTACAAACTGCGAGCGTTATATAACCCCCGATCTGAAGGAGATCGAATCCCGTATCCTCGGCGCAAAGGACAGAAGCGTCGCCATGGAATACTCGATTTTCGATTCCGTCAGGCAGCACGTCGCGTCAAATCTCGAGAGGATCCAAAAGACGGCAAAGGCTATCGCCACGCTCGACGTCATAACCTCTCTTGCAAATGTCGCGAGCGACAACCGATATGTCCGTCCCGAGGTAAATCAGTCGACTTCGATAGTTTTAAAAGATTCACGCCATCCCGTTGTTGAGTCTTTGTTAAAGGACGCTCCGTTTGTTCCGAACGACGTTTATCTCGACAGCAAGTCGGACAGAGTAGCCATTATCACCGGCCCGAATATGGCGGGAAAGTCAACATATATGAGGCAGATCGCGCTGATCGTTCTGCTTGCGCAGATGGGCAGCTTTGTGCCGGCTTCTTCGGCGCAGATCGGCGTTGTAGACAGCATTTTCACACGCGTCGGCGCTTCCGATGATCTGGCTTCCGGTCAGTCGACCTTTATGGTGGAGATGAGCGAGGTTGCGCACATCGTTAAAACCGCCACCTCAAAAAGTCTGCTCATCCTCGATGAGATCGGCAGGGGAACCTCGACCTTTGACGGAATGAGCATCGCCAGAGCCGTGCTCGAGTTCTGTGCCGACAAGAAAAAGCTCGGCGCAAAAACGCTGTTCGCTACTCATTATCACGAGCTGACTGTTATGGAGCAGCTTCTCGACGGCGTAAAGAACTACAACATCGCCGTTAAAAAGCGCGGCGACGACATAACCTTCCTTCGCCGTATCGTCCCCGGAGGAGCCGACGACAGCTACGGAATCGAAGTCGCGAAGCTCGCGGGAGTTCCCAACTCAATAATCGCCCGCGCTAAGGAAATTTTAGGCGAGCTTGAAAGCGGAGCGGGGGAGACAAAAGTGGAGCGTGTATCGTCAAGTGATGATAATTCACAGCTTTCGCTTCTTTCGGTTGCCGAAAGCCCCGCGATAGAGAAGATTCGTCAGGCTGATCTGAACACGCTTACTCCTATTGAAGCGATGAATCTGCTTTATGAACTGAAAAATATGATTTAAAGACAAAAGATAAAACGAAAGGCGGTGACGAATATGGGTATCATCAATGTGCTTGACAAGCACGTCGCGGAGCTTATCGCGGCGGGCGAGGTCGTGGAAAGACCTGCCTCCGTGATCAAAGAGCTCGTTGAAAATGCGATAGACGCGGGAGCCGGGCACATCACCGTTGAGATAAAAAACGGCGGAACCACCTTTATGCGCGTCACCGACGACGGCTGCGGAATCGCCAAGGATGATGTTAAAACCGCGTTTCTGCGCCACGCGACAAGCAAAGTAAAGTTTGAGGACGACCTCGATAAAATTTCGACTCTCGGCTTTCGCGGCGAGGCTTTGGCATCTATCTCCGCAGTTTCGCGTTTGCAGCTCATCACCCGAAACAAGGATGAAGAGATAGGCTCTGCTTATTATATCGAGGGCGGAGAGGAAAAGAGCTTTGACGACGCGGGCTGTCCGGTCGGCACGACTTTCGTTATCCGTGATCTGTTTTATAACATCCCCGCCAGAGCCAAGTTTTTAAAAAAGGATATTTCCGAGGGAAACGCCGTTTCAAATGTTATTGACAAAACCGCGTTATCCCATCCGGAGATCGCCTTTACATACATCCGCGACGGCAAACAGGCGCTTAAAACCTCGGGCGACGACAAGCTGCTTTCGGCTGTTTATTCGGTTTTCGGAAGAGAGTTTGCCGGAGGGCTTATTCCCGTTGACTACCGGCTCGACGCCATAAAGGTCAGCGGCTATATTTCAAAGCCTGTTCACGCCAGACCCAACCGCAATATGCAGAACTTCTTTATCAACGGCAGATATGTAAAGTCCAGGACTGCCGCGGTGGCTCTTGAAGAAGCGTTCAAGCATTCGATTATGGTCGGAAAATTCCCGTCCTGCGTTATAAATATCGAGCTGCCGTATGAGATGATCGACGTCAACGTTCACCCGGCGAAGATCGAGGTTCGTTTTATCAACGAGCGCCCGGTTTTCGACGCGGTATATCACGCGGTAAAGTCATCGCTTTTGCAGTTTGATACTCAAAAACAGGCAACATTTAAAAACGATTCGGCTTTCCATGATATTCGAAAATTAAATCCGTTTCAGACCGCCGACGCAGTTTTGAACCGCGCGCCGCAAAAGTCCGAAACGCCAAAGCCTGCGCCTGCAATTGATTTTGATATAGCAAACGCAGGTGAATTCAACTCACCAAAGGTGAGCGTTTCCGACAGCCGCGATCCGTTCGATCTTATAACTCCTCAGGCTGTAAAAACCGCAAAGCACGAGGAAAGCTTTTTGCCCGAAATGCAAAAGAGCACGGCGCCTTTGTTCGTAAACGAGCCGGTCGCTGAAAAGCCCGAGCCTGTTGCAGAAGCAAAAACTGAGGTCATCGAAAAAGACGATCCCCAGCCGATTCTGTTTGAGCCGCAGCAAAGCGAGCTGCGATATATCGGCGAAGCGTTCGGGGCTTATATAATCGTTGAGCGCGACAAAAAAGAGCTGCTGCTTATCGACAAGCACGCCGCTCACGAGCGCATCATATACGAAAAGCTCAAAGCGGAAAAAGCGGGTTCTTCTTTGCAGCTTTTGCTGCAGCCGATCTCCGTTACTCTCGGCAAAGAGGAATACAACGCCGCTGTAAATAATCTCGATCTGTTTACGGCGTGTTCGTTTGAAGTCGAGGATTTCGGAAACTCCACCATTCTGGTCAGAGGAGCGCCGCAGTATCTCGACGCTTCCGAGATCGCCGACTGCGTTACCGAAATGGCAGACTATATCTCGATGGGAAAAACCGACATCTTTTCCGAAAAGATGGATTGGTTCTATCACAACGTAGCGTGCCGCAGCGCGGTAAAGGCAGGCAACAAAAACAGTCCTCAGGAGCTTGTTGAGATCGTTAAGACCTTGGAAGAAAACCCCGACATCCGTTACTGCCCCCACGGCAGACCGATAACCATAGTTATGAAGAAAAGCGAAATCGAAAGACAGTTTGGCAGGGCGTGATCTTTTGAAAAACAAAATCAAAGTCATCTCCGTTGTGGGACCGACCGCATCGGGAAAAACCGGGCTTTCGGTAGAGCTCGCTAAGCTTCTTGACGGCGAGATCATTTCCGCCGATTCCATGCAGATTTACAAGGGAATGGATATTGCCACGGCTAAGCCCGACGACGCTGAAATGCAGGGCGTCCCGCACCACCTTATGGGCTTTTTACCGCCCGAACAAACCTATTCCGTTGCGATGTTTACAGACGACGCACGCTGTCTTATTGCCGACATAACGAAAAGAAATAAGCTTCCGTTCATTGTCGGCGGCACCGGGCTTTATGTCGACGCCTTGCTCAACAATATCAGGTTCCACGATGAAGAGCGAAACGAAGAGGTTTCAACTGAGCTTCGGGAACGCTTTCAAAAAGAGGGAATAGAGCCCTTGCTCGAGGAGCTTTTGCAGGTCGACCCCGATTCTGCTCAAAGGCTTTCAAAGGAGCGCAACCCCAAGCGTATCATCAGAGCTTTGGAGTTTTACAAAACCACAGGCAAGACCATAACCGAGCAGCTTGCGCTTTCCCGCACTGAGGAAAGCCCATATAAAGCGATAAAGATCGGACTTTCTTTTTCCGACAGGGAAAAGCTGTATGACCGCATCAACAAAAGAGTGGACGATATGCTTTCCCGCGGACTTTTGGAAGAGGCAAGGCAGGTGTTATCCTCGCCGCTGAGCCAAACCTCCGCAATGGCGATAGGCTACAAGGAGCTTGCGCCGTATATAAGCGGAGAGGCTTCTCTTGACGATTGCGTTGAAAAGCTGAAACGCGAAACAAGGCGCTACGCCAAGCGTCAGCTGACGTGGTTCAGGCGTGACAAGGAAATCAATTGGCTGTATGTCGATGAGTATAATTCTTTTGACGAATTATTTGATGCAGCCGTTCAGATAATAAACAAAGGATGAACATATGGATAAACTGTTATTTAAGCGAATATTGGTCGCGGCGCTGACAATTCTGGCGCTGATATATGTTACCTATTTGCTGATAAGTTCCAATTTTGATATGTACCCGACCGAAAACGCGGTCCAGGCGACCGTCACCGACGGAATCAGCACCAGCGGATATATCATCCGTGAGGAGACGATCATCAACAACAACACTCAGGGAGTGCTGTCATATACCATCGGCAACAGTGCCGCTGTAGAAGCAAACAGCGTTATCGCAAAGGTGTTTTCAAACGAGGACGACGCCATAGCCAACAGCAAGGCAGACGAGCTTGAAGCAAGGATAAAAACCCTTCAGGACAGCCAGAACAGCAGTCTTGCGGGAGCTGTCAGCGTTGACGTTATCAACAACAATATTAAAAGCAACCTGATCGACTATCTTTATGACGTCAATTGCTACGATATAGACGCCGCGAAGATCAACGCCGACAAGCTTTTGGCAAGTGTAAACCAGCGTCAGCTTCTCACCGGCAAGATCAGCAATTTCAACTCGCAGATTTCCGCTTTGCAGACCGAGGTCTCAAATCTCAGGTCATCATCGGGAAAAAGCATCGGAACCTTAAAAACACCCAAAGCCGGATATTTCACCGAGTTTTGCGACGGCTATGAAAACGCTTTTCCGTATTCAAAAATAGGCGAGATGACCCTTGACGATCTGAAAAACATCAAAAGCTCATCGGTCGACGAAAACGTCGCGGGCAAGGTCATCAGCAATGTCAATTGGTTCGTAGCCTGCGAGGTCACATCCGACGAGGCCGCGGCGCTGTCGATCTACGACGGCGACATCACCGTCCATTTTTCCGAAGCCTCCACTGACGCCATCCCCGCAACGCTTTACCGCATATCAAGATCGGGCGACGGAAACGCTCTTGTCATTCTGGAGTGCGATTATATGGACAGCGGTCTGCTTGAAGCGCGTCAGGAGCCTCTTGAGATCGGTATGGGCTCATACTCGGGACTTCGCGTCAGCAAGCGCGCTATCCACGACGATTACGTCACAAAAACCACTTACGACGAAAACGACAAGCCGCACAAGGAAAAGAAAAAGGTCCAGGGCGTTTATGTTCTTTACGGCAGCGAGATCCAGTTCAAGCAGATCTCCATTCTGTATTCCACAAAGGACTATGTTATCTGCGACACCGAGCCCGAAAAGAATGTGTTGTTCAACGGAGAAACAATTTCTCTGTATGATAAAGTAATTGTAAAAGGAGACGATTTGTATGACGGAAAGGTCATTGCGTGACGTCGAGTATAACTATCGGCTCATAAACGAGCGGATAGCCGAGGCGGCGGAAAAATCCGGCAGAAAACGTGAGGACATCACGCTTCTTGCCGCGACAAAAACCGTTGACGCCGCGACGATCAACCACGCGATCTCTCTCGGACTTGACCATATCGGCGAAAACCGCGTGCAGGAGCTTCTTTCAAAATATGAGGATTACGATCTAAGCCGCTGTTCGCTTCAGTTTATCGGTCATTTGCAGACAAATAAGGTCAGACAGATCGTCGATAAGGTCGATCTTATCCAGTCGGTCGATAGTCTGAAGCTTGCAAAGGAGATCTCCTCTCAGTCGGTGAAGCGCGGCATAGTGTCCGATATTCTGGTTGAGGTCAACATCGGCAGGGAAGAGAACAAATCCGGCGTTTTTGAAGAGAATCTGGAGGAATTGCTGTGTGAGATCGCTCAGCTTGAGGGGATTTCGGTCAAAGGATTGATGACAATACCCCCGATTTGTGAAAATGAACACAAAATTTCAAAATATTTTTATAATATGCACAAGTTATTTATTGAC
>CACXGW010000119.1 GCA_902767325.1 uncultured Ruminococcus sp.
CAACTACCTTTACCAAAGACGTAGTTGTTGACGCCGACGCAAACATCCCCCATGAAACTTTCAGCTTCACTATTGAATCCGGTACCGCTCAGGCTGCTACAGCTTCTACTGTAGCTATTCACGCAGGTCCCAATCCTTCTGCTGTATCAGTCGGTACGGCTTCATTTACTTCAAACCATACCACTACATCCGGAACTCCCGCTGACAGAAATGACACAACTAAAAAGTATGCTGAGGAAACTGTTACTATCAATTTCAGCGGCGTTACATTCAACGAACCCGGCATCTACCGTTATCTGCTTAAGGAAACTGCGGGCACAACAGCCGGTATGACCTACGACAACAGGATTTTATCTCTTGACGTCTATGTAATTGATAACAACGGAACTCTTCAAGTCACGCAACATGTGCTCCACGAAGGACAGGGCACTATCAGCTCAAACAGCACAAGCGGTTCTGACGGTACTGATGTAAAGGTACCCGGTTTTATTAATACTTCCGCTTCACATCAAATTGAATTCGGTAAGGAAGTCACCGGTAACCAGGGTTCCAAGGACAAATACTTTGCTGTAAAGATCCAGTTGACCCCAACTAACGGTTATGTCATCAACGACGCCAGCACATTCCCCGTTATTATGACAAGCGCTGAAAAGCAGCCTACTCCCTCAGCTGCAACCAATCCTTCCTACACCGCTGAGCTTATGGCTGAGAAAAACAACGTTGATTATCTCACTGGCGGCCAGCTCAAGGGCGGTCACACATTCTATCTCAAGGACGGTCAGTATATAACGATCCAGGGACTTCCCGACGGCGTTACATACTCTGTTACCGAGACTCCCGAGGATTATACACAGCAAAACGGAATCACTGCCGCAAATTCCTCAAGACTTGATGATCAAGATCAACCTATTGCGTATACTGATCAGATTACCGGCACTTTGTCGAATGATATCAAGACCGGTTTTACAAATAATAAGCAGGGTGTTATCCCCACCGGCGTTCTGCTGACCATCGCTCCGTTTGCTATCGGCATCCTGCTGTTCGGCGCGCTGATCATCTTCATTATCGCAAAGCGCAGAAGAAACAATTATTGAAAGAATCATCGGCAAGATGATGATGACGACGACCCGGAGGACAGCGAAGACTCATGATCTCCGTTAGATCGGCATTACCGCGCGGATCTTGCCGATCCACAAATCCGGAAACAAAAATCCTCTGCCAATGCGGAGGTAAGCTCCCGAGGCTATTCGGGAAAGCATAGTACTATGAAGAAAGGAGAGATACGATGCTGCGAAAAACGATCAAAATTGTCGACAAAAGCATCGATCGTATTGTCCTTATTGTATCTCTCCTCTTTTTTCTCATCTGCATTTACGCGATGATCGACGCCGTTATGGTCTACTACAACGCGAACGACCAGAGCGTGCTGAAATTCAAGCCCCACGGCAAAGAGGACGCCGCGATACTGCGCGAGCTATCCGAGGACGCCGTAGCTTGGCTGACCGTAAGCGACACAAACATCGACTACCCTGTTATGCAGGGCAAAACCAATTCGGAATATTTGAACAAAGACCCGTACGGCGACTATTCTCTTTCGGGAAGTATCTTCCTTGACAGCCGCTGCGACGGCGGATTCAAAGACGCGTACTCTCTGTTGTACGGCCACCATATGGACTACGGCACTATGTTCGGAGCGCTGGACGAGTTCATCAAGCCCGACTATTTTTCCGCCCACCGAACGGGCACGCTTATCACCGTAGGCGGCGATGTATATAAGATAACGTTTTTTGCCGCCATAAAAGCTCCCGCGGATGAAGATATTATTTTTGATCCGCCCAATACGACGAATGAAGAGCTGCTTGATTATCTTAAATCGAAAGCAACTATATATGAAGAACCGCAGGATCGGACGCAAATAATCGCGCTGTCGACCTGCCAATCCGCCGAAAACATAGAGCGTATGCTCATATTCGGCGTGTTAAGCAATTGATTTGCTGAAAGTATCCTATTTAAAATTTCAAGAACCGGAAAGTGAGTTTATCTTGAAGAAAGCAACCATTTCTATTTTGACAGGCGTTTTGATGCTTGTCGCGCTGTGCATATTCCCGTTCTCTGCCTCTGCGGAGGAGACGGTATCCGTTTCGATCCCTGTTGAGATCGAAGGCGGCGGCACGGCGGTCATAATCTCCGAAGTCAACTGTCCGCTGCCTGAGTCATCCTCGGTCGAGGTGCAGGACGGCACGACAGAAAATATAAATATCAATTTTTCCGTACCGGGTGATTATACGTATATGATACAAGCCGAATCAAAGGAAGAGGCGCATTATTCACCTGAGTATTATACTGCCCGGGTCGCTATAAGAACAGGCAGTGACGACAAGCTGACCTCAACGGTCATTTTAACGAAAGCCGACAGCGACTACAAGCCCGACAGATGTCTGTTCGCTAACGCCGAAAGATCGTCGGACGAACCCACGACGCAGGCGGTTACCCCTACGCAGGCGGTTACCCCTACGCAGGCGGTTACACCTACGCAGGTGGTTACACCTACGCAGGCGCAGAACGAGCCGCCTACCTCTCGTCCGAAAACGGGCGACGACAGTATGCTGGATATATATCTTTTGATTTGTATCGCGGCGTCGGGCGGTCTGTTGATGCTGTCCATCATCTATTCGGTTTCCACTTCGAAGCTGATAGGAAAAAAATAAATCAGAAAGCACACGAACATAATCAATCTGTTTTTATAATATAACCGAAAGGAGGGTTTGCATATGAATTTGCTTAAGAAATGTATTTCTGCGGCAGAAGTATGCCTGCTCTCCTTTGTGCGTTTTCTGCGGAGCAAAAAATTTGCCAAGTTAAGAAAACGGATAGTATGCGCACTGTGCGCTATCAGCATACTTCCGGCGGGACTTTCCGTATCTGCCGCTTTGTCGGGCGCTCTTGCGGCTTTGCAAGACGACACTGTTATGACGCGGCAAAGCATTGAGGTCCATCCCGACGTAAATGATTCGCAGAAGACTATCCTTCTTGAGGGTATGATGCCGGAAGGCGCGACCGCAAAGGCTGTTGACGTGCTGAACACAACATACGAGGAATCAGACGAAGAAGAAAAGCTTCCGCCGGCAACGGATCAGGAACCCGAAAAAAAGAATTCTACCACTAAAAATTCCCTGAAAACAAAACGCAGTATGCAATCGGCAAACAATTTGCTGGGCACGGAAAAAAGCGTTGACGCCGAGGATAATGCGGCGACCGAGCCGGTAACCGACGATACCGAAACAACAGAGGAAGTTACCGACAGTACGGAAGCCGTGACCGAGGAAGCGACCGAGCCGGTAACCGACGATACCGAAACGACAGAGGAAGTTACCGACAGTACGGAAGCCGTGACCGAAGCAGCGACAGAGCCGGTAACGGAAGCTGAGGAAGCCGCTACCGAACCGATACAAGAAGAAGCCGAGGAAGAAGAACCGGCAACCATAAAACGTATCCCGGGCAATGTGCTCGTAGCGTTTGATATCTCGATACTGTTTGGCGACAGCAAATTCCAGCCCGTGAAGGATCACCCGATCCATGTGAAGATCTATGATCCGGCGATCCCTGCCGAGGGCGAACTGCAGCTGTGGCATATCAAAGACAACGGCTCGTGCGAGCAGATCAAAGATTTTATGTCTGAAGAAGGCAAGATAAGCTTTTATGCTACCGGCTTCAGCGTATATGAGATCGTTGAGATCCCCGCTGAAGTCAGTTATGAAAACGCGACAACGAAGGCGGAACTGACCTCGCCCAAGGGACAAAGCTCCGGCTTTATCCTCTATTACAACAATCCTCCGAAATACCTTACTTCCACTGTTGAGAGTACAAACGGCGTGCTTGTTGAGACGACAAAAGCCAACGAAGCGGCAGTGTGGTTTTTTGAGGAAAACGGCACATATCTTAACCTATACACCTATGTAAACGACGTCAAAAAGTATCTCTATAATACGAGCGGCAACAGCATCGGATTGTCCGATACCCAGGCAGACTTGCTGGCGATCAAACCGACAGATTCCGGCGAAGCGTTTTATATCAGAAAGAATACCGAGTATAAATGGCTTCAGCACTCTAACGGCGGTAAAGGCATACGTTATTACATGAATAATGAAAACGCGGTAAACTGTAATATCTTTATACAGTACGCAGAGCCGACCACAGCCGAAGATGTTATCGAGAATCTCTCCGGCTCCGCTTACGGATTGTTCCATTACACACGCGGTTCCACCTCCGGCAACGCGCTGATGGCTGAAGGCGACAACCACTCGCTGATAAAGATGGTACTGACTGCCGGCGGCAAAAACCGTGAGCTGTATGTTGATGAAGACAACGAGATCAGCCAGTGGTCATTCGAATATGACTCGAACTCGGATACCTTTACCCTTTCCACCCACACGTCGGACGGCACAGGCTATCTTTGCGTTGACGCCAACGGTATTTCCACGACGACCGATCCCACGGCTGCCTCGCAGTTCACTGTCATCGCAGGCGAAAACAATACCGTGCGCTTAAAGGCTAACGGCCATTACCTGACATTTGTTCCGAGAGCGGAAGAACAGGGCGGCGGATACTTCACCGTAACGACAAACCCCGACTCATATACCTGGCTGAGCTTGCTGACCCGCGCCGAGCTGGACGAAAGCGACCAGATCACCTTCTCTGCCGACCGCGTGAGTGTTTCCGACATTCAAAACGGTCAGGAAGTTATAGTCTATATGCGTTTGTGGAACGAGCGCGATCTGCGATATGATATGTACGCGGTCGACCGCAACGGCGGACTTTATCCCTGCTACGCCAACGGCGGTAAGATAATGTGGCTGGGAGACCAAACCGAGTCACTGAAATGGACCTTTACCGAATATTATGACGTCGTCACCAAGGAACCGAACTTCTACTATGAGCTGTACAACGCTTATTCCGAAAAGTATCTTGCTCCTCAGATGACGGGAGATCAGGTGCTGTCCGATGACCCCATAGGCATTAATATGCCGGGCAGACGCAACGGCGACTTTTACAGCGAGATCATAGCGTGGGACAACACACGTTACGCGTATATCGGTCTGCGCCCCAATGATGAAAAAACGTTTTTGGAGCCGTGCTCCGAGTCTACTTCCCTTCCCTTCTACTTTGCTACGATGGAGCCGCTTAACCTTTCAGACAGGCTCCACGAGGTGCCGACGGTCGACAACAATGACCACGGCATCAAAATGAAGATGGTAAACTTCGGCACAACACCGGGAACAACGTATGGTAACGCCACCGCTTCCGAGATCACAAATACTTACTTTGGCGGCGGCGGTATAGACAAGCTGACGCCCGGACTGCTCAGCTCCACTTTAAAGGATAACGGTTATCCCGACGCGACCCCGTCGAATTTGGATTTTGCCGGCGCATACGCAAACGCCTTTGACGTCAATCATTTGTTCCTCCAGCGCGTATACGAATCGAGCGGTTACTTTGAGTTCGACAGCAGTCAGAACTTTGCGACCCTGAAAAAAATGGATCAGTACGGCAATGTGGAGAAGGACGGCAACGGCAAAGAGGTGCTGAACACCGACGAAAACGGCGTCACGAATTTTACGCTCTTCCACGAGCTGGGTACACACGACAAAAGAACGGCGTATTCTCTGAAGCATGGTCAGTTCTTCCCGTTTGATACCATTGCCCCGGGAGATTATACCAGCACCAACGGCAAGAATTTGTATTCCTCGCTGACCTCTCCGACTGACGGAACGATCGGCGAACTGCCGGAAAGCGATCCCCGAAAATACGAAAAGCTGCACAAAATCCATTCCGAAGAAGCGTACGCCGACTTCTACTTCGGTATGGAATTGGAAGCGTCCTTTATACAGACGCCTTCCGGTCTGGACGCGTGGGGGCACGATATCGTCTTTGAATTCACAGGCGACGACGACTTCTGGCTGTACGTTGACGGCGACCTTGTGCTGGACCTCGGCGGTACGCACTCTGCCGTTATGGGTACGATCAACTTCCGAACCGGCGACGTTTACTACGACAGACCGGGCACCAGCGTCCACGGTGAGATGAGGCACACCACTCTGCGCCAGATTTTTAAAGACAATTATAAGAAAAAGAATCCCGGCGCGTCCAACGCGCAGGTCGAAGAATATCTGAACAGTGTTTTTGCTGAGGATAACCCCAACATCTTTAAGGATTACTCCTCGCACACCATGAAGGTGTTCTATATGGAGCGCGGCGCTAACGCGTCCAACCTGCATATGCGCTTCAATATCGCGTCTGTTACCCCCGGTCACGTTGTCATTTCCAAGACCGTCAGCGGCGAGGGTGCCGACGAGCTCGATACCGACTTCATAGAATATCCGTTCCAGATCTTCTATACACTCCCCGACGGAGATGATGAAACCGATTGGATTCCGCTGACAAATGAAGACCAGTTTATCGGCGTAACCTATCAGAATTCCAATCAACCGGCGACCTTTATCAAGCGATACCGACCACCCGGCTTTACGGAAGAACAGGCGTATGACAATATATACTTTATAAATCCGTCAAGGAACGCAGAGATTGCCTTCCCTGATGATACGATCAAATACAAGATCGTAGAATGTGCCGTAGACAGCGATGTTTATGAAACCGTCACCATCAACGGCGAGCCTGTCCCCGAGGGCAGAGTTATTAAAGAAGGCAACCTGAGAAGCTATGAATCGGAATCGCTCACCGCTTTGGAGCGGCCGACGATCTCCTTTGATAACTTCGTCAAGGATAACGTCATTAAGGATCTGTATATCACCAAAAAGCTCTACGATGCCAATGACAACGAAATCACAGACGATCCCGCGACCTTCAACTTCCGTCTGTCGATTTCCTCGGTTCGTGTTTCCGCAGATCAGATCCCGCTGGCGAACATGTATCACTACTACGTCCTTTCCGGCAATAAAAAAATCTGCCGTTTTGATTCTCAGTTAAAAACATTCGTTGAAACAGAGATCACCTATAACCACGAAAACACAAATAAGCTTATAAACGGCGAGATCGAAGAGTATTCCATCGACGAAGTGCGGTTCAGGACCTCCGGATTCGGCGCGATTTCCGGCATTCCCGCAGGATATACGATTTGTGTTCCGGGTCTGCCCGTCGGTTCGATCTTCAAGGTGACCGAGGATACCAAGATCGGTTACGGTTTAGCGGGCGACGGTTACTACCGCGTCATGGGTGATAAGATTTTGGAAGGCGGCGAGATTCAGGAGATCCCCTCCTACATCGAATATGACGGCAATCCGCTCAACGTTGGTCAGGTCATCGCCGCAGAGAACCCCCAGATGGAAGTTCATAACAAAAGGGGCTTCGGTTTGGCAGTCAAAAAGAATTGGAGTGACGTTGCGCTTACCACAGGTCATGAAACGATTTACACGGCTGTATACGTTGACGGAGAGATGTTAGAAGGTTCTGTAAAACAGATCCGGTCTCCGTCCACCACAGCAAACTATTTCTGGACGAGCCTGAAACCCCATACCGACGGCACCGAGCGCACTGATCTTGATGATTACATTGTTAAAGAAGTCAAAATCTCCAATCAGGATCCCACGGTTGCTTCCGACGGCACGGTGACAAATCACGGAACCGTCACACCTATTGAAAACGGCGGAGTGATCAATCTTACCGCTACCCGCACAAACGACGCTACACCGCCCGGTGAGACCAACGATAAGAATTTCGATTATTTCGTTTCGGTCGACAAGGGTGATGAGGACGCTTCCACGCGAACCGACGTCATTAACAATACCCGCAGCGGCGGTATCGCGATCCGTAAGTTCAAATGGGAAAGCGAGTCGCCTCTTAAAAACGCTTCGTTCACGCTGAAGGACAACACCGGAAATGTGATAGGAACATACACCTCAGGCTCCGACGGCATTGTGACGATGATGTATGAATTCGAGCGCAATCAGCTGTATACCCTGACAGAAACCCTTTCTCCAAGGGGCTATGTCGGTCTGCAAAAACCGCTGACCTTCAAAGTAAACAACGATGACTCCGTTTCACTGTATCAAGCGGACGGCAGTACTCCGTGGAACAGCGCGACCGACCTAAAATGGGCAAACAGCAAGCCGGGTACGAACGGCATCACCGCGTTCATCGACGTGTATAATAAGCCGTTCAACTTCAAAGTCGCCAAGATGGACAGCGAGGATACCGGAATTTCGTTGGATAACGCTCACTTTGCGCTGTACAAGCAGACGAACACCACAATCGGCGGTCTGGAAAAGAACAAGGATCCTTTAACAGGCTTTGAAGATATGGTCACTGAAAACGGCGAGGTCTACATCTGCGGAGGCGACAGCGGAAGGACCGTCAATCCGGGCGCTAACGGCTCTGTTTACTTCCTGACCGAGACCCAAGCCCCGTTGACATATACAAAGCTTGAGGACGATATCGTATTCCGCATATCCCCCCTCGGCGTTCCGTCGCTTATCAGCGATTCATATAACGGTCAGCTGGTTGAGACCGAAGACAGCTATATCTACACGCTGAGCGTTCCGAACGTCAAGGAAGAGGAAGATGTCAAGCTTCTGACGATCAGAAAGATCGTAAACGGCACCGCGGGCGATCATACCAAGGAATTCACCTTTACACTGACCGTTGATTCAGACGATCCGACTGACGGATATGACTGGATGAAAAACGGCGTGTCACAGAACACCGGGCTTCATTCCGGCGATACATTCACTATGAAGCACGATGATGAAGTGATTATCGCGGTACCGCCTGACGTCGACTTGACCGTGACCGA
>CACXGW010000120.1 GCA_902767325.1 uncultured Ruminococcus sp.
AGCGTCCCAAGCGGTGCCGAAGATCTCTGCCGGTGTACCTGCTACTACGAATGTATCGTCGGGAGCGGGCTCCTCGGTGGTGGGCTCCTCGGTGGTGGGCTCTTCGGTAGTGGGCTCTTCGGTAGTGGGCTCTTCTGTGGTGGGTTCTTCTGTGGGTTCCTCTGTTGTGGGCTCAATGTCCTCAACGGGGAAGTGATCGATAAACTCAGCCAGATAGCGCTGAATAGTTGTTACGTCGTCAACGGTGATGGTGTTGCTGCCGTCAACGTCCGCAGCCTTGAATTCATCGGTTCCGGGTTGGAGAATGAATCCTTCCTGTTCAGCCAAATGGCGCTGTACGAGCGTCGCGTCGCCGATTTTTACAAAACCGTCTCTGTTAACGTCGCCATACAAAAACTCGGATGAGTTACCTGTTTCGTCGCCTGTTGCGGATGCCGTTACTGTTGCCAAGCACGTAAAGCACGAGAAGACAAGAAGAACGGACAAAAGCAAACTAACGACTTTTTTGGTTCTTTGCATAGATGTTCCTCCTTTTTTATTTGAACATATAAATGAACAGTATAATTATATCAAAATTTACTGTATTTTGCAATATATTTTTAACTTGTTTTTTTAATTTTTTGTAATACTTTTCACTCTGTTTTTGTTCAATATGTCAACATATATGAATTATAGTCCGAAACACCATAATTTTCATTGCAATAAACGTCCCGCCGGGTATTTGAAAGCTAAAAAACCGCAAAAAAATGCACCGTGCCTTGGCACGGTGCGCTTTTTCAGCTTTTTCTGTATGTCGAAGGTGTTTTGCCAAAATACATTTTGAAAGCCCGGTTGAAATTGGAGAGGTTGTTGAAGCCGGATTTTGATGCGATCTCAATGATCGGGTAGTCGGTCGTGACCAGCAGCATCGCCGCGTGGTTGAGCCGCAGCTCGTTGACATAACCAACAAATGTGTTGTCCATCAATTCCTTAAACAAATGCGAAACGTAATAGCGGCTGATGCCGGTTGCGTCGGCAACTTCTTCAAGAGAAACGCCGTCGCTGTAGTGTTCGTCGATGTAGTGCGTCACGCGTAAAAGCGCACGATATTTCTTGCTTCTCATCTCCACGTCAAGGATCTTGACATATTTGTTGGAGAACAGCTCATAGAACAAGCCGTACATTTTGCTGTAAACCTGAAGCTGGAAATACTGTGATTTTTCCGTTTCCGCCTTTTTTACATCGTCAAAAGCGCTGCGCATATAGGAATAACTGTCCTCGCCGGGGGAAATCTTAGCAAACGGCGAACAGTTACCGTTTACAAGTGCGCGAATAATGCTTTGCGGAATATAGTCCTGACTGACGGCGGTCGCGTTTGAAAAGTTCAAACTGACAATCTCGACAGCTGCGCCGTCGATGTCGCTGAAATGATATTTACGGTTTGGAGGAATGAAGTAAATGTCATTTTCTGCAAGAGCGGTCGTCTGGTCGCCTACAGTAACAAGAAGACTGCCTTTTAGCACAACTCCAAAAACCGCCTCCGAGTGGAGATTATGCTTCTCGTTGAGAACCAATTCTCCACACACAACGCGAAATACCGAGTTGGACGCCGATGTTGAATTTTTAAGTTCCAAGCCCATATTCTACACCCCTTTTCTGTATTATTATTTTTTGTTTTGCCTCTCCAAAGCAATTCACTAAAGATAGGTACCCTATCTTGTAATACTATAATACAGGTTATAATTTGTTTTGTCAATGATTTTTTGTGATTATCTCAAAAAAATACAAAAAAATCCATATCAGCCACTGTAAAGCGCGTTTAATTCTGATATTTTGTCTTTATACTCATCAACCGCCCTTTTCGGCGTCAGCATCCTGACCTTTGGACCCAATCCGAACAGCCATGCATAGAACTGAGGGCTCAGCATGACCTTGACCGTAATAAGGAAACTGCTGTCCGATTCTCTGACTATATAGACATCCGAGCCGAATCGGTCAACGATAACGCCTATCAGATCATTTTCGACGCTCAGCTTCACCTCGCACTCCTCGCCTCCGAACATTGAAAACACGCTTTTGGCGTAGTGAGCGAGATTGAACTTTTCAAAAATCTGCGAACCGTCGCGGGGCTTGTCGGAAATTCGGATGCCTTCCATTTTGTCGACGCGGTAATGCTTGATTATCCCTGCATCGGAGTCATAGGCGACAAGATAGTAGTTTTCGTCGTCCCAGCACAGCGCCCACGGCGACACGCTGTAGGTTTTTCCCTCGCGGCGTTCTGTTTTGATGATTTTCTGTCTGCCGCTGAAATCCACTTCCCATTTATAGTATTTGAACGAGATCTTCCTGTTGTCGGAGATCGCGTTATGTATATCGTCGACGTTGTAATATATCTGCTCGTTTAATGTCTTGACGCGGTTCGTCACATAAACCTCGCGCTGAAGCTGCTTGCCGTCGTTTTCGCTGACAAGCCCTTCGAGCTTTTTGATGAGCTTTAGGCTCTTTTTATGCGTGATGAACTTGGAGCTTTGGATGGCGTCGACCAGAAGCTTTAGCTCGGGTATCTCAAAATCGCGGCTGCCTACGAAATAACGCACGGTGGTGCTGCGGGTGCGGCAGATGTCGAGCCCGAAGGTCTCGAGTATCTGCAGATCGTCATACAGCGCCTTGCGCTCGGTATGGATGTCGTACTGCGCGAGCAGCTCTTTTATCTCGTTTATCGTGAGCGCGTGATTCTCGTCGGTTTTTTCAAGCATTATCTTTTGCAGATACAAAAGCTTTTCCTTTTGTCTTGAGCTTCTTGCCATATTGACCTCCTTTTATGATACGGGACACACGGTGTACGCGAGCGACAGCACGAGCGGCATCGTTATGACCGAAAGCAATGTTGAAGCCGCAACCACACTGACGGAAAGCTCTGTATCCCTGTTGAATTTCGCCGAAAACATCGTGGTCGTCGCCGCTGTCGGCGCGGCGCAGGCTATCACGAAGGCGATGACCATTTTGCTGTTAAGCCCGAACGGAGCCATCGCGAAAATCGCGAGGACCGGCACGACTATGAGCCTTAGCGCCATCGATATGTAAACGCCGGCGTCGCTGAATGCTTTTTTGAAGTCGGCGCGGCTGAGGTAAAATCCGATAATAAGCATCGGCAGCGGAGTGTTGAGGTTTGCCAGGTGCTTCACCGACTGATCCAAAACCTCCGGCAGATCGATATGGCACACGAACAAAATGACCGCCAGCGTAACGCCGATGATCCCGGGGTTTAGCGCGAGCTTTTTGAGCGAAAGCTGTTTTTTGTCGCCGCTCATACTCACCAGACCGTAGGTCCACACGACGATGTTGAAGATCGCTACGAATATCGAGCCGAAAAACTGACCGTCCTCGCCGAGCAGCGCCTTTTGAAGCGGAAGCGACATAAAGCCGCAGTTTGAAAATATCACCGCGAACTGCAGAACTCGCTTGCGCGATTCGTTTTTGTCGTGGAACACGAGCTTTACAAGTCCTATCGAAACCGCCATTATCGCCAGCGCTATCCCTGCGGCAAGAAAAATCTGCCCGAGCAGCTCAAGCGAGAATTCTCTTTGAAACGCGTTGACCATCACGCAGGGCGTGACGACATAAAGCACGATGTCCGTCATCTTTTTTGAGGCGTGTTCGGTGATGACCCCGAACTTTCCGCAGGCGAATCCCACGGCGATAAGGATGAAAAGCACCAGCACCTGCCGGGCGATCATCACAAGGTTTTCCGCAAACAAAACAGTCCCCTCTTTCCTAAAAAACATTGTATCACAGGCTGTTTTCTTTTGCAATCCGAAAGTGAAAATGAGGCGAAAAACCCTGTCAATACTGTATTATTTACAAAAAGTGGCTTTTTATCTTGTTAAAATTAACCAACTGAAAATTATAATTTCTTAAAATATGTACTAACCGACAAAAATAATTTGTGTTTATTGACAAATATTTTCTGTGTATGTATAATATTGTTGCAAGCAAAAAAACTAACCATATCAAAAAATCAAAACATATAGAAAGAAGGATTTTTCATGGCAACAACAAAAAAGGCTGCTGCTAAGACAGCAGAAAAGGAAACCACAAAGGTAACAAAGGCTGCGGAGAAGGAAACAAAGACCGCTGCCAAGACCACAAAGACCGCTGCTAAGGCTGCTACCAAGGCTGCTCCCAAGGCTGCTGCTAAGACCGAGGAGAAGAAAGCTCCCGCCAAGAAGGCTGCCCCCAAGAAGGCTGCTCCCAAGAAGCCCGCTGCTGCTAAGGTTGATTTCTTTGTAGAGTATGGTGGCGTTCAGGTTTCAATCGAAGAGGTTGTTGCCAATGTTAAGGCTACTTTCGGCAAAGACGCTAAGGAGTTTAAGGTTTACCTTAAGCCCGACGAGAGCAAGGCTTACTTCGTTGCTGACGGCGAAGAGGGCGAAATGGACGTTTTCTTCTGCTAATCAGCAAACCGCAAATTTCAAACACAATTTCAACTAAAAAAGCTGTCGTGAAAACGACAGCTTTTTTTAGCCTTCGCTCGTGCGCATAAAATGCGCAACTGAGCGGGCGATTTTTTTGGGTGGGCTGTCGCATTAAGCGTATATCCGATACTCTGTCCTATCGACCAAGCGAAGCGCGTGGAGAAATCTCCGTATACAGCAAGTTTTGCTGTTTTTCAAGGGGATTCCTCGACTTCGCTCGGAATGGCATGTTGGATTTTAGCTTAATGCGACAGCCCTTTTTTTCATCTGCCTATTCCGAAACGGATAATCCCGCTTCTGCTATTGCTTTTTTTATTTCCGTTTTATTAAGCCCCAGCATCTCGCCGGCGTCCATAATAGTCCGGAGCTCGGTTTTGCCGTTTTTTTGCGCGGCGTTTTCCAGACCGTTGGTCAAAAAATCCATCAGAATTGTATATGCTGATTCGTCGAGCCAAAATACGTTCCCGATAACGTTTCCGAGCGACGTGATCTGTATGGGTACGCCGTAACTATGAAAATCAGCATTTGCCCACCGAACCGCGTATGTTTTTTGGTTGTCGTCAAAGGCGTATTCAATCATTTCTCCTGTGCAATAAACTATGTCGCCCATACACGGCTCGCCGATTATAAGATCGCTTGTCCGTTCGTTCAAATCTGCGTAGATAAAACAGCCGTATAGCTTATCGCTGTCGAGCACAATTCCGTTTGCCTTTATATCATAAGACCACAGTCCGTTGCCCTCATCATGCATTTTTCCTTTCTTGGAGCCCCACGGAATGATGTCGGTATTATCATACCCGAGCGGTTTGTGCTCGTAAAGACAAAACGACAGCGTTTCAAAATCGCCCAGCTCGCCCGTGCTGCTGTCGAAATATATCTTGTTCTTTTCAAGCGCTGCCGAAGCGCTGTCCGCTTTTGTTCCCTTGGAGTTGGATGCGTCGTTATTTTGAACGGTACAACCGCCAAGCGAAAAAACAGAAAACATGATTGCGATAACAAGCAAAACACTCAGTTGTTTTTTCTTCATAACGAACCTCCTTAAATTTTTTTCGATTAAAAATTGTTCACCTTTATTTTAGCATTAAAGAGCAAGTTTCGCAAACCAAAAATACAGGTGTTTGTTTGTGGATATTGACGAAGATATGCCAACCCTCGATTAGACTCCCCTAACGCTTTAGCTTTAGGGGAGCCTTGCATACGTCTGCACATCATTTGACAATCATCTAAAATGAAAACATAGTTTTTCAACAAGCTGTAACGGAGCCGGAATAACCCGGCTCCGTTTTTTGCGGTTATTTTTTTACTGTTACTTTGCAGGTCGCTTTTTTGCCGCTTGCTGCTGTGGCTGTTATTGTTGCTGTTCCCTTGCTTTTCGCAACCACGTTGCCCTTGCTGTCGACCGTTGCGATCTTGCTGCTTGAGGTTGACCACTTTACGGTTTTATTTGTCGCGTTTGAGGGACTTACCGTTGCTTTAAGCGTGGTTTTTTGCTTGACTTTTAAAGTTATGCTTGTTTTGTTGAGCGCCACCTTGGTAACCGGCTGAGTAACCGTGATCTTGCAGGTGGCTTTTTTGCCGCTTGCTGCAGTCGCGGTTATTGTAGCAGTTCCCGCGGCTTTTGCGACAACATTGCCTTTGCTGTCAACTGTTGCCACCTTACTGTTCGAAGTTGACCACTTAACGGTTTTATTCGTAGCGTTAGTAGGTCCGACAGTTGCTTTTAGGGCAGTTTTTTGATTGACCGAAATGGTCAGGCTCGTTTTGTTGAGCGATATTTTTGTAACAGGCTGAGTGACCGTGACCTTGCAAGTCGCCTTTTTGCTGTTTGTCGAAGTTGCGGTTATCGTCGCAGTACCCGCGGCTTTTGCAACGACATTGCCTTTGCTGTCAACGGTCGCGACCTTGCTGTTTGAAGTTGACCACTTCACGGTTTTGTTTGTCGCGTAAGTCGGAGAAACCGTCGCCTTTAGTGAGGTTTTCTGGTTGACCGTGAGGGTAACTGAGGTTTTGCTTAGCGTAACAGATGATACGGGTGTTGATTTAGCGTAATGAACATTTGCCTTTTTTAAGTCTTCATTACGGATACCGAATGAAATGCTGTTCCACGTTGCGGCGCTGCCGCCATAATATACGTCCTTCAAGCCAAAGCAGTTGTAAAACGCTCCTTCCCCGATAGTTTTTATGCCCTCGGGAATATAAACGGTTTCAAGCGATTTGCAATTACAAAACGCCCACTTGCCGATGTTTTTTACTTTATTTCCGATCGTGACACTGCTTAGTCTTTGACAGCCGTCAAACGCTCCGTTGCCGATTTGGGTAACGCTGTCGGGAACCGTAGCGGTTTTAATATATTTATTATTATAAAATGCCCATTCTCCGATAGAAGTAACCGCAGAACCTGACATATTGCTCGGAATGATTAAATCAGAATCCTTACCATAATAATCTTTTATTTCCTGTGTTCCGTTATCAAGCCCTGTAAACACATAATTGTCTATAGTGCTGCCGGAAGAACCGCTGCTGCTCCATTTAAAAGTTCTTCCCGATTCGCGAATCGCCCTCTCAATATCGGCTGTGCTGAGTCCGAGAGCCGCGGCGGTATCGTCGATCGTCTGCTGCTCGGATTTGCCGTTATACATTAACGCGTTAACGATACTTGTCTTGCCATCGGTGCTTAAAAATTTAAGGAATATGGAGTAAGCTGTATCTCCCGGCCAAAACGCTGTGCCGATAACATTTCCGATAGAGGTTATGCAAATTGGATTGCCGTATACCGTGCGATCTGCATTTGCCCATCTGACTTCATTGCTTCTCTTATTGGGGTCAACGTTGTTTTCTACCATATTGCCTGTGCAGTACGCAAGGTCACCGTAGCATTCGCGCCCGATGATCAGATCGCAGGTCTGCATGCCCCAATCGGCGGTAAAGATACAACCGTAAGATTTGTTGCTGTCAAGACCATAGCCCTTGGCTTCTAAATCAAATGACCATATTCCGTTGCCTTCATTTGTCATTTTGCCCTTTTTTGAGCCCCATGTGATTATCTCTCCGCCACCGTCACCGTGCTGGTAGAGGTAGAATGTGATGTCTGTAAAATATAACCATCCTGCCGAGTTTGCGTCGAAATAAATCTTTGTTGAACCGCCGTATGGTGTTGTCCAATTGCGGGTATATTCGCCGCCTGGATTACTCGGGTCGGTAGGGTCTGTGCCAGTCCCGTGAAGCTCATCATAAGCTGCTTTGATCGTGTTGTAATCAGAGTTAAGATAAGCGCCACTTACAATCTGCTGACCTGCCTCTGCCTCTTCGTCGATCTCCTGATCCATGAAGTTGCCGAGAACGCCGCCGAACTGCCTGTTGAGTTCCTTGGTAGGCCAGGTGCCGTATTCGCCGTTGCCATAGTAAAAGAAGATACCGCCGCTGAACTCAAGCTTCTGAGAAAGAGCGTTCTTCTTGAGGCTATCGGGATTAAGGTCTACGACATAAACCATGTTGTCGAATGTGAAAGCAAGGCAGTCTTCGTTAGGTGTTTCCTTGGGATAAGTATCTTCAATTAGGTCTTCGTTATAGAAGTTGCCGGCGTATGTGCCATACTCGGAGAAGTCGAGATCATCGACCTGATCGTCGAAGACCATATCGATCTGATAGGTCTGCTCTTCTTCGTCAAGATAATACCAGTTTTCGCCGAGATATTATGCAGCCGCAGCCCTGTTGATGTCTTCCCAGAAGGAACTTGAATCCATGCTAACATTAGATACGTTTACCCCACAGTTTTCAGCCTGCTTGAGGTAGGTGTAACGGAAAAGCTTTTCAAAATGAGGAACTTTTCTCAGGTCGTTTTTTGAATAATACTGCGCGGAGAATTCGGAAGTCTGACAAGCCACCTCATAGAACGGGTTGGTATGTGGGTTGTCGTCCGTACCGCAGTCAAGGTAGTTGTTGAAAACGAGCATAGGACCGTTTGCTGCTTCACCGTTGCCGTATACGGGAGCGTTGATAGAGAAGAGGTTGGTAACACCGGATTCGCCGGTTTCCTTATCCATTCTCCAGCCCGGCCAGCCGTGACCGCCTGCTACTCTGTCGGGA
>CACXGW010000121.1 GCA_902767325.1 uncultured Ruminococcus sp.
AACGTTAGCACGCTCACCGTCGGAGTAGGGAGTCTCTTTAACGATTGTAAGCTCGCCTGTGAAGTAGTCAAACTTAGTCTGAACATAAGTAAAGCCGTTGATCCTTGAAATGATCTGAGCAGCGTCCTTGCCGAGACCGTTGAGGATAACGCGCAGGGGCTGCTCACGCACCTTGTTGGCGTTTCTGACGATACCGATAGCGCCCTCAGCGGCAGCGAATGACTCGTGGCCGGCGAGGAATGCGAAGCACTTGGTGTCGTTTGAAAGCAGCATAGCCGCAAGGTTGCCGTGGCCGATACCGACCTTGCGGTTTTCGGCAACAGAACCGTCGATGCAGAAGCTCTGGAGACCGATACCGATGTATCTTGCAGCCTCTTCGGCGTTCTTAGCGCCCGCCTTGAGAGCGATAGCGGCACCTACGCAGTATGCCCAGCATACGTTTTCAAAGCAGATGGGCTGGATGCCCTTTGCGATCTCATAAGGATCGAAGCCTGCAGCCTTGCAGATCTCGCGGCATTCTTCAACGGAAGCGATGCCGTATTCGGCGATAACGCCGTTGATTTTTTCAATTCTTCTGTCGTAGTTTTCAAATAAACTCATACTGCACACCTCCTTATTCGTGACGCGGGTCGATATACTTTGCAGCATTATCGAACTGACCGTAGTGACCCTTCGCTTTTTCAAGCGCGTCGTTTGCGTCCATACCGCCCTTGATGAAGTCCATCATTTTGCCGAGGCTGACGAATTCATAACCGATGATCTCGTCGTCCTTGTTAAGAGCGATGCGTGTGCAGTAACCCTCGGTCATCTCGAGATAACGGGGTCCCTTTTCCTTTGTGGCAAACATCGTGCCGACCTGCGAACGCAGACCTTTGCCCAAATCTTCAAGAGAAGCGCCGACCAAAAGTCCGCCCTCGGAGAACGCGCTCTGGGTCCTGCCGTAGACGATCTGCAGGAAGAGCTCTCTCATAGCGGTGTTGATAGCGTCGCAAACCAGGTCGGTGTTGAGCGCCTCAAGAAGAGTTTTGCCGATAAGGATCTCGGAAGCCATAGCGGCGGAGTGGGTCATACCGGAGCAGCCGATCGTCTCGACCAGAGCTTCCTCGATGATGCCCTCCTTCACGTTGAGAGTCAGCTTGCAGGCGCCCTGCTGCGGCGCGCACCAGCCGATTCCGTGTGTGAAGCCCGAAATATCCTTGATTTCTTTTGCCTGGACCCACTGACCCTCTTCGGGGATGGGAGCAGGACCGTGATATGCGCCCTTGGCTACGGGACACATATTATTGACTTCTGCTGTGTAATACATAAGCAATTCCTCCTTATTTTCAACTGTCTGGAACAGTCTGACCTAATTGTATTATAGTTGAAATGACTGAAAACGTCAAGACAAAAAACGCAGTTTTGTTGAGAAAGTACGGAATAATTCACAATTTTTGATCATACTCCGATTATTACGCCTTCAGGAGAGCATTTCGTCGAGGATCTCGGCAGCCTGACGCACTATCGCGGGGCATGGACGCTTTTTGTAATACTCATCCGTTCGCTTTTCGGGCATATTTCCGTCGGCAGCCCCTGTACCGCTGAGAAGCTCACGGCAGATGATAGAGCCGTTCTCTTCTTTGAAGCGCCGCGCAAACTCCTGAACGAGCGCATAGTGCTTGTTTTTTGCGGCGTAGTCGTCCGGGTCGGAATATCCGCGCAGCAAACCCAGCACCATAGCCGCGCCGTTGACTGCGCCGCAGACTTCCCTCATCCGTCCCAGTCCTCCGCCGAAGGATGAGGCGAGCTTTGCCGCTGTTTCGTCATCAAGACCCGTCAGGTCGGAAAACGCGAGAAGCACCGACTGCGAGCAGTTGTATCCGTTTAAAAAGAGTTTTTCGGCTTTTTCACTGTGGTTTATCATAGTATCACCTCATTATTCAAAGCTTTATCGCGTCTGTTACGGTTATTGTGTCGTCGTTTACGGTAAAGCGGATATCATAGCCGGCGTATTGAAAGCCGTAGGAACGGTCGCTGTCGGTTTGATAGCCCGGGCGCGGATCGAAGGACAGCGCTTCTTTTAGTGCGATCAGCTGTTCTTCGCCGAAGAGTTTTTCTATTTGCGGCGGTATCTCCACAGACAGGATAGTTTGCCTGTCGGGACCGTAGTCCCCCGCGGCGGCGTTCGGAGCGCTGTCGGCAAACGGAAGATACGGCTTTATATCGAAGATCGCCGTGCCGCTCATCAGATCGGCTCCCGCGACAATCAGCACCGTACCATCGGTTTCGCTTTGCTCAACCGAAAGCAGCCTGACCTTGGTGAGCCCTATCGGATTCGGGCGGTTGGGGCTGCGCGTGGCAAAAACGCCTTTGCGGATGTTTCCTCCGAGCTTTGGCGGGCGGACGGTCGGCGACCACTCGCGCTTGCCCATCGGCTCGAACTCCCACAGCAGCCAAAGATACTCAAACTCCTCTATCCCTCGGAAGGCTTCCGGGTTTTGATATTGCTTTTCCATCACTATTTTTGAGACCAGATGCTCAGACATCCCGCTTTGGCGAGGAAGCCCGAACTTGGTTGGAAAATCGTTGTAGATTTTCGCGACAGGCGTTATATCCACGTGATCACATCCTTCTTTTTCTACTATATCATTCCGGACAAAAAAATGCAACCGAACAGGTAGACATATCACATCATTTAATGTATTATATTAAAAGAAACAAAGCATTAAAGGAGAATCGAAATGAAAAACGAGGAACTTGTAACACTGAGCCTGCCCTATTACGACAAAACCGACAGGACCGTGCGCGTTTATGTGCCCGCTCACAACGAAAGCGAGAGCTTTCCCGTCATCTATATGACGGACGGTCAGAATCTTTTTGATGAGGAAAGCTCAACAATGGGCTGCTGGCACACCCGTGAGGCGGTAAAAGCGGAGTATGAACGCAACGGCAGAGCGGCGATGATCGTCGGCATCCACAACGACGGTCATCCGATGCAGCGCACAAACGAGCTTACTCCGGGATCTATCGGAAAGCTTTTCCTGCCGCCCCAGGTCCCCGAGGAGCTCAGGCGTATGGCTGACCCGCAGGGAGAAAAGTTCGATGACTTTTTGATAAACACCGTTATGCCCGCGATAGAAGCGCGTTTTCCGGTGAAAACAGGCAGAAAAAACACTGCCGTCTGCGGAAGCTCCTCAGGCGGCTTGCAGATGTTTTACACGGCGCTGAGCCATCCGGATATTTTCAGCGCCGCGGGCGCGTTTTCGCCCTGCTTTATGCTTTATGAGCCCGGCGATCTCGCGAACTGGATAAACAGTAAGCTCGGCGGTGAGATGCCGTTTATGTACCTGTACGCCGGCGGCGTTGACGATATCGAGCAGCCGATCCGTCACAGCACCGAGTTTACATATAATATAATGAAAGAACGATGTTCCGTCGACACGCTGAAATTGGTGATCTCACCCGAGTGCAGACATCACGAATCATCATGGGAAGTCGTATTCAAAGACTTTTTGCATATATTTTTAAACAAGTAAACAGCAGCACAGCGCCGCGGGGGAAATTACCAAACCCCGCGGCGCCGCTTTGTGTAGGATATTTTGATCTATTCAGTTTAGATGGAATCGAAGTTTTCCATAGCTTCAAGACCTGTTTGACCGGTGCGGATCTTTACAACGTCCTCAACATCGTAAACAAAGATCTTTCCGTCGCCGATGTGACCGGTGTAGAGAGTCTTTTTGGCGGTCTCGATGACCTTTGCCACCGGAATGGTGCAGACAACGATGTCGACCTGTACCTTAGGCAGCAGGTTCGCCTCGATCTGAACTCCGCGGTAGTATTCGGGCTTGCCCTTCTGTGTGCCGCAGCCGAGAACGTGGGTTACGGTCATACCGGTGATGCCGATGGACATCATGGCGTTCTTCAGCGGCTCGAGACGAGCTTCCTTGCAGACGATCTCGACCTTGGTGATCTTGGGACCGGTTCCTTCGGTAAAGGACGGCATCTTCCTGACTGTCACAGCCTCCGCTACGGGAGTTGTGCCGCTGACCACTACGGGAGCGTCGCCCTCTTCGACATACTCGGGGATCATTGAGAAGCCCGCGTATGCGGAAGGCATATTGTGCTCGGTGGCGTCAAGGCCGGTGACCTCTTCCTCACGCGTGACGCGCAGACCGATGATTTTCTTGATAACTAAGAAAGCGATGGTGATCATAACGGCTGTCCAGCCCGCTACGGACGCAAAGCCGAGAAGCTGCAAGCCCATGAGCTCGAAGCCGCCGCCGTAAAGCAGACCTGTTATGGTCTTGCCTGCGGAATTCGCGATGGAATATCCGGGAGCGGAATCCGTTGCAAACAGACCTACCGCGAGGGTGCCCCAGATACCGTTTATCATATGGACGGCAACAGCGCCGACGGGGTCGTCGATGTGGAGCTTGTAGTCGAGCAGCCATACGCCGAATACTACGAGCAGACCGGAAACCGCGCCGATGATAACAGCGCCGAGAGCGTCGGTGACGTCACAGCCGGCGGTGATCGCTACAAGACCCGCAAGAGACGCGTTGAGACACATACTGACGTCGGGCTTGCCGTACTTTACCCATGTAAAGACCATACAAACGACCGTCGCGATAGCGGGAGAAACCGTGGTGGTAAGGAAGATTGAGCCGAGCTGTTCAACAGATGTTGCGGCGGCGCCGTTGAAGCCGTACCAGCCGAGCCACAGGATGAACACGCCGAGCGCGCCCAGCGCGATGTTGTGACCGGGAAAGGCGTTGACCTTGGTTACCTTGCCGTCTTTGTCTCTCTTGAACTTGCCGATACGTGCGCCGAGGATCTTAGCGCCGATCAAAGCGGAGATACCGCCGACCATATGGATAGCGCAGGAACCCGCGAAATCGTGGAAGCCGAGCTGACTGAGCCAGCCGCCGCCCCAGATCCAGTGAGCCTCGATCGGGTAGATGACCGCGGAGATGACCGCGGAATAAATGCAGTATGACAAAAACTTTGTGCGTTCCGCCATAGCACCGGAAACGATCGTAGCGGTGGTGGCGCAGAAAACGAGGTTGAACACAAAGGATGAAAAATCAAAGTTCGCGTATGCTGTGAACAGATCGAAGCCGGGCTTTCCGATGAGTCCGAACAGATCCTCGCCCATCAGCAGACCGAAGCCGATTAGAATAAAGGTGACGGTTCCTATGCAGAAATCCATCAGGTTTTTCATAATGATGTTGCCTGTGTTTTTGGCTCTGGTGAAGCCCGCTTCGACCATCGCGAAGCCTGCCTGCATCCAGAACACCAGCGCGGCTCCGATAAGGAACCACACGGCGAACAGCTGGCTGTTCGTCATCTGAGTTACTAATTCTCTTACAGATTCACTCATATTGATCACTCCCATAAAATTCTTTGACATGACACAACGGCACGTCTCCCGCGAAGGGAAACGCGCCGTTGCGTTGTCATATGTTAGCCTATCGGATGATAGCAAAAATAATGAATAGTGAATAGTGAATAATTAATAGTGGATGGCGGGACACCCGCACCCGATTTATATATACTATTCAACAGTTACGGATTTGGCGAGGTTGCGGGGCTTGTCGACATCGTTGCCCTTATTGACGGATGTGTAATACGCCAAAAGCTGCATCGGAACAGTGGCGACCATCGGCATCAGCATTTCGCTGAGCTTCGGCACACGGATCAGATAATCCGCCGCCTCGCGGTCGATGTCGGTCCGCTCGTCGCAGATGACGATAGTCGTCGCGCCGCGCGCCTTGACCTCTTTTATATTTGATACGGTTTTTTCGAGCAGAGTGTTCTGCGTCGCCACCGCTATCACGGGCATACCTTCCTCTACCAGAGAGATGGTGCCGTGCTTCAGCTCGCCCGCGGCGTAGCTTTCGGAATGGATGTAGGAGATCTCCTTGAGCTTCAAAGAGCCCTCCATCGAAAGCGCGTAGTCGAGTCCCCTGCCGATATAAAGCAGGCTGTCGGCGGTGATAAGCTTTGTGGAAACGAACTGACAGACGTCAACGACGCTGTGGATGGTCCGCTCGATGACGTCGGGCATCGAGATGAGCTGCGAGGTGAGCATTTTGCACGTTTCCTCGTCGATCTTTCCCTTTGCGAACGCCATTTCAAAAGCCAGCAGATACATCACGCTGAGCTGGACCATATACGCCTTTGTGGAAGCCACGGCGATCTCGGGTCCTGCGTGGGTGTAAATGACCATATCAGCCTCGCGCGCTATCGAGCTGCCCTTGACGTTTACGATCGCCAACGTCTTTGCTCCGCGCTCTTTGGAGAGCGTGAGCACCGCCTTTGAGTCGGCGGTCTCGCCGGACTGGCTGATGATGATCACCAGATCGTCCTTGCCGAGAAGCGGGTCGCGGTAGCGGAACTCGCTGGCGATGTCGACGGTTACCGACACACGCGCAAGCTTTTCTATTACATATTTGCCGACCATACCGGCGTGCATAGCCGTTCCGCAGGCGACGATGAATATGTTGTTGAAGCTTCTGAGCGTTTCGGGCGTTATGCCGCATTCGCTGAGATCGGGCATACCGTTCTCGATCCGCGGAGTAACGGTGGTTTTTACCGCGACGGGCTGCTCGTGGATCTCCTTGAGCATAAAGTGCGGATAGCCGCCCTTTTCGGCGCTGTCCTCGTCCCAGTCGGCGGTGTGCAGCTCCTTTTCGATGAGTCTGCCGTGCAGGCTGCAAAATGAAACGGAACCGTTTTGGAGCACGGCGATCTCGCCGTATTCCAGCAGATAATAATCTTTTGTATATTTTATGATAGCGGGAACGTCGGAGGCGACAAACACTTCTCCCTTGCCCTGACCGACGATAAGCGGGCTTTCGCAGCGCACCGCGTAGACGGTTTCGGGACGGTCGGCAAAAACTATTCCCAGCGCGAACGAACCGCGTATCTCATGCAGCACCCTGCGGATGCAGCGGATGGGGTTGCCGTCGTAGTAGAAGTCGAGAAGCTGAGCGACGACCTCGGTATCGGTGTCGGAAAGGAAATCGTTTCTTTCGTTGTCGATCAAAAACTGCTTTAACTCCTTGTAGTTTTCGATGATACCGTTGTGAACGATCGTCACGCGTCTGCCCGAATGAGGATGAGAGTTGACGTCGGACGGTTCGCCGTGGGTAGCCCAGCGGGTGTGACCTATACCGGCGTGACCGAGGGGCTTTCCTTCCTTTTCCATTTTCTCGGTGAGATCAGTTAGTCTGCCCTTCGTTTTCGCAACGGCGATCTTGCCGTCCTCAAAAACCGCGATGCCGGCTGAGTCATAGCCTCTGTATTCAAGCTTTGTCAGCGCCGACACCAAAACGTCGGTACAGTCGCGGGGTCCCACATATCCTACAATTCCGCACATACAAATAATCTCCTTATGCTGTATTTGGGTATTATACAATACCTATACACAACATTATACTATATTATACGCCGAACAGCAAGTCGGTATATGAAGGATAAGGCCAAAAATCCGTTCCTGTTTCGGATTCCATAGCGTCGCCGATCTCTCTTAGCTCTTCCATAGCCTTGAAAACGCCGTTGCGGTACGCAAACGCCTTTTCCTGATTGTCCTCGATCGAAGCTGCGGCATTGATCTCGTCCTCGAGCTTCGCGATATGAGCCGCAAAAGCGGTCTGCTTGTCGGAAAGGTCTGTGATGATGTCCATTTCCGCGATAACGGGGATGGTATCGGACAGCGCCTTCTTTGAAAGAACGGCGTCGGTCAGCTCGCGTACATATGCGGAAACTGCCGGGGTGATGTCTTTTTTAGCCATATCCACCATTGTGAGCGCCTCGATGTTGAGCTGCTTGCAATAGGATTCGAGATCGATCTCGTAACGAGCGCGGAGCTCGTCTTCGGAACAGATGTTGTTCTTGACGAACAAGTCGACGTTCTTTTTATCCATAAAGTGGCTGAGTGCCTCGGGAAGCGACTTGAGGTTGTAAAGTCCTCTGCGCTCGGCTTCCTCTACCCATTCATCGGAGTAGTTGTCGCCGTTGAAGATGATCCTCTGGTGAGCGGTAAAGGTGTCGCGGATGAGCGCCTTGACTGCTTCCTGAAGATCGTCGGCGTCCTTTAATGCCTCGTAGAACTGCGAGAGCTCCTCGGCTACCATCGTGTTGAGCATATAGTTGGGGCACGCGATATTGAGCGATGAACCCAGAGCGCGGAACTCGAACTTGTTGCCCGTGAAGGCGAACGGCGAGGTGCGGTTGCGGTCTGAATTGTCCTTTTTGAAGTCCGCAAGCACTTCAACGCCGGTGTGCATACGCTCTCTGCCGTGGCTTTCGTAGTCGTCGCCGTTGATGATCGAACGCACCAAAGCGTCGAGATCGTCGCCGAGATACATCGAAATGATCGCGGGCGGGGCTTCGTTGGCGCCCAGGCGGTGGTCGTTGCCCGCGGAAGCTACGGTGATGCGAAGCAGATCCTGATATTCGTCGACCGCCTTGACGACAGCTGCCAAAAACAGCTGGAAGCGGTAGTTGGTTTCGGGGTGTTTACCGGGAGAAAGCAGGTTTTCGCCGGTGTTGGTCGAGATCGACCAGTTGTTGTGCTTGCCCGAGCCGTTGACGCCCTTGAAGGGTTTTTCGTGGAGCAGGCAAACAAGGCCGTGCTTCTCGGCGACCTTTTTCATGATCTCCATTGTGAGCTCGTTGTGGTCGGTCGCGATGTTCGAGGTCGAGAAGATCGGAGCCAGCTCGTGCTGAGAGGGAGCGACCTCATTGTGCTTGGTCTTTGCAAGGATTCCGAGCTTCCACAGTTCCTCGTCAAGATCGCGCATATAAGCGGAAACGCGGGTCTTGATAGAGCCGAAGTAGTGATCCTCAAGCTCCTGTCCCTTGGGAGCCATAGCTCCGAAAAGCGTCCTGCCGGTGAGCTTTAAGTCAACGCGCTGATCATACATTTCCTTGTCGATAAGGAAGTATTCCTGCTCGGGTCCGACGGTGGTCGCGACGCGTGTGACCTCATCCTGTCCGAAGAGGTGAAGCACCTTGACAGCCTCGCTGCTTAATCGCTCCATCGAGCGGAGCAGCGGAGTTTTTTTATCAAGCACCTCGCCCGTGTAGGAACAGAACGCGGTGGGGATATATAATGAACCGTCTCTGACAAAAGCGGGAGATGTGGGGTCCCAGGTGGTGTAGCCGCGTGCCTCAAAGGTTGCACGGATGCCGCCGCTCGGGAACGACGACGCGTCGGGCTCGCCCTTGATAAGCTCTTTGCCCGAAAACTCCATGATAACTCCGTCGCCTTGGGGCGAGATGAAACTGTCGTGCTTTTCTGCAGTAACGCCGGTCATAGGCTGGAACCAATGAGTAAAGTGTGTGCAGCCGAGCTCTACCGCCCAGTCCTTCATCGCGTTGGCAACAACGTTCGCCACGCTGAGGTCGAGCGCCTCGCCGTTTTCAACGGTCTTTTTGAGCGCCTTGTATGTAGCCTTGGGCAAACGCTCCTGCATTACCTTGTCGTTGAACACCATACTGCCGAAATACTCGGGTACTTTTGTCATATGAATCTCTCCTATCATCCTTTTTGACAATAAGAAAGGGCACCGCCGGCATAAGCCGTCAGCGCCCTTGCTGTGTCATTGACGACATTATAACGCTAACGAATCGATTTGTCAATAGGTTTTGCAGGATTTTTTTATAATCTTGCAATTTAAACAAATATCACACGGCTTTAAACAAGATTTTCGCCACTGTTTTGAAACAATTAACAAAGAAAATTGCAGAATACACTTGACAAATGCCGTATCGCGGTAATATAATACGTATGGCGATTGTTTTCGCAAGTTACTTTACGCTTACTTGCAATTATTGAATCGACGGAAAGGATTGATCGGTATGGCACAAAACGCCGTATACAGACAAAAAACAGAAATCTGGGCGGAAAACTCGCTGTATTCCCCGCGCTTTGAGCACGATAACTGCGGCATCGGCGCCGTAGTAAACATCAAGGGAATCAAGTCGCACGCCACTGTTGACGACGCTCTTACCATAGTGGAGACCCTGGAGCACCGCGCAGGAAAGGACGCCGACGGAAAAACCGGCGACGGCGTCGGCATACTGCTTCAGATTTCGCATAAATTCTTTTCAAAGGTTGCAAAACAGCTTAAAATAGATATAGGTTCCGAGCGTGACTACGGTGTGGGAATGTTCTTCTTCCCTCAAAACGAGCTGCTGAGAAACCAGGCAAAAAAGATGTTTGAGATCATCGCCTCAAAGGAAGGGCTCAACATCCTCGGCTGGCGAAAGGTACCTCACAACAAAAACGCGATCGGAAGCCGCGCTATCGAATGTATGCCGAACATCCAGCAGTGCTTCATCGCGCGTCCCGACGGAGTCAAAAAGGGGCTTGACTTTGACCGCAAGCTGTATGTCGCGCGCAGGGTTTTTGAGCAGAGCAACGAGGATACATATGTTGTTTCACTGTCGTCTAGGACTATCGTATATAAAGGTATGTTCCTTGTAGGTGATCTGCGCAACTTCTTCCTCGATCTTCAGGATGAGGATTTTGATTCCGCTATCGCTCTTGTTCATTCAAGGTTCTCAACCAACACCAACCCGAGCTGGCAGAGGGCTCACCCGAACAGGATGATAGTCCACAACGGCGAGATCAACACGATCCGCGGCAACGCCGACAAAATGCTCGCGCGTGAAGAAACGATGCAGTCCGAGCATTTAAAGGGCGATCTTGACAAGGTAATCCCCGTAGTCAACGCCGAGGGTTCCGACTCCGCCATGCTTGACAACACACTGGAATTCCTTGTTATGAGCGGCATGGATCTTCCGCTCGCGGTTATGATAACGATCCCCGAGCCGTGGGACAGAAACGGCACCATGAGCCGCAAAAAGCGCGATTTTTACCAGTATTACGGCACGATGATGGAGCCGTGGGACGGTCCCGCCTCCATCCTGTTCTCCGACGGCGATATAATGGGCGCCGTGCTCGACCGCAACGGGCTAAGACCGTCGAGATACTACATCACCGACGACGACAATCTCATTTTGTCCTCCGAGGTCGGCGCGCTGCCGGTCGAACCCGGAAAGGTAGTCGCGAAGGAAAGGCTCCACCCCGGAAAAATGCTGCTTGTTGACACCGTAAAGGGCGAACTTGTCGACGACGACGAGCTCAAGACCCGTTACGCGTCCCGTCAGCCCTACGGCGAATGGCTCGACGCGAATCTTGTAAGATTAAAGGATCTCCGCATCCCGAACATCAAGGTCGAGGAACACCGGCGAAAGGAGCGCAGAAAGCTCCAAAAGGCCTTCGGCTACACCTACGAGGACGTTATGACGACGATCCTGCCGATGGCGCGTGACGGCGCGGAGCAGATCTCCTCAATGGGCATCGACAGCCCTATCCCCCCGCTGTCTGCCCTGCCCCAGCCGCTTTTCAATTACTTCAAACAGCTGTTCGCCCAGGTCACGAATCCTCCGATCGACGCTATCCGCGAGGAAATTGTTACCTCAACAACAGTATATATCGGCGAGGCAGGCAATATCCTTCAGGAAAAGCCCGAAAACTGCAAGGTCATCAAGGTACACAACCCGATATTGACCTCGACCGATATATTAAAGCTTAAAAATATGAAGTCGGACGGCTTCAAGGTAGCCGTTATCCCGATCCTGTACTATAAAAACACACGTCTTAGCAAGGCTGTCAACAGGCTGTTCATCGACGCCGACAAGGCGTATAACGAGGGCGCCAACATCCTCATCCTCTCGGACAGAGGCGTTGACGAAAACCACCTTGCGATCCCGTCGCTTCTCGCGGTATCGGCTCTGCACCAGCACCTTGTCGTCACAAAGCGCAGGACCTCGCTGTCGATCGTCCTGGAGAGCGGCGAGCCCAGGGAAGTCCATCACTTCGCGACTCTGCTCGGCTACGGCGCGACGGCGGTAAACCCCTACCTTGTTCAGGAGAGCATCCGCGAGCTTATCCACGACGATCTGCTCGACAAGGACTACTACGCCGCCGTAAACGATTACAACGACGCTGTGCTCCACGGCATCGTAAAGATCGCTTCAAAAATGGGTATCTCAACAATCCAGTCGTACCTGGGCTCGCAGAACTTTGAGGCTATCGGCATCAGCAAGGATGTTATCGACAAATACTTTACGGGCACGGTCAGCCGGATCGGCGGCATCACGATAAAGGATATAGAAAACGATGTCGACCGCCTTCACACCGCGGCGTTTGACCCGCTCGACCTGGAAACAAGCTCCGAGCTTTCATCGCGCGGAAGCCACAAGTTCCGCAGCGGAAAAGAGGAGCACCTGTATAATCCGCGCACGATCCACACCCTGCAGACCGCTACGCGCACAGGCGATTACAACTTATTCAAAGAGTATTCAAAACTGATCACCGAAGAGATGGATCCCGTCAGCATACGCGGGCTTCTCGACTTCAACTATGCCGAAGCCGGGGTCCCGCTCGATGAGGTCGAAAGCGTTGAGGAGATCGTAAAGCGCTTCAAGACAGGCGCGATGAGCTACGGCTCGATTTCGCAGGAGGCTCATGAAACCCTGGCGCTGGCTATGAATATGCTTCACGGCAAGTCAAACTCCGGCGAGGGCGGCGAAAGCCCCGAAAGACTGAAAACAAAGGGCACAAAGCACGACCGCTGCTCGGCGATCAAGCAGGTCGCCTCCGGACGCTTCGGCGTGACGAGCGAATACCTCAATTCCGCCGACGAGATACAGATCAAAATGGCTCAGGGAGCAAAGCCCGGCGAAGGCGGTCATCTGCCCGGAAACAAGGTTTATCCCTGGATTGCAAAGACAAGACACTCTACTCCCGGCGTATCGCTTATATCTCCCCCGCCTCATCACGATATTTATTCTATCGAGGATCTGGCTCAGCTGATTTACGATTTGAAAAACGCCAACAAGAGCGCGCGTATCTCGGTCAAGCTTGTTTCCGAGTGCGGAGTCGGCACGGTAGCCGCGGGCGTCGCTAAGGCGGGCGCGGGCGTTATCCTGATCTCGGGCTACGACGGCGGCACAGGCGCCGCTCCGAGAAGCTCCATCTATAACGCGGGACTTCCGTGGGAGCTCGGTCTTGCCGAGGCTCACCAGACGCTTATTATGAACAACCTCAGGAACAAGGTCGTTGTAGAAACCGACGGAAAGCTTATGACCGGTCGCGACGTGGCGATCGCCGCTATCCTCGGCGCCGAGGAATTCGGTTTTGCGACCGCTCCGCTGGTAACACTCGGCTGCGCGATGATGAGGGTCTGTAACCTTGATACCTGTCCCTTCGGCGTAGCGACTCAGAACCCCGAGCTCAGAAAGCGTTTTGCCGGCAAGCCCGAATATGTCGTCAACTTTATGCGCTTTATCGCAGAGGAACTCAGGGAATATATGTCAAAGCTCGGCGTGCGCACACTCGACGAGCTGGTCGGCAGGATCGATCTGCTCAGACCGCGCGGCGACCTCAGCGAGCGCGAAAAGGAGATCGACCTTTCGGGTATTCTCGGTTTTGACTTCAAGGGCGAAAAGGTAGAGTACAACAACAAGCACCTATACGATTTCAAGCTCGGCGATACTATCGACGAAAGCATTCTCGAAAAGAAGCTTACAGGCAAAAACAAAACGATTGAAATAGACGTCAAAAACACCGACCGTTCGCTCGGAACGGCGTTCGGCTCGCTTCTTACCAACAAATACGGTTCGAAGCTCGCCGAGGACGAATACACGGTCAGATGCAGCGGCTCGGGCGGTCAGAGCTTCGGAGCCTTTATCCCCAAGGGTCTGACTCTGGAGCTTTCGGGCGACAGCAACGACTACTTCGGAAAGGGTCTTTCGGGCGGCAAGCTAGTGGTTTATCCTCCCAAGGATTCAAAGTTCAAAGCAGAGGAAAACATCATCGTCGGCAACGTCGCCCTGTACGGCGCGACGAGCGGCAAGGCATTCATCAACGGCGTGGCAGGCGAACGCTTCTGCGTGCGCAACTCCGGCGCGACGGCTGTTGTCGAGGGCGTCGGCGACCACGGCTGCGAATATATGACAGGCGGCTGCGTTGCGGTACTTGGCCGCACGGGCAAGAACTTCGCCGCGGGTATGTCGGGCGGCATCGCCTATGTTCTCGACGAACACCACCACCTTTACATCAGGCTCAACAAGGAGCTTGTGGAGTGCTCGGAGCTGAGCGAAAAAGCGGATATCGAAAAGCTGAAGGCTCTTATCGAGGAGCATTACAAAGCAACGAACTCCGCAAAGGCAAAGCTGATCCTCGACAACTTCAAGGAGTATCTGCCGAAGTTCAAAAAGATCATTCCGCATGACTACAAGCGCATCACAATGGAAATCGCCGAAAACGAGGCTAAAGGCATGGATACGGACGAAGCCAAGATCGAGGCGTTCAACACTATCATCAGCGAAAGAGAGGGAGCGTAATGGGCAAGCCGACAGGATTTATGGAATATGACCGCGAGGAAGCCCGCGCTTTCTCCGCGGAAGAACGAATCAAAAATTTCAACGAGTTCCACGAGCCGCTCAGCCGCGAGGAGCAGAAGCGCCAGGGAGCGCGCTGTATGGAGTGCGGCGTTCCGTTCTGCCAGTCGGGTATGATGCTCGGCGGTATGATGTCGGGATGTCCGCTCAACAACCTGATCCCCGAGTGGAACGACCTCGTATTCAGAGGAGCCTGGGAACAGGCTTATCAAAGGCTGAGGATCACAAACAGTTTTCCCGAGTTTACCTCGCGTGTTTGTCCGGCGCTTTGCGAAAAGGCGTGCACCTGCGGCGCAAACGGCGACGCGGTGACCGTTCGCCAGAACGAGTACGCGATCGTTGAAAACGCGTATAAAGAGGGACTGGCGCGCGCAAATCCGCCGAAGGTGAGGACCAACAAAAAAATAGCCGTTATCGGCTCGGGTCCCGCGGGACTCGCCTGTGCCGATATGCTCAACCACAGAGGCCACAGCGTCACGGTGTTTGAGCGTTCGGATCGCGTCGGCGGACTGCTGATGTACGGTATCCCGAATATGAAGCTTGAAAAGAACATCATCGACCGCCGTATAGATATAATGAAGGAAGAAGGCGTAGAGTTCAGAACAAGCGTGAACGTCGGCAAGGATATTTCTTTTAAGGAATTATCAGAGAGCTATGACCGCATAATCCTCGCCTGCGGAGCTTCAAATCCGCGCGACATAAAGGTCGAAGGCAGAGACACCGAGGGCATTTACTTTGCAGTAGACTTTTTGAAATCGACCACAAAGGCTCTGCTTGACAACGGGCTGCGGGACGGCACCTACATTTCGGCAAAGGGCAAAAACGTACTGATCATCGGCGGCGGCGACACCGGCAACGACTGCGTGGGAACCTCAATACGCCACGGAGCAAAATCCGTTTTGCAGCTTGAAATGATGCCGATGCCTCCCGAAAAGAGAGCGCAAAACAATCCCTGGCCGCAGTGGCCGCGCGTTCTGAAAACCGATTACGGTCAGGAGGAAGCTATAGCGCTGTTCGGCAAGGATCCGCGCGTATATCAGACGACCGTCAAGGAGTTTTTAAAGGACGAAAACGGAAAGCTGAAGGGCGCTGTGCTTGTAAAGCTGAAATCAGAGCGCGATAAAACCACCGGCAGACTAAATATGACCCCGATCGAGGGCAGCGAATACACCGCAGACTGTGAGCTTGTGCTGATCGCCGCGGGTTTTCTGGGCAGCGAAAGCTATGTGACCTCCGCATTCGGAATTGAAACAGACTCAAGAACAAACGTGGCAGGCGTCGGCGGCTCGCACAGAACGAATGTAGAGAACGTGTTTACCGCGGGCGATATGCACAGCGGTCAGTCGCTTGTAGTCAGGGCTATCCGTGACGGACGCGACTGCGCAAGAGAAGTTGACGAAAGCCTTATGGGGTACACGAACCTTTAGGAATTAAGAATTGAGAATTAAAAATCGAGAATTGAACTCTAAACTCTCAACTCTAAACTCTCAACTCTAACAATGGGGGGTATAATATATGACAAAGTATATATTCGTGACAGGCGGCGTTGTGTCGGGCTTGGGAAAAGGCATAACCGCGGCGTCTCTGGGCAGGCTGCTCAAGGCGCGCGGACTGAAGGTCGCCTCGCAAAAGCTTGACCCGTACATCAACGTCGACCCGGGCACAATGAGTCCGTATCAGCACGGCGAGGTGTACGTGACCGAGGACGGCGCGGAAACCGACCTCGACCTGGGTCATTACGAGCGATTCATCGACGAGGACCTTAACAAATTCTCCAACCTGACTACGGGCAAGGTCTATTCAAATGTGCTGCAAAAGGAGCGTCACGGCGAGTATCTGGGCAAGACCGTTCAGGTCATCCCGCACATCACCGACGAGATCAAGCGCTTTGTATACAGTGTCGGCAAAAAGACCGGCGCCGACGTGGTCATCACCGAGATCGGCGGCACCATCGGCGACATCGAGAGCCAGCCGTTTTTGGAGGCGATCCGCCAGGTGGGTCACGAGGTCGGAAAGGAAAACCGCCTTTATATCCACGTAACGCTGGTGCCTTATCTGAAAGCTTCGGGCGAGCACAAGTCAAAGCCCACACAGCACAGCGTAAAGGAGCTTCAGGGGCTGGGTATCTCCCCCGACGTCATCGTTCTGCGCTGCGACGAGCCGATCACCGACCACTCCATCTTCGACAAGGTCGCGGGCTTCTGCAACGTGCGCCCCGACTGCGTCATCGAAAACCTTACTCTTCCGGTGCTTTATGAGGCTCCGCTGATGATGGAAAAGGCTCATCTGTCCGACATAGTCTGCCGCGAGCTACAGCTCGACTGCCCCGCTCCCGACCTCTCCGACTGGGAGCATATGGTAGAGCGCATCAAAAACCGCGACAAAAAGGTCTGCATCGGACTTGTCGGAAAATACGTCGAGCTTCACGACGCGTATCTTTCCGTTGCCGAGGCTCTGCGCCACGCGGGCTTCTATCAGGACGCCGAGATCGACATAAAATGGATAGATTCCGAGCACATCACCGAGGAATCCGCAGACGAGATTCTCGGTTCGCTCGACGGCATAATCATACCCGGAGGCTTCGGAAAACGAGGCATCGAGGGTATGATCACCGCAGCTAAGTTCGCCAGAGAGCACTCTCTCCCCTACTTCGGCATCTGCCTGGGTATGCAGGTGGCTGTTATCGAGTTTTCGAGAAACGTCGCGGGAATCGAAAACGCTCATTCGGGCGAGTTCGCGCAGGATGTTCCGAAGGTCATCGCTTATCTGCCCGGTCAGACAAGCGAGACCGACAAGGGCGGAACCCTGAGGCTTGGCGCGTATCCGTGCGTGTTTGAGGAAAACACCGTGATCTGCAAAGCCTACGGCAAAAAGGAGATAAGCGAGCGCCACCGCCACCGCTACGAGTTCAACAACGATTACCGCGAGGCTCTGCAAAACGCGGGGCTGACGCTTTCGGGACTTTCCCCCGACAAAAATCTGGTTGAGACCGTTGAGCTGAGCGACCGCGATTTCTACATCGGCGTTCAGTATCACCCCGAATTCAAAAGCCGTCCCAACAAGCCGCACCCGTTGTTCACGGGCTTTATCAGGGCGGCAATAAATAAACAGAACAGAGGATAAATATGAAAATCAACAACTGCTTTGACAATCTTGTTCCGAACTACCTGTTCGCCGACGTGGCGCGCAAGACGAATGAATTTGCCGCCGCCAATCCCGACCGCGAAGTGATCCGTCTGGGCATCGGCGACGTTACGCTGCCGCTGGCGCCCATCGTGGTCGCCGCTATGAAAAAGGGCTGCGAGGACTTAATGTACCGCGAGACCTTCAAGGGCTATCCCGAATACGAGGGCTATGACTTCGTGCGCGAGGCGATCGCGGGCTATTACAAGAGCTTCGGCGTGACCGTCGGCGCGGATGAGATCTTCGTCTCCGACGGAGCGAAATCCGACTGCGGCAATCTGCCGGATATTTTCTCACGCGACAACACCGTGCTGGTCACCGACCCGGTTTATCCCGTGTATGTCGACGCGAACATTATGGCGGGCAGAAAGATAGTTTACGCTTCCTCAAACCGTGAAAACGGCTTTTTAGCTATGCCGGATGAAAATGTCAAGGCTGATATGATATACCTGTGCTCTCCAAACAACCCCACCGGCGCGGCATACAGTGCCGAACAGCTTAAGATTTGGGTTGACTACGCGCTGAAAAACGACGCCGTGATAATCTACGACGCCGCTTATGAAGCGTTTATCGAGGACGACAGTCCACGCTCTGTCTTTGCGATTGACGGCGCAAGACAGTGCGCCATAGAGCTTTGCTCGCTGTCAAAAACCGCGGGCTTTACCGGCACGCGCTGCGGCTACACGGTCATCCCCAAGGAGCTTGAGCGCGACGGACACAACCTCCACTCGCTGTGGTACCGCCGTCAGGCGACAAAGTTCAACGGCGTTTCGTGGCCTGTTCAGTGCGCCGCGGCAGAGGTGTTCAGCAAGGAAGGCTTAAGACAGATACAGACAAATCTCGAATACTACAAGACCAACGCGAAGATCATCGCGGGAGCGCTCGACGAGCTTGGTATATTCTACACCGGCGGCAAAAACTCACCGTACATCTGGCTTGAATGTCCCAATAAAATGGGCAGCTGGGAGTTCTTTGACTATCTGCTCGAAAAGGCGGCAGTCGTCGGCACGCCCGGCGAGGGCTTCGGCGAAAACGGCAAAGGCTACTTCCGCCTGACCTCGTTCAATTCCCGCGAAAAAACCGAGGAAGCGGTTGAGAGGATCAAAGCAGCGGTCAGAGGCTGGAAGTTAGATGCTAGATGCTAGAAGCTAGATGCTAGAAGCTAGAAGCTAGAAGCTAGAAGTTAGATGCTAGATGCCAGAAACTAGAAACTGGTAGGGGCGACCATTGGTCGCCCGCGGATAGGAAACGACGTTTTAAAAAACAGATGTCGGTGTAACAGGAAAAACCGGCTTAGCGGGCGTGCAATGCACCCCTACTACCGACTACTGACCCGACGCTATACACTATGCACTTTTCACTATGCACTAAAAACGGCGCCCCATCGGAGCGCCGTTTTTATCAGAATTTTATTACTCTTGGCGGTGCGGTAAAGGAGGCGAAAACTGCCTCGGCGTTTTCAAAATAGAGCACCTCGGTGTTGTCGTCGTCGGGTGAATACATCGCCTTCAGCTCGGGATAGCTGTCGAGCATATGCGCCTTGGGCTCGCGGCGGTCGTCACGCTTCAAGGTGCCCGCCACGCGCAGCCAAACTCCGTCGCAGAACGCGCAGAGCTCGACCTTCGGATTCGCCTGGATCTGAGCGGAGACCTTTTTTGACTTGCCGGTCTGGATGTAAAGCTTGTCCTCAAAAATATCGACCGTGCCGAACGGACGGACGCGCGGCTGATCGCCCTCGACGGTCGCCAAATAATAAGTCTGCGCCTTCTTTAAAAAATCGTATACCTCTTTCATTGAGTGTTATCCCCCTTGTCGGATTTTTTTATCATTTTACCGTTGACGAAAACGTAGTCGCCCCCGGATGAAATGCTGTCGGCAAGCTCTTGCTCCTCATCGGTGATCTCGGACTTTTCCTTTTCGGGTTTTACCCCGACAAACGGTCCGACGTTTTCCTGCATACCCTTTGAGATGATAGCCGTTACTCCGTAGCTGACTATCAGCGGACATAGCATAGTGACCAAAACCGCGGCGAAATATCTCCACACTCCGCTCGTATAGACAATCGCGAGCAGCGCCGCGGCTCCGATGCCAAGCGCGTAAAGCAGCGCGCAGATGTTGCGGATTATCGTTCCGAACACCAGTAATATGGCGTTTTTATACAGATCGCGGAGCCTGAGAATATATGTGACCGCCATAAGCAGCAGGTAAAACAGCGCGATCATCAGCACGAACGTAAACAGCACATAAATTATGAATATCATACTGTACACCGAGCTGCTCAGCGCCCCGAGCCCATAGTAGATTATGGCGAAGGTGGAGCAGGCGACTATCAGGTAAATAACAAAGCCGTGCAGGATGAACTGTTTGAAGTTGTCCCTGACCGCGGCAAAAAACGTCGGCACGACCGGCACGAACTCCTTTTCAACGCCGTATTTTCGCACCACCATTATAAGCCCGGGCAAAAACAGCGAGGCTGGGATGATCCCCAATCCGCAGACGATCACGTTGTAAAAGCCCGAGACCTTTCCCGCAAATATCGACAGCGACATAAACACCAGAAGGAACGATGAAAACACCGCTCCCGCAAGCAAAAGCTTTGGCAGCTGTTTAAAAAACACGGCAAAGGCGGATTTGGAAAAGCTCCTCATAAAATACTCCTTATAATTTTTATTCTTAAATAATAATAGCATATTTTTGATATGGATTTCAATATCTTTTGAAAATGTGCTGCATTACAATTTTGTTGTCATTTTTTACAAGAATTCCCTTGCTTTTTAAAAATTTTAATGGTATTATAAATATTAGGGAGATTATTCTCCAACGCTGATATCCGTGCGTTAACCGGATAAATACTTTTAGAAAAGGTGATATTAACGTGAAAAAAAGACATCTTAAAAGAGCAGCCGCTATCGCTGTAGCTGTTCTGATGGCGGGCACCGCTCTTGCCGGCTGTAACAGCGGCTCTTCCGACAAAAAGGAAGCCAAGGGCGACGCCTCCAAGGGCAAGGTTTATTATCTGAACTTCAAGCCCGAACAGGACGAAGCGTGGAAAAATCTCGCCAAAAAGTACACCGAGGAGACCAAGATCCCGGTAACGGTAGTAACGGCTGCCGAGGGTACTTATGAGACCACACTTTCCACCGAAATGGCAAAATCCGAAGCGCCCACTCTGTTCCAGGTAAACGGTCCCGTTGGTCTCGCAAACTGGGAAGATTACTGCTATGACCTTGCAGGCTCCGACGTTTACAAGAACCTCACAAGCGAGGACTTCGCTCTGAAAGACGGCGACGAAGTCAAGGGTATCGCTTATGTAATCGAGTCCTACGGCATCATCTACAACAAGACTCTGCTGCAGAAATACTGCGATTCCGATTTCGCGACCGTCAAGAAAATCGAAGACATCAACAGCTTTGAAAAATTAAAGACCGTTGCCGACGAGATCCAGGCTAACAAAGACGCTCTGGGCGTAAAGGGCGCGTTCACCTCCGCGGGTATGGACTCCTCCTCCGACTGGAGATTCAAGACCCACCTTGCGAACCTCCCGATCTACTTCGAGTACAAGGATGAGAACATCACCTCCACCGACGCTATCAAGGGCACATATCTCGAAAACTACAAGAACATCTGGGATCTCTACATCACCGATTCCACTGCTGACAAGACCCAGCTCTCCACCAAGACCGGTGCCGACGCCGAGACCGAGTTCATCAAGGGCGAGGCTGTCTTCTTCCAGAACGGCACCTGGGAATACGGCGCGATCACCGAGGGCGGACTCAAGGACGACGATCTCGGAATGCTCCCGATCTACATCGGCGCGGGGGATGAGGCAAACCAGGGGCTGTGCACAGGCTCCGAAAACTATTGGTGCGTTAACAGCGAAGCAGGCGACGACAACATCGCCGCAACGCTCGACTTCATCAACTGGTGCGTGACCAGCGACACCGGCACAAAAGCACTGGCTGAGGAAATGGGCTTTGTTATCCCGTTCAAGGATGCCAAGGAAGCTAAAAACGTATTCGTTAAGATCGACACCGAGCTCACCGCCGCGGGCAAAACTCCCGTTTCGTGGAACTTCACCACAATGCCCAGCGAAGACTGGAAAAACGGCGTCGGCTCCGCTCTGACCCAGTACGCGGCAGGCACAGGCGATTGGGATGCTGTTAAGAAGGCATTTGTTGACGGCTGGGCTTCCGAGTACAAAAAGAACAACAAATAATCCGATAAACTATCATTCATAAGACAAGTTGGAGGGGAGGCGGCAAACCGTCTCCCCTTCCGTTTTCAGAAAGGTAAAACTATGTTCAAAAAACCAAGAAGAAAACTGTATGCGCTTATCTTCGTGGTTCCGACGCTTGCGGCTTTTTGCATAGGTTTCATCTATCCGTTCGTAAACGGTATCTATTTATCATTTTGCGACTTCAAGGTCATCAATAAGATCAAAGGCTTTGTCGGCTTTGAAAACTACGCCACCGCGTTCCAGGACGATTCGTTCATCCGCTCGATCTGGTACACGGCGCTGTTTGTCATCGTGAATGTGGTGCTGATAAACCTCATCGCGTTCTTCGTAGCCTACGCGCTGACGATCGGCATAAGAGGCTCCAATGTGTACCGCACCGTGTTCTTTATGCCCAACCTCATCGGCGGCATCATTCTGGGCTTTATCTGGAAAAAGATATTCGGCGCCATTCTGGTTCACTTCGGAACAACCCTCACTACAAACGCCGGCTGGGGCTTCTGGGGACTTGTTATACTGATGTGCTGGCAGCAGGCGGGGTATATGATGATCATTTATATAGCGGGCTTCCAAAGCGTGCCCGCCGACCTGTATGAAGCGGCAAAGATAGACGGCGCCAACAGACGGCAGCTTTTAAGAAACGTTACTCTGCCGATGATGATGCCCTCCATCACCATCTGCACCTTCTTAACGCTTACCAACTCCTTCAAGCTGTACGACCAAAACCTGGTGCTTACCGACGGCGAACCAATCGTAAACGGCGTTTATCAAACCGAACTAATAGCCCACAACATAGTAAGAAACTATGACAATCCGCAGACGCGCGCGGTTGGTCAGGCAGAGGGCATCATCTTCTTCCTGATAGTCGTTGTGGTCGCGCTTGCACAGCTCTACTTCACGAGAAGAAAAGAGGTGCAGGCATAATGGCTGACACAATGAAGATCGCTCCGAAGAAGAAGTACAAGGAACCCAAGGTAAAGAAAAAACAAACCCCCGGTATGGTGGTCCTCACCGTGCTGTTCGCCATTTTGTCCGTGTTCTATTTCGCTCCGATTTTTTTGGTGCTGATGAACTCGTTCAAGATCAACTCGACTATTACGGACAAAGGCTTTTTCAACTTTCCTACAGCCGAGACCTTCAACGGACTCAAAAGCTACATCGACGGCTTTATGTTCGGCGACTATCCGATAGGCTATTCCATTTTATGGAGCTTTTTGATTACGATCACAAGCGTTGTGCTGATCCTTATCTGCACCTCGATGTGCGCATGGTACATCACGCGCTCAAACTCCATCGCCTGCAAGATCATCTATTATCTGTGCATTTTCTCGATGGTAGTACCGTTCCAGGTGGTTATGGCAACGCTGTCGTTCACCGCTGACAGACTAAAGCTCAACACCCCGTGGACGCTGATGTTCGTCTATCTGGGCTTCGGCGCGGGACTTGCGGTGTTTATGTTCTCGGGCTTTGTAAAATCGATCCCGATTGAGATCGAGGAGGCTGCCGACGTCGACGGCGCCGGTCCTCTGAGAACGTTCTTCCAGGTCGTGCTGCCGATAATGAAGCCCACCTTCATTTCGGTCGCCATTCTTGAAACGATGTGGATATGGAACGACTTCCTCCTCCCCTATCAGACGCTCGACCGGCAAAGGTTTATGACGATACCAATACACATACAATTTCTGAATCAGGGCTACGGCCATCAGGACACCACGGTATTGATGGCGCTGATCATCCTGAGCATAATCCCCATCATCGTGTTCTACTTCGCCTGCCAGAAGTACATCATAGAAGGCGTTGTTTCCGGCGCGGTGAAGGGATAAAAGCTAGAAGCTAGAAGCTAGAAGCTAGTAGCTAGTAGCTAGTAGCTAGTAGTTAGAAGTTATAAGTTATAAGTAAAACTCCTCTAACGCAATTGCGTTAGAGGAGTTTTTTGATTATTTGATTTAAGGCACCACCGCACAATTCGCGGCACACGCCTTGCTTGAATCTTATTCCGTCAGACTGCCCAAAAATCGGCACCCATACGTCA
>CACXGW010000122.1 GCA_902767325.1 uncultured Ruminococcus sp.
ACCGCAGGTTGAACACAAAATGTATAGTGTTTATCCGCGGTTCAGTCAAGACTGAACCCTACAGTACAATGAGACAAAACAAAGACTAGGCTTTTTCCGGAATTATTAGAGTTTTGAGCCAGCCTCTGGTTGCCGGCAGACAGTTGTCGGTTATCAGTTGCGGGTCGCTCCGCTCCGATTTGTATTGGTGCGTGCGGTGATAAGAAGAAAAGCCTCCACCGTCACTTGTTACGGGGGTGATTCCCCTGACAGGGGAATCGGCACGAAGTGCAAAAAGGGTTGCTGCCCGGCTACGGGGTGGCACGGCACTTGTGCCGTGACGGAGGTGATTCCCCTGACAGGGGAAATGGCACGGAGTGCCAAAAGGGTTGCCGCCCGGCTACGGGGCGTCCCTTCCTCTTATGCCTTGTAGTGGAGGAAACGTAGACCCCTCAGTCATTTTCTTGCGAAAATGACAGCTCCCCTAAAACGCTGACGCGTGTCAGGGGAGCCTTTTCTTTGCAGAAACAACTGTGTTTCAAAATCTATTCATATTTCGCTCTTTCTCCGCCGATGTATTTCGGGCGGGTCCTCGCGGCAAGCAAAATCGCGCTGCCGATATGGTCGATCCCAAGCCTTACGGGAACAGCCACGCGCTTTAAGTGCATTCCGATAAGTGTGCCGCCGATGTCAAGTCCCGCGTCGGCTCTTATCTCCTCGAGCATAACGGGGTCGCTGAAGGTGCGGTAAGCGGTGGTCGCGAACGAGCCGCCCGCCTTCGGCTGTGGAACTACGCACACGGTCTCGGCGTTCGGAACCGCCGCCCTCTCAACGCAGATCGCGCGGTTCAGGTGCTCACAGCACTGCGCCGCAAGATAAATGCCTTTTTCTTTTACCGTATCGTATATGCCCGAAAACACCTGCTCGGCGGTCTCAAGGCTTGAATCGTGACCGATAACGCCGCCCGCGACTTCGCTGGACGAACAGCCGACCACGAGTATATCTCCTTTTTTAAGACCGGCAGCGTCGATTATTTCACGCGCTGCCTGCTGTGCCTGAGTATAAAGCTCTGTTTTCATCAAATCATCTCCGCTTATGATAATCTAATGTTATTATACCATCAATCGCGGGAAAATCAAGGGCGGCAGCTTGGTGAGATATAAATCTGTTATTCTAAATGCTCTTTGATATGGTAACGTAGTATGCCGTAACATTTTTCTGCCTGTGATGTAGGGTACGGTCTTGACCGTACCGCTCACGATAAACAAGACGTTGAGTGCTCAACCGTCGGTTCGGTCAAGACCGAACCCTACAGATAGTTTTATAATGCATTAGGCATAATAACGTAATTATTATTTTAATTTCACGGCGCGCTTGTTTTTGCATAGAATAAAGCACAGGACGTTTAAAATATAATTCGGAAAAAACGGAGGATATGATGAGTTTATCCGGCAAAAAAGGCGTTGACATCTCCTCGCTCAACGGAGATGTCAGCATAAAAACGGTCAAAAACGCGGGATATGATTTTGTGATGATCCGCTGCGGCTACGGCGACGACCTGAAGGTACAGGACGACACGCAGTTTGAGAGCAACGTAAAGAAATGCGAAGCGGCAGGCGTTCCGTGGGGAGCATATCTATATTCCTACGCGCTCAACACCGACGACGCCAAAAGCGAGGCAAAACACGTTGTCCGTCTGCTGAAAAACAAAAAGCCGACTCTGCCCGTCGCCTTCGATATGGAGGACGGCGACGGCTACAAAAAGCGAAACGGTATGCCGTCAAACAAGACGCTGGTCGCCATCTGCAAGACATTCCTTTCGGAAATCAAAAAAGCGGGCTATTATCCTATGCTCTATTCATCGCTGAGCTGGCTGAATAATCAGCTCAACGACAAAAGCCTGCTCAACGCCTATGACATTTGGGTCGCCCAGTGGAACTCAACGTGCGACTATAAGGGAAGCTACGGAATGTGGCAGTACGGCGGCGAGACCAATTTCATCGAAAGCAACAGCATTCCGGGCGTCGGCGTTATCGACAAAGACAAATGTATGAAGGATTACCCGACAATAATCAAAAACGGCGGCTACAACAACTGGGGAAAATCTGACAAGGTTTTAGACACGACCGGCTACAAATATAACGATAACAGTATAGGCGTGCTGGCGTTAAAGGAAATGCTGATGCTCGCAAAACAGCTGAAGATCACCACGCAGGGAATGGACGAAAACGGTGTGTTCGGCGACGGAACTCAAAAGGCTGTCAACCAGGTGCTGAAGCGCGGAGGCTACAGTCAAAACGGTATCGCGGGCGAAAATTTTATAAAGTATCTCGCAAAGCTGATAAAAAACAAAGTGTGATTTTTTGACAAACAAAAACAGCGACCGGTTTTTTGAACCGGTCGCTGTGTTGATCATAGCCGATATTATTTTTCTTTTGCAGAGTCGATGAACTTGTAAAGAAGAGCCGCGATGACCGCGCCCGCAAGAGGACCTACAAAGAATATCCACAGGTTTGAGATCGGGGTCATATTGCCGTTGAAAGCCGCAACCAACGCGGGGCCGAAGCTGCGCGCGGGGTTGACGGAGGTGCCGGTAAGACCGATGCCGAAGATGTGGATGAGGGTCAGGGTAAGGCCGATGACAAGTCCGCCGAAGGAGCCGTGGCCGGCTTTCTTCGAGGTAACGCCGAGAATAGCGAATACGAATACGCAGGTCAGAACGACTTCTACCAGAACGCCTGCCCAGGCGTTGCCGCCTACGCCGTCGATACCGTTGCTGCCGAAGCCGCCGGTCTTATCCTTAACGCCGCCTGCCGCGAAGATCCACGCCAGAACGCCCGCGCCCGCAAAAGCGCCGAGGCACTGGGAGATGATGTAGCCGATAAAGTCTACAACGCTCATACCGCCGCTGAGCAAAACGCCCAGGGAAACCGCGGGATTGATGTGACAGCCCGAAACATTGCCGACGCTGTATGCCATAGCAACGATAACCAGACCGAAGGCGAGAGCTGTCAGCAGATAGCCGCAGCCGTCCTTGGAATCGCAGCCGACGAGCATTGCTGTTCCGCAGCCGAATACAACCAGAACGAGTGTTCCGAAGAATTCAGCTACATACTTTTTGATTGAATTCATAGATTTTCCTCCTTTATTTATGGATTATATTTCCATAAAACAAATATAACACAAGCTGTTTGAGATTGCAAGCACTTTTGTACAAAATTATCTTAAAGTTTTGTAATAAATAGTTACGGTTTAATAAAAATTTTTAACATCGAAAAATGACGCCCTGAACAGAAGCGAAAACGACTTTGTCAAATCTTCGGAAAACCGCTAAAATAAACAGTTATTCCGCTTTGGAATGGTTAAATTTTTGTAATAATACGCTTGTAATTTTTCGCCGATTTATGTATAATTAGAGAGTATGCAAACAAATCATATACAGTGCGGTTTTCGCGCTGTTTGGGGGAATGATAATGAAAAAGAAAACGGCTAAAAGAATTGCGGCGGCGGCACTGTGCGTGCTGATCTGCGCCGCGTCCTGTCTCGCGGTTTTTGCCGCGGGCAAAACCTATACCGTAAAGGAGTGCGGCAACCTGCAGATCACCTTGCCCGACAATATGTCGGCGGTGACCCGTTCGTCCAAGCAGGACGATCCGTTTTTTTCGCTCCACTCGCTCGACTACAACGAGGTGATGAAGAGCTTTTCAAACGGACAGATCTATTTGCAGGCGATGGACAATGTCGAGGCGATAACCGTAACGCTGTCCTGCATTGAAACCGAACAGAGCAAGAGCATCGGCGACTACAACAGACTGTCGTCATCCGAGCTGAAAAAGGTTGCTCAGAACTTTATCGGCGAATCGGGCAGCGAGGCAAGCTACAACCTCTCGACCGTCGACGAGTCCAACCGCAGCGTTATCTGGCTCTTTTTCATTCTGACCGGCAAAGACGGCGGTTCTTCTTTCAAGCAGTATCAGGCGACCACCGTTCACAACGGAAAGAGCTACAGCCTTACGCTTTTCCGCAACGGCGGAAACGTGACCGACGAGGATTTCGCTGTGCTGAAAAGCATTGTCGCTACGGTCAGGTTCCAGGATGTTAAGCAGCCGTTTATCGGCAGCATGCTGTTTTACATAATCATAGGCGGCGTTATTCTCGCGCTTATTATTCTTATCGTTGTTCTGATCATCGTAAACAGAGCAAAAAAACGCCGCAAAAAGACGCAGAACGATAAGATACTTCAGGAGCTTGCCGGCAAATACAAAACAAACCGCCAAAGCGGCGATCCCCACATCGAGGGTTACGGAGACGACTTCGGGACCGACGAGACCATTCCCGAGCAGAAAGCCGAGATCCCCGAGGAAGCTCAGGAAGCGGAAGCTCCCGCAGAGCAAGCTGAAGAAAGCGATTACGACCTTGAAAACTTCGACGACGACGTTCCCGACAGAAAATATTCCGACGAGGATATCGCGCGTTTGCTCGGCGACATCGAGGACGACGAAAATTTTATTGATACACTGCCCGAAACGCAGGCTGACTCCGAAGAACTTTCGGAGGTTCGGGACAGTGTGATCGAAAACGACGACGAGATCTCCGAGTTCTTTGAAGATGAACAGGAGCCGGAAGCGTCAGTTCCCGCGGCGGAGGAAGCCGAAGCAGCCTGTATCGAGGAGCCCGAAGCTAACGAAGCGCCAAGCATTGCGGCGGTGCCGCCGGTTTTCGGCTTTGAAGAGCCCGAAGACTTTTACGGGGATGAACCGGAAGAACCCGTTGAATCCGACGAAACCGAAGATTTCGAAGGAGCCGAAGAAGCGCCCGAGGAAATCGACGAGGAATATCCCGAAGAATTTGATGAATCATCCGACGAAGAGCCGGACGATGAACCCGAAGAAGGATCCGACACGGAACCGGACGAGACCGAACAGACCGACGCGGATGAAACCGAACCCGACGATGAGTTCCGCGAATTCATAAACGACGAGGTGCTCGCGCGCGAGGAATCCAATCAGGATAGATTCAAAGACAGCAACGACTTCTTCGAGGAGGCGCCGCGCAAGGTAATGGGCGTCATCAGCAGCAGAGAGATCGAAGAAGCCGAGGAATACGACGTTATCGGCGAGGTCGAACAGCGCGCCGAGGAGCTTGAAAAAGAAACGCCCACAGCAGGCGAAAGCTTTTCCAAAGCGATGAAAAAAGTCGGCGGCGGATTCAAAAGCTTTTTCACCCACTGCGGATATTTCGCGACAAACGTCAGGCGCGAGATCAAGCGCAGCCGCGCCCGCAAAAAGCGCAAAAAAGCCGAAGAAGAGCGCCGCAGACAGCATGCGGAACGCAGGCAGCAATCCCGCGAGCGCCGGCGCACGGACGGCGGACTTGTTCAGGTTCGCAGCCGAGGCGAGCGCCGCCCGACCGACAGACGATAAGGAGCGCAAAATGGATATACTGATCAAAAACGCCCGCGTTGTTTCTCCGGCGGACAGTATCGACGAAAAAGCCGATATACTGGTTCGCGGCGGAAAGATCGCCTCAGTCGGCAAAGAGCTGCTCAAAAGCGGAGAGACCGTCGACAACGTTATCGACGCCGAGGGGCTGTACGCGATCCCGGGGCTGGTGGATATGCACGTCCATCTTCGCGACCCCGGTCAGACGCAAAAAGAAGATATAATCACGGGCTGCCGCGCGGCTGCCGCGGGCGGCGTTACAAGCTTGCTTTGTATGCCTAACACGACTCCCACCGTCGACAGTCCCGAGACCGTTGAATATATCATAAACAAAGCCAAAAACGCCGCGGCGAAGGTATATGTCGCCGCCAGCGTTACAAAAGGCTTGAAAAGCGAGGAGCCGACCGACTGGAAGGCGCTTCGGAAGGCGGGAGCCGTCGCTCTCAGCGACGACGGCAGACCCGTTGAAAACACCGCGTTTCTGCGCGAGGCTATGAAACAGGCGCCCGCTCTCGGAATGACGGTCGCCGCTCACTGCGAGGATCTGTTCCTCGCGGACGGCGGAAAAATCAACGAGGGAAAGGTATCATCAGCGCTCGGCGTAAAGGGAATCCCCGCCTCCGCGGAGGACTGCGGGATCGCCAGAGAGATCGCCGTAGCCGCCGCTGATGACGTTCCCATACACATTTGTCACGTCAGCACAAAAACCGGTGTTGCTCTCGTGCGCGACGCAAAGCGCAGAGGCGTTAAGGTGACGGCGGAAACGGCGCCGCACTACTTTTCGCTCACTGAAAAAGAGCTGCTCAGGCGCGACGCGGACTACCGTATGAATCCGCCGCTTCGCACCGAAAAGGACGTTGAAGCGATCATCAAAGGACTTACAGACGGCTCGCTCGACTGCATAGCGACCGACCACGCGCCGCACACTCCCGAGGATAAAGCCGATTTTGAAAAAGCGCCGAACGGCTCTATCGGAATGGAAAGCTCGCTGGCGGCGGGAATAACATATCTTGTGAAACCCGGCATTATGACTTTTTCGCAGCTTGTTGAGAAAATGTCGGTGAACCCCGCGAGGATACTCGGAATAAACGCAGGAACGCTCTCTGTGGGAGCGCCCGCGGACATCGCGCTGGTCGATCTGAACGAGCAGTGGACGGTCGATCCCGAAAAGCTTCACGGCAAAAGCAAAAACACTCCGTTCAAGGGACTGACCTTTACCGGAAAAGTCAGAAAAACGATTCTTGACGGCAGCGTGGTTTATAACGGCGACTGATAAACGCATTTGCGATAACAAATATAAAGGATGTAATTTATGGCACAAAGAGGTAATCTCCTGTCCGTCAGACAGGACATACGAGTTTTAGACGCTACTCTTCGCGACGGAGGTCTGTGCAACGATTTCCGCTTTTCCGATGAATTCGTTTCGGACCTTTACAAGGCGAACATCAAGGCGGGCGTGGACTTTATGGAGTTCGGATACAAGGCGTCGCGCGAGATTTTTGACGAGGACGATTTCGGCAAGTGGAAGTTCTGCAAGGACGACGATATCCGCAAGATCGTCGGCGAAAACAACAGCAAAATGAAGATCGCGGTAATGGCGGATGTAGGCAGGACCGATTTTGAGGAGGACATCATCCCCAAAAACGAAAGCCCGATCGATCTGATCCGAATCGCCACATATATCAACACGATCCCCGCGGCAGTTGAAATGATCGAATACTGCGCCAAGCAGGGCTATCAGACGACTATCAATATCATGGCGATCTCCAAAGCGCGTACCGAGGATCTGAAAACCGCGCTGGAAATCCTGGGACAAACCCCTGTTTCCTGCTTCTATATCGTGGACAGCTACGGCTCGCTCTACCCCGAAGAAGCGCGCCGCTATGCCGATATGTACGGCGAGATCGCCGACAAATACGGCAAGCTTGTGGGAATCCACGCTCACAACAACCAGCAGCTAGCGTTCGCGAACACCATCGAAGCTATGGCGTACGGCGCAAGCTACCTTGACGCTACGGTCGACGGTATGGGCAGAGGCGCCGGCAACTGCGCTCTTGAGCTGCTGCTAGGCTTCCTGAAGAACCCGAAATATAAGATCAATCCCATCGTCAAGGTAATGCAGAACCATATGACGAAGCTTCAGGAAGACGGCGTGAAGTGGGGTTACGACGTTCCGTATATGCTCACGGGTCAGTACAACACTCATCCGCGTCCCGCCATCCAGTTTATTCAGGAAGGCAGAAAAGACTACTACAAATTTGCCAACGACCTGTACGACATTATCAATTCGTAATACAGTTGCCGGTAGTCAGTAACCGGTATTCAGCATTAAGCTTCTAGCTTCTAGCGTTCAGCATCTAAAACCGGAGGTTTTCAAATGGCATTTGACAGACTGATAAAGAACATAATCGAAAAGCAAAACCCAACCGTTGCGGGGCTTGATCCCAAGCTCGACTATGTGCCCGCCTCGATCAGGAACGCCTGCTTTGAAAAGTACGGCAAGACCCTTGAAGGCGCGGCGGCAGCACTGCTTGAGTTCAACAAGGCTATTATTGATAAAATTTTTGACATAGTGCCCGCGATAAAACCGCAGGCGGCATATTATGAGATGTATGGCTGGCAGGGCGTTCGCGCGCTCGCAGAGACCATCGCCTACGCCCGCGAAAAGGGAATGTTCGTCATCACCGACGGCAAGCGCAACGACATCGGCACCACTATGGAAGCCTATGCCGCGGCGCACCTCGGAGCGGTGGACGTGGCGGGGGAGAGCGTTGAGCCCTTCGGAGCAGACGCGCTGACCGTCAACGCATATCTCGGCACCGACGGCGTTGCTCCTTTGCTCGGCATTTGCAGAGAGCGCGACAAGGGCATTTTTGTGCTTGTCAAAACCTCAAACCCGAGTTCGGGCGAGCTTCAGGACTTGAAGCTTCAAAACGGAAAGACCGTCTATGAGCAGATGGGCGAGATGTGCGAAAGCTGGGGCGAGCAGCTTCCGGGAGAATACGGCTATTCGGGCGTCGGCGCTGTAGTCGGCGCGACCTATCCCGACCAGCTCAAAGAGATGCGCGAAAAGGCGCCGCACACCTTCTTCCTCGTGCCCGGCTACGGCGCTCAGGGCGGCGGAGCGAACGACGCTAAATTTGCCTTCGACAAAAACGGCTTGGGCGCGATAATCAATTCGAGCCGCGGTATTATGTGCGCGTGGAAAAAGCAGGGGTTGAGCGAGGACGATTTCGCCGACGCCGCGAGAGCGGAAGCGATAAGGATGAAAGAGGATATATTGTCCGTCATCGGTGAAATCAAGGCGTGAAGCCGTTTTTATTGTTAAAAATTTAACTAATTATCGGTCAGATTATTGACATCGCTTTTCAAAAAGCGTATAATACCATTTGTTGTTAAAATGTTATCAATAGGGTAATTTGGAGAGTAAATCAACAGTACCCGCATCAAATAAAAAGGGAGATTTTAGACATGGCAAGAGTTTACAATTTTTCGGCAGGTCCTTCGATGCTGCCCGAATCCGTACTGAAAAAAGCAGCGGCAGAAATGCTCGACTACGAGGGCACCGGACAGAGCGTTCTGGAAATGTCGCACCGCAGCAAGGCGTTTGACAAGATCATCAAGGACGCCGAGGCGCTTCTCAGAGAAGTGATGAACATTCCCGACAACTACAAGGTAATGTTCCTCCAGGGCGGCGGCTCCACGCAGTTCGCGATGGTCGCGCTCAACTTTATGAACAAGAACAACAAGGCGGACTACATCGTTACCGGTCAGTGGGCTAAGAAGGCTCTGCAGGAGGCTCAGCGCTACGGCGACGCTCAGGCTGTCGCTTCCTCTGCCGACAAGACCTTCTCTTACATCCCCAAGACCGACAGATCAATGTTCCGTGACGACGCGGACTATGTTTACATCTGCCTTAACAATACTATTTACGGCACCGTTTATCACGAGCTGCCCGACACCGGCGACATCCCGCTGATCGCCGACATCTCCTCGTGCATCTGCTCCACGCCTCTTGATATTACCAAGTTCGGCGCGCTGTTTGCGGGCGCTCAGAAGAATATGTCCGGTGCCGGCGTAACCATCGCCATCGTCAGAGAAGACCTGCTCGGCAACGCTATGGACATCACACCCACCATGCTCAACTACAAGACCCATGCTGACGCTCAGTCGCTCTACAACACACCGCCCTGCTACTCCATCTATGTAGCAAAGCTCGTTCTCGAGTGGATCAAAAACGACATCGGCGGTCTTGAGAAGATGCAGGAGCTCAACGAAAAGAAGGCTAAGCTCCTCTACGATTTCCTCGACAGCTCCGAGCTGTTCAAGGGCACTGTAGTTGCCGAGGACCGTTCGCTTATGAACGTTCCCTTCGTTACCGGCGACGCCGATCTTGACGCCAAGTTTGTCAAGGAGAGCACCGAGGCGGGACTTGTAAACCTCAAGGGTCACCGTTCCGTCGGCGGCATGAGAGCTTCCATCTACAACGCTATGCCTTACGAGGGCGTTGTTGCTCTGGTTGACTTCATGAAGAAGTTCGAGGCTGAAAACAAGTAATTTATAGTTAGAAAAGGACTGACAGTTATGTATAACGTTTTAACTTTAAATAAGATCGCCGCAGTAGGCACAAAGCGCCTCGGCGACAACTATGTGTGCGGCGACGACGTGCAAAATCCCGACGCGGTTCTGGTTCGTTCCGCTTCCATGCACGAGATGGAGTTCGGCGAAAACCTGCTCGCTATCGCGAGAGCCGGCGCCGGCACCAACAACATTCCCAAGGATAAGTGCGCAGAGCAGGGCATCTGCGTGTTCAATACTCCCGGCGCTAATGCAAACGCCGTAAAAGAGCTTGTTCTCACCGGTCTGCTGCTGGCTTCCCGTAAGGTAGTAGAGGGCATCGAGTGGGCAAAGACTCTTAAGGGCACCGGCGACGAGATGGGCAAAAAGGTCGAAAAGGGCAAGAGCCAGTTCGTAGGTCCCGAGATCACCGGCAAGACTCTCGGCGTTGTAGGTCTGGGTGCTATCGGTATTCTTGTTGCCAACGTTGCCGTTGCGGTCGGTATGGATGTTGTGGGCTTCGATCCCTTCCTGTCCGACGCCAACAAGGCAAAGCTCGATCCCGCGGTCAAGATCCTCGGCAGCAACGAAGAGGTCATGACGAACTGCGACTACCTTTCCATCCACGTTCCGCTCCTTCCCGACACCAAGGATATGGTCGACGCTGAGATGATCTCCAAAATGCGCGACGGCGTACGCATCCTCAACTACAGCCGCGACGGTCTCGTAAACAGCGACGCGCTTCTCGACGCTCTCAAGAGCGGCAAGGTCGCTAAGTATGTAACCGATTTCGGCAACGACAAGATCCTCGGCGAGGAAAATGTCATCGTTATCCCGCACCTCGGCGCTTCCACGCCCGAAAGCGAGGACAATTGTGCCGTTATGGCATGCAACCAGATCAAGGATTACATCGAGAACGGCAACATTGTCAACTCCGTAAACCTTCCCTGCCTCTCCGTTCCGAAGAGCGGCAGCAGAGTCACCGTTATCAGCAAGGCTGACGCTGACGTCAAGGCGGTCAGTGTAGCCGGTATGACAGGCTTCAACACCAAGACCCGCGGCGACTATGCCTACACCATCATCGACGGCGCAACTCAGGACGACGCCGATAAGCTTGCGGCTTTGGACGGCGTAATCAAGGTAAGATTCATCGGCTGATGATTTTATAATTTTAAAAGCTCAGGCACGGTTTTCCGTGCCTGTTTTTTGTTGCATTTTTTGTTGTTTGGCGCTATAATATATTTATCAAAGGACGGAGTATAATAAATAATGAATATCGATGAATTGCGAAAGTACTGTTTTGACGATTCAATCCGCGTAACAAACCATGCTCTTTTAAAAATGAGAGAACGGAAAATCAGGATAGAACAGGTAAAACAGTGTATTTTAAAAGGAGAAATCATAGAAGAATATCCGGACGATTATCCTTTTCCTTCTTCACTGGTCTTGTTGAACGAAAGCGGAACTCCGCTTCATGTTGTTGCAGGGATCGGTGAGGCGGAGTTGTGGATAATCACAGCATATTATCCTGATTCAAGCAGATGGGAACAGGATTTCAAAACAAGAAAGGGGACAGAAAAATGACTTGCTTTATGTGCAAAGGCGAAATGACAAACAGTTTTACGACATATATGGAAGATTTGGGCAATTGCATTGTTATTATCAAGAATGTTCCTTGCCAAAAATGCAGCCAGTGTGGGGAGGTTTCTTACACCGCGACTGTGGTGAAGGAACTGGAAAAAATCATTGACGGTCTTCAAAACTCATTGACAGAGATAGCGGTCGTAAACTACAGCGCAAGAGTAGCGTGATTATTCTTTATAGTATTTCAGGCACGGTTTTCCGTGCCTGTTTTTTTGTGCCTCGTTTAGGCAAAGTGTCCAAAATCACAGGGCTTTTTTTGGAAGGCGGCAGAAGCTTATTATTCCAAATCAGAAAAATAATTGCGCCTTTCTGTATTATAATATAAAATATATATGTATCTCTATCATAAGGAGGAGTATCTATGGCACATTTCAAAAAAATTCTTGCGATAGTGTTGGCTGTATGCGTCATCATCGCCGTAGGCGCGGTCGCGGTAAGCGCGGTCGAGACTGACGAAGCAGAAGCCGAGCCCGTAGCGGCGGGCAGCGGTATCATCGTCCACTACTATTGCGAGAGCGGCACTCCCAGTATTTATTACTGGAACAGCCTGCCCACGAACATCTCAACGACCTATCCGGGCAAGACGATGATCTCCGAGGGCAACAATTATTTCAAGTACACCTTCAGCGACAAGACGAAGATCAATATGCTGTTTATCGTAAACGGCGAGCAGTCTGCCGAGCTGACCCGCAACACGGGCGAATGGTGGTACAAGAACAACAGGTGGTACAACCACGATCCCAGCCAGATCTCGGATTGGGACAGAAGCGATCTGCGTGAGGATTCCATCTATTTCGTCATCACCACCCGTTTCTATGACGGCGACAGCGGCAACAACGTTCACTGCTGGGATGACTCAAACGCCAATAACCCCGACAGCGACCCCGCTTGGCGCGGCGACTTCAAGGGCCTTATCGACAAGCTCGACTACATCAAGGCGCTCGGCTTCTCGGCTATTTGGATAACTCCCGTTGTAACGAACGGCGGCGGCTATGACTACCACGGCTATCACGCTATGGACTTCTCAACGGTCGACGCGCGCTATGAAAGCGACGGAGCTACCTATCAGGATCTCATCGACGCGGCTCACGAAAAGGATATGAAGATCATCCAGGACGTTGTTTGGAACCACACCGGCAACTTCGGCGAAGCAAATCTTTGCCCGATGTTCACCAAGGAATACAACACCATCCAGGATCTCGCTTCCCCGAGCAGTATGAAGGTCATCGAGGGCAGCGATCTTGACGTATCCTATCCCAACTACGACAACCTCAACGGTTCCGCGCAGTTCCAGGCACGTCTTGACATCATGCAGAGCATCCACTCCAGCGGTCACGACGCCAACAACTATTACCACCACGAAACACAAGGCGGCGGCTGGGGCAATCCGCTTGAGCAGTACGCGTCCATCGAGGGCGACTGCCGCGACACCAACACCGAAAACCCCGCGGTCGCTAAGTACATCACCGATACCTACAAGGAATATGTAGATATGGGCGTTGACGCTTTCCGTCTCGACACCGAAAAGCATATCAACCGCTGGACGCTCAACAGCGCTTACTTCCCGCAGTTCTCCGGTTATGACGATTTCTACATCTTCGGCGAGGTCTGCGCGAGATGGAGCGAATACATCAACGAGGGCGGTCAGTCCGACTCTCCGTTTTTCTACACCTGGAAAGAGACACAGTCTCCCTGGACTTCCAACTGGAAAACAAACGCTTCCGAGTGGGAGACAAACTTCACCAACTCCAAGACCCACTACAGCACATATTCCACCAGAACTCTGACCAACACGAGCAACAACGCCATGCTCAACGGCGTGACCTATCACGCTCCCGACTATTCCAAGGCTAACGGCACAGGCGTTATCGACTTTACAATGCACTGGAACTTTGAAAACGCGGGCAGCGCGTTCGGCACGGCTCAGGGCGAAGACAGCGCGTTCAACGATTCCACCTGGAACGTCGTATATGTTGACTCTCACGACTACGGTCCCAACTTCTGCCAGACCACCCGTTACACCGGCGGCGAGTCTGCATGGGCTGAGAATATGGATCTGATGTTCACCTTCCGCGGAATCCCGTGCATCTTCTACGGCACCGAGACTCAATTCCAGGCAGGTAAGACGATCGACGTAGGACCCAAAGCTCCGCTGTCCACCACCGGACGCGCTTACTTCGGCGATAATATCACCGGCACGGTCAACACGACCGACTTCGGAACATATTCGACCGCAAGCGGCAATATTGCCACCACGCTGAGCAAGCCGCTCGCAAAGCACTTGCAGCAGCTCAACCAGATCAGACGCGCTATCCCCGCGCTCCAGAAAGGTCAGTACACCACTTCTAACGTATCCGGCGGCAACATCGCGTTCACAAGACGCTACACCGCAAACGGCGTTGACAGCCTTGCGTGCGTTGCTATATCCGGCGGCGCTACCTTCAACAACCTGCCCAACGGCACATACCGCGACGCTGTAACAGGCGACACAAAGCAGGTCACCAACGGAACCCTTTCCGTTCCGTCTATCGGCACGGCGAATATGCGCGTGTATGTTTGCTGCGCTTCCGGTTTCACCGGAATCAACGGCAAGATCGGCACAAACGGAACCTACCTTAAATAGAAGCTAGACATTAGATGCTAGAATCTAGATATTAGAAAACGGCGATATCCTCGGATATCGCCGTTGCTTTTTGTTAGGGGCGCACCTGTGTGTGCACCCTTGTTTTTTCCATTCGAAGATCGAATGGGACGGAGCGGTGAGGTGATTCCCCTGACAGGGGAAATGGCACGAAGTGCCAAAAGGGTTGCCGTCTGGCTACAGAACCGCTCCCTACAATTAATATCGACATTTATGCAATAAATGTAGGGAGCGACGCCCTCGTCGCTCCGCCCTCGCGATTCATTGCGAGGGAATGTCAGATCGTTTCCTTTTGCTATGAAAAACGGAGTTGCCGGCAAAAGCGGTAACTCCGTTTCAAATCATCTAGCATCTAGCCTCTAGCTTCTAGCATCTAGCCTCTAGCCTCTAGCCTCTAGCTTCTAACTTCCCCGTACACCTCATACGCCTTGTCGATCTTGCGGCTTAATTCGTCGGTGATGTGGCTGTCGCCCCGGTCGTAAACGGTTTGCTGATCGGGCTTGCCGACGGTGTAGCGGATTATCTTATCGTCCTCAACATAATAGCGGTACTGAGTAAACGAGGTGATCTCAAATATAAAATACAGCTCGCCTTTGCTGTTGAAGAAATACCAGGTTTTCGGGTCCTCGCTGTCCTTCATCTGATCCTTCGGCGAGGATACCCACAGATAGCCGTCGTCTGTTTCGGCGACCGCGTAGTCACCGACCTCCTTTTGCTTGTCCATATAGCCGATGGTTTTGGTGAAGTTATCGGAGATCAGCGAAACTCTCGCGTCGATCTCCTCCTTTGAAAGGACGTCCTCCGTTATCTCTTCGGTTGTCGGTTCCTCGGTAGCAGGTTCTTCGGTGGTCGGCTCCTCGGTCGTTTCTTCCTCGGTCTCCTCTTCGGTTTCTTCTTCAGTTTCTTCGGCTGTTGTGTCGTAAACAGGTTCGTCCGTTCGGACCTGCGCTGTGGGCGGCTCGGTGGGCTGTGTATCATTTCCCTTTTGCGAGGAGAGCAGGATAAACGCCAGCACTCCGCCTGCCGCCAGAACTGCCGCGATGCTTATTATCAGCGCGGCGATAAATGCCCCGCTGCTCTTTTTGGGAGGCTCCGGAGGGGGTGAAGGGGGTGTCTGCCTTGGGGGCGCCGGGCGGTAAGCTGTGTTCATACCGGCGGAAAATTCCGTGATCAGCGCGTCCATATTCGGCGTGCGGTTTTGTACCGATACAGCTAAACCGTGCATCAGCGCGTATTCCTGCGCGGGCGAAATGTTCACGCCGCGGCGCGACGGCGGAATAAGAGTGTCGTTTGAAAGCCGGTCGATACTGCTCGGCGGCGTGGTGCCCGTAATGCAGGTGTATATCGTGGCGCACAGGGCATAAACATCAGTGAACGGACCCTGACGGCTGTTTTTGTGAAACTGCTCAACGGGGGCAAAGTTCTGCTTGAGCATAACGGAAGTCTGCGGGTCTTCGATCGTATAATAACGTGCAGAGCCGAAATCCATAAGCTTGAGCTTGCCGCTTTTTGTGTACATTATATTGTCGGGGCTTATGTCGCGGTGGATGACTCCGCGCGTGTGCATAAGCCGCAGCGATCTCATCACGGGGAGCATCAGCGAAACCAGCGCGTCGGCGCGGAAAACGCCGTGGCGGTTCATATAATCCTTGAGCGTTTCGCCCTCGAGATACTCCATAACGATATACGCGGTGTTGTTGGCGCGGAAATAGTCGAGCACATCCACGATACCGTCCTCGTCCGAGAACGCCGCGACGCTTTTTGCCTCAAACAAAAAGCGATCAACGCCTTTGTTGAAAAAGTCCTCTTTGCCCGGGGTGACGGCGACGTCGCCGGAAACCGAGCTTACGCGGTTTGCTATGCCCGAAGGGAAGAACTCCTTGAGCGCGACGCGTTTGGAAAGGGTAATGTCAAGTCCTATATATGTTATGCCAAAGCCGCCCTCGCCCAATGCCGCGCCGAGAAGGTAGCGGTTTGACAGCATCGTTCCCGGAGCAAGGTGATATGGAGCGGCGGCAAGCCTGTTGCGGTTGGTGCTGCCGCAGTACCGGCACACCGGTGAAGCGTCAAGCGGCCGCATGCAGTGATAACAGTATTTTTGCATATCTTTTCTTCCTGACTTTATCGGTAACCCAGCTCTGTCTGGTATTCAATGATAAGGTTGACGTTGTAAAGCTCATATTCGTTGAACACGCTCATATCAAAGTCCTCAGCCGACACTGTGCCGTGATACCAGCTCTGTGCGTTGAAGTACGCTTTGATGGACGGTTCGGAAAAGATCCTGCCGTGGCGGGCAAAGATCTCGTTGAGCGCGAGGTTGAGGTCTTCCTGACTGAATGATGAAAGCTCGCTTTCGCTGAGATTCCGGCTTGCGGAATCGGGCAGTAAAAACTCGTCGGAGCCGGTCGAAGAATCGGATTTGGTAGCCTCGGTCTCATCGGGGTCTTCCGGATCGGTCGTGTCGGTAGTCTTTTCTTTTTTGGGAATGGTAGTCGTTTCGATTATCTCGTTTTCCTTGCCCTTGGATATGGTTACGGTGGCTTCCTCGGAGCGGCTCAGCTCCTTGCCGGCGTCGGGAGTTTGCGAAATGACCTTATTTAGCTGGACGGAGTCGCTGTATTCGCGGGTGATCTTGAACTTGACGCCCGCTTCGTTAAGAGCCTTGTACGCTTCGGATTCGGTAAGCCCCTCGACGTCGGGCATGGTCACAAGCTTTGCGACGGCGTTTTCCGTCAGCGCCTGAGTCGTCTGCTCGACAGTGGTCTGAGGCTCGGTGGTAGGCGGCGCCGTGGGCTTTGCGTCTTTGCTTCCGTCGTTGTAGAAGAAAAACATATAGCCGAAAAAGCCAGCCGCGGCAAGCACTATTACGACTGCCGAAACGATCGCGATTATCATCGGCGCGCGGCTGCGCTTTTCCTGAGGATAACCGTCGTATTCTTCATAATCATTTTGCCCGTTCGGACTTTGAACGGGTTGGTTTTCGGGGGATGGGAACTGCCTGCCCTGCTGCGTTCCGCCGGGGACGGTCCCCGGGAAATAATGCGGTCTTCTTGTTTTGGGAGCGGGAGGCATTTGGCTTGCGTCAACTGTTTTTTGATAGTCGATTTCTTTTTTCATTTTCATCAACTCCTGAAAATCCATTTTCCCACTCTATTGTAAGCTTTTTTGCGGTTTTTGTCAATCTTTGCGGTTTTTGGAGAAAACCGTCGGAATCCGATGAAAAGATTGTGTTTACATTTTTTGGAAATAAGTTTATAATATAATCGAAAAATATTTTCGGGAGGCAAACTATGAAAGCGATAATCATTTATTATTCGATGAGCGGAAATGTTAAAAATACCGCCGAAAGGATCGCCGCGGAGACGGGCGCCGATCTTCTGGCGCTCCACCCGGTCAAGTCCTATCCCGACAAGGGCGCAAAAAAGTTTATCTGGGGCGGCAAAAGCGCGCTGATGGGCGACAAGCCCAAGCTGCAGCCGTACATATTCAACGCCGATAAATACGACACGGTCATCTTCGGCTCTCCCGTGTGGGCAAGCAGCTTTACGCCGCCGATACGCACCTTTATCGAGGACAACCGTCAGGCGCTTGAGGGCAAACGCTTCGCGTCCGTTCTTTGTCAGCTGGGCAACGGCGACAAAAAGGCAAACAAAAAGCTCAAAAAGGTGCTGGGCGTCGAGGAGCTTGCAGCGGAGCTGGTGCTCATCGAGCCGAACGCCAAGCCGAAAGAGGAGACCGAAAGCAGTATTTTAGAGTTTTGCGGCAAGCTGAAGTCGATCGATGATCAAGGTTGATTTGATAACGGGTTTTCTCGGTTCGGGAAAAACCACGTTTTTAAAGCTATATGCGCGGTATCTGCTGGCTCAGGGGCAAAAAATCGGAATACTCATAAGCGACCACGGAGCGGTGAACGTCGATATGCTCTTTCTTCACGAGCTGGAGGGCGAGCGCTGCGGGCTCGATATGGTGGCGGGCGCGTGCGACGCGGACTGTCACAGGCGGCGCTTCAAAACAAAGCTTATCGCTCTTGGAATGAGCGGCTACGACCGCGTGCTCATCGAGCCGTCGGGAGTGTTCGACATCGACGAGTTTTTCGATGTTCTTTACGAGGAGCCGCTTGACCGCTGGTATGAGATCGGCAGCGTCATCGCTGTGGCGGACGCGAACCTCGGAGACGATCTGTCCGAAAGCGCAGACTATCTGTTGGCTTCTCAGGTTGCAAACGCGGGCAAAATAGTGCTCAGCAAAACCCAATTCGCGAACCGTGATGAAACAGAAAAAACCGTCTCTCACATCGAAAAAGCGCTGCACAGCGTCAAATGCGAAAGGAATATCCGGCCTTTGGTGCTGAAAAAAGACTGGAGCAGCCTTGACGAAAATGATTTCGCTGAGATCGCAGGCTGCGGCTACGCGGACGAAAGCTTTGTGAAGCGCGGCGACATCGACGACAGCGGCTTTCGCACCTTATATTTTTTTAACACCGCCTTTCTCCCGGAAGAAGCGGAAAAACGCGTAAATGCTCTTTTCGACACAAGCTGCGGAGATGTTTTTCGCGTGAAGGGCTTTTTGCGCAAAGACGACGGCTGGCTCGCGCTAAACGCCACGCGCGGCAGGGTCGAACTGACTCCATCGGAAATCGGTCAGGAAATAATCATTGTTATCGGTGAGGCGCTTGAGGAGCAAAGAATACGTTCTTTGCTGGAATAATTCGGCGTTTCGATAAAAAATCACCTTGACAGACTATGACTATTTTGGTAATATAATGATAGTGAGGTTTTCTTAACGCAAATATTGTTGGAAGGCTTATCACATAAAGATAACTCTATATGAAAAGGAGATCGGACTATGAAATTTTGTAAACACTGTGGAAATCAGATCCCTGATAACGCGGTTTGCAACTGCCCCGGCGCGGTAGCCGAGCGTCAGGCTCAGGGCGGCTATCAGCAGCCCGCTTACCAGCAGCCGGCATACGCTGCACCCCAGCCTCGTCAGGGAAAATCATTCGGACAAAAGCTTATCGACCCATTCAAGGTTTATTTCAAGAACCCCAAAAAGGCTGTCGACAACAGGATCGCCGATAAGGACTTCATCACTCCCCTTATTTACATCGGCGCGCTGTTCATCATCATGCTCGGAGTTAAGAGCTGCATCTACGGCACAGAGGCTGTAAAGGGCAGACCTTTTGTAAACTATAACTTCGGCTTGGATCTTCTCGCGGCGTTCATCGCTACCATCGCGCTTTGCGCGGTATTTGTGCTGTCCCGTTTCATAATTCTTGCGGTTTGCGGCAAAAAGCCTTTCAGAGGCGGACAGGTACTTTTGGAATCGCTGATCTCTTTCGGCGTAAACTCCATGGTTCCCATGTGCATCATGCTCGTCGGCGGACTGTTCTACATGGCTACCAGCATGATCGCTATCATGTTCTTCACTTTGGCTGCGGTTTGGTATATCGCTGCCGGCCTGCTTGAAATCAAGGACGAGTTTGATCCCAACGGCAATCCGTTTGTAAGACTCCTTATCGTTGCTGTTGTAATCGGCGTATTCATCGCTCTCTACATCCTGCTTTACAGCGGACTGTTCGCGATGAACGTAAGATCTGTCACAGCTTCCGCCAGCACATCCCTTTCCGATTGGAGATCTCTCCTCGGTTACTAATACCATATAATTTTAGGGCTGCCTTCCGGCAGCCCTTTTTGCGTTTAATCATTCACTTCGCTAATCAGTCCGGGGTCAACGACCACGGTCTTTTGGTTGACGTAGATCACCATTCCGGGTTTTGCTCCGGAAGGCTTGCTGACGAATTTCACGAACGTGTAGTCAACGGGAACGTTGGCGCTTTCTTTTGCCTTGCTGTGATAAGCCGCAAGGCGTGCCGCTTCAAAAATCGCCGTGTCGCTGACTTCTCTGCCCTCGGCGCGGATTATGACGTGCGAGCCGTGGATTTCCTTTGTGTGAAGCCACATATCGGTCTTTGCGGCGGTTTTGAGCGTCAGCTGATCGTTCTGGCGGTTGTTCCTGCCGACCAGCACCGTAAAGCCGTCGGAGGTGCGAAACTCCTTTGGCGGAAGCGCCGCCTGCTTTTGGACTTTGCCCTTAGGACGGCGGAGATAGCCCTGCTCGGTCAGCTCCTCACGGATCTGACTCAGCTCGCGCTGAGAATCGCTTCTGCTCAGAGCGTCGGCAACGGATTCAAGATATTCAAGCTCCGCCTTGCCTTTTTCGATCTGCTCGGCGAGCACGGTCTCGGCGGTCTTTGCCTTTTGATAATCCTTATAGTATTTCTGCGCGTTTGCGGCGGGGGAAATGGCGGGGTTGAGTTTTATCCTGACGGTCCCGCCGTTTTCGTCATAAAAGTTTTCAAGCTCCGCGAATGTCGCTCCGCGCGGAATCCGATAAAGATTCGCGTGCAGCAGGTCGCCGCAGATCCGCAGCTGTTCGCGGTTGCCGCATTGGGCAAGCTCCGCTTTTTGCTTGTTTATCTTCCGTGCGGTGCGGTCAATAAGGTTGCCCAGCAGTTTTTGCAGACTGTGGCTTTTCACCCTCATACGCTCGCGGCGGTCGCGCTCGTCGTAGAACGTATCGACGGCTTCGCTGAAGCTGTCGGCTGATCTTACCCCGGCAAAGCTGCCGTATTGCCCGATATTGATGAACGAAAAGTCCATCGGCTTGCCGTCCTCGCGGAACACGATGCACGGCTTGCCGCCGCAGTTCTCGGTCAGGTCCTTCAGGGCTTGCAGCTCCGAAAGAAGTCTTTCGAGCAGAACGCCCTCCAAACGGTTGGTCGAGCCTTCCATAACGCGGAATTCAAGCTCGCGCGCGACAATGGGGGAGATGCCCTGGATTACGGAAAGCAGCGCCTTGGACAGCGGCATTTCCGCGTCAAGTCTTTTTGCGGCTTCGGCTATTTCTTCGGGTGTGCTTTCGAGGATGTTGAGCTTGTTCTGCGATTCGGGCAGCTCGTACGGGATGTTCGGCAGCACAAATCTCCGGCTGCTGACGGTCAGGTCAACGCGCTTCAGCGCGTCGATTATCACGTTTGTGTCGCGGTTGACGACAATGACGTTGCTGTACATTCCCATTATCTCGCACACAACGCTGATATTCACCAAATCGCCGAGCTCGTTTATGCACTCAAAATCGAGGAAAATCACGCGGTCGCAGCCGAGCTGGCGAACGCCCGTAAGCTTGCCGCCGCCGAGCCGCTTGCGAAGCAGCATACAGAACATCGGAGGCTGCGCCGGGTTTTCGGGAGTTGCCGCGCAAAAGTTCACCCTCGGGGAATTCGCGCGCGCGCTGAGCAGGAGCTTTCTTGTGCCCTGCGGCGAGCGCAGTACCAGAATCAGCTCGTCGCGGTTGGGCTGATAGATCTGGTTTACCCTAGCGCCGAGCATTTCGGTTTCTATTTCGTTTTTGATATGCCGTAAAAAAATGCCGTCTAACATATCGTCCTCGTTATAATCATTTATGGTATTTTCCGCCCGAAGATATTTCAAACGCGCGGTATATCTGTTCGCTCAGTATCACGCGCGCCAATTGGTGCGGAAAGGTCATTTTGCTCATGGAAAGGCGCATATCCGCGCGGCGTTTCACCTCGTCGCTCAGTCCGTAGCTGCCGCCGATTATAAAATCGACAGTGCTTTTGCCGACCACGGCGACGTTATCAAGCGTTTTTGAGAGCTCTTCGCTCGAAAGCTGTTTGCCCTCGATGCACATAGCCGCGACATAGTCCGAGGGAGAGATCTTCTGCAAAATTCGCTTGCCCTCGGCGATAAGCACCTCGCTTATCTGCGAAGCGTTCGGAGTGTTGCTGCGGACGCGCTCTTCGTTAAGCTCGATTGTCCGGAACTTGCAGAAGGCGCCCAGCCGCTTGGCGTATTCGTTTATCGCGTCCGTAAAATAACTCTCTTTTATTTTGCCGATGCATATAATGTTTATCTTCAGCATTAAAAAATCACACTCTTTACCGACGCTGCGCCCGGAGCGATGTCGAGCGTAAAGTCGTTGTTGAATCTCATTCCCGCGCGCTCAAGCTCGCGCACCGAGGTGCGCAGAGCGATCTCGGGGGTGTTGTTCTGTTCGCTGAGGTGACCCAGCATGAGCCGCATGGTGCCGCCCTTCACAAGCTCAACAAGCTCGGACGCGCACGCCTCGTTCGAAAGGTGCCCTCTGTCGGAAAGTATCCTTTTTTTCAGCACAAACGGATATGGGCCGGTTTTCAGCATATCGATGTCGTGGTTGCTTTCAAGCACAACAAAATCACTATTTGCCGCCGCTGCTCTTATGCCGTCGGTCATAACACCCATATCGGTCGCGATAAGCGCCGACTTGCCGTCGGAGGTCACAACGCGGTAGCAGCAGCTTTCCGCGGCGTCGTGCGGAGTATTTATTCGCTCGATGAGCATATCGCCGAGCGATAAGGAGTTTTCGATAACAAATGTTTTTGTCAGAGGATCAAGCTTTTTGCCCTGCTCCAAAGCGGTCAGAGTCCCCGCGCTGCCGTATACCGGCAAGCCGTACTTTTTCGCGAGCACACGCACCGCGGCGCAGTGGTCGATGTGCTCGTGGGTGATAAACAGCGCCCTGACGTTTTTCATATCAACGCCGTTTGCTGCCATTGCCAGCTCGATCTGCTTGCAGTTTCTGCCGGCGTCGATCAGCACGCCTTCGTTTCCGTAGCCTATGTAGTAGCTGTTGCCCTTGCTGCCGCTGAACAGCGGCACCGCCTTTGCCATTTCATCATATCCCTTCCGTTGTCTTGCTACAGTATACCACAAAAAAAGCGGCAACGTCAATGATTTAGAGGATAGAAGCTAGATGCTAGATGATAGATGCCGGAAGTTAAGGGTTAGCTTAGAGTCAGTAGTCAGTTGTGGGTCGCTTTGCTCCGATTTATAATAGTGCGGGCGTTGCCGTCAAGAAAGCCTTCCCCTCGGGGGAAGGCTTCACTTAAGGCAGACTTTGCATTATGACAGAACTCGCAGTCTACGCTTTTGCGTGCTAATAAAATAAATTTCAAAAAAAGTATTGACAATTTTAAAATGATGTTGTAGAATGGTGTAAACCGATGAGGAAGAGTGAGTAGATTCTGTCACTTCTCTCAAAGAGAGCCGCGGATGGTGAGATCGCGGCAGAGGACACAGTTTTGAATGGACTTCCGAGGGCGAACGGAAATGCGAAAGCAGAGTATGTGAGACGGAACTGGACTTTCCGTAATCAAAAGTCAGCGTATGAAGTACGCGTTGAGTGGGCGTGAAATCACGCCAAGCAGGGTGGCACCGCAGGATTATTCCTGTCCCGGCAGAAGACCGGGACAGGTTTTTTTATTTCCCAAAAACAATTCGGGAGGACAAACAGTATGTTATTTTCAAAACGATGGCGCAAAAACTGACGATGAAAAAATTACAAAAAAGACAATATTTGACAATTCTTAAAATGATATAATTAAAAGGAGTAATAAAAATGGCTGAAAACAAAATCCCCTACAAAACTTATCTTGACGAAAGCGAGATCCCCACAAAATGGTATAACCTTCGCGCGGATATGATCAACAAGCCCGCGCCGCTGCTCAACCCCGGCACGCTCGAGCCCATGACCGCGGAAGACCTCGCTCCCGTGTTCTGTAAGGAACTGATCGATCAGGAACTCAACAACACCGACGCATATATCGAGATCCCCAAGGAGATCCAGGACTTCTACAAGATGTACCGTCCCTCTCCGCTCGTTCGCGCATACTTCCTTGAGGAGGCGCTCGGCACCCCCGCAAAGATCTACTACAAGTTCGAAGGCAACAACACCAGCGGAAGCCACAAGCTCAACTCCGCTATCGCTCAGGCTTACTACGCCAAG
>CACXGW010000123.1 GCA_902767325.1 uncultured Ruminococcus sp.
GATTAATAATCTTCTTCTGGATTTTGCTTTCATAGAGAAATTCCTCCTAAATAAAATAGATTTTTGTCCCTAAAACACCATAGGGAAAGTTTTTATATTAGCACTTTCTTGAATTTGGAATTTGGAGTTTGGAATTTTCCATCCGGAAAACTCCGCTTTCCTCTTTCGCCATTCCGAGTTCTCAGGTGCTCATATACTTTTAAATATGGAATTCGAGCATAGAGATTGGGTTTTTTATTCCCATCCGTGTTCACTATTCCTGTTTGTCTTTTAAAGACTTTGTAATGCTTTGCAGTATTTTATTTATTACATTTTCTTTCATTGCCGCTTTTCTGTGAAATCCTCACGTTAAAATCCGGACATAATTCCAAATTCCACATTATTCATTGTAGTTGTTCGTATCATCCTCGATCTTGCCGTCGTAGAAGTCGCCGAACGGGGTCTTGGTGTCGTCTTCGGTGTCGACCTTGAAGAGCATTTTCATACGGACCCAGCCGTCGCGGATATCGTCTACACACTCTTTGTCGTTGCCCTCGATCCAGATGACGATGGTGTATTTGTCAACGTCGCCGGGCTTGAACTCTTTGGTGTTGGTGGTCATAACCACTTTGTCGTCTACAAATTTGGTAGCGTCCTCTTCGGGCTCGTCGGGCTTATCCATCTTGCCCTTGGCGTAGATATTGGGTTCGCCGTTTTTATATACCATTACTCGGCAGGCTTCGTCGGCATGTTTGGCGACGCCGGTGATGTCCAGCGTGGCGTCGTAGTCGAGCTTTTCGTCGCCCTCGTTTTTACAATAGAAGGTGTAGGCAACGTAGTTTTTGCCGTTGTGCTCGCCGTCCTTTGAGGTGTCAAGGTCGGTGGGCAGCCAGCTGTAGGTGATATTTGTAACGTTTTGAACCTGCTGCGCGGACAAGGCTACGGATTTGGTCTTGAACTCGGGATCGGTACTGAGCACGATGCCCTTGTTTTGCAGCGGGCGGTCGATCTCGATTACCAGATCGCCCCATTTGGAAACAAGCATCGAAATGATGAAGATGATCAGCAGCACCGCTACCACCGCGCCGAGGACGATCCTGAGGATCCTTCTGCGCTTTTTAAGTCCGACAATGCTTTTTGAGTCTGCGCTGACATGATACTTGCGTATTGTCGGGTTTTGGGTAGTTTTGTCATTAAGCTTGCTTAACTCCTGAGGAGTAGTCGGCTCTTGTATTTTCTTTTTACGGGGCAACTTAAATCCCTCCTCAGAAAGTGGATTTTTAGCTTAGAAACTAGGAAATAGGTACGTTTTGATCGTCGGTGCCGACAAAGCTGAGCGCAACGCTGAGGTCTGCGTCCTGAACATCGTCGTCACACTGGGGATCTTCACCCTCTATCCACAGGCGAATCGTGACCTTTTTGGGCGACATCTCGTCAAGATGGAACAGGCGCGAGCTGTCGGAATAGTTCATCGGGTCGGAAATATCGAATGTGGGAAGGCTGGTAACGGCTCCGCCCTTGTTGGGCTCGTATGTGGTTGTGCCGTTTGTTTCGGTGGTGAAGCCCACGCGTGTGCACTGTACTACCTCGCTGCGCGGAGAAGGCGAGCTTGATGTGACCTTGGTGCCGTTGTCACCCTCGAGATCGGAGTGCTCGGTGGTAAGATGTACCCACATATCCTCTGTGGCGATAAAGTAACATTCAAACTCAAGATAAGAGTTCTTGTTGGGCTCGCGGGTAGTGCCGCGGCGGTTGGTCAGCGTGGTGCCGTTGTTTGTGGTAACGGGGTCAAGCTTGATGTCTGCAAGCTTGGTGTTATATTTGCTGCCCAGATAACCGTCGATCATATCGTTGGTAATGATCTTTACATATTGATCGAGGTTTGTTCCGTGATCCTCCATGGAAACCTTCAGCTGAGCGGAAACGCTGATGTGAACATCGAGCGTGTCGACGCCGGCGAAGGTGTTGACCGAGAACCACGCCACGGTGGAGGTGACCATAGAGAGCATCGTGATGATCGCAATGAACACAATCATCCTTTTGCGCCGCTTTTGGGTTGCTTTATCGCTGACCGCACGGTCAACAGCTTTCTTAAACAGTCCCATTGTCATCACTCCTTTTAGACATAGTTACACTTATCAGCTTATAATCTATATTAAATTTGACTATTTTTTAAGGGATAAATCAATTGTTTTCATATAAAAAGTATTTTTTGTATAGATAGACAAAATGAATGTGACGGTTTTGTGCAATATAGAAGTAGGAAAAATGCCGATATTCCACATCTTTCCACGGCAAATTCCACCTATAATTCCCTTTTGTAAATATCTGACAAAAAATAAGAAAAAAATTCGTGCAACTTTTTTTGTTAGACTGCCTGTAGTGACAGGGCTTGCCCCTATCATTCCAAATTGCAAAGCGATTGGGACAGGTGCGTACATATGTGCTTCCTGTCCGATAAAAAAATAACGGAGCGACGGAGACGTCGCTCCCTACACTTAATAACATAAATGTCGAAATTAATTGTAGGGAGCGGTGCCCTCACCGCTCCGAAATATTCATTTTATCTTGTGAAGTAAATTTAGCTCGCCGAAGGCGGATTTAGCTGCTTAAAACTGCCAAAGGCAGTTTTAAGCGTCGCGTCCGCAGCACTTTTTGTACTTTTTGCCGCTGCCGCAGGGACAGGGGTCGTTCCTGCCGACTTTTTTTCCCTTGCGGACGGTCTTGTTGGCGGTGTCGGTGCCGTCGCCCGAGGTCTGGGTGGGCTTGGCGACCTGCTCGCGTTTAAGAGCCATCTGAACGGCGTTGGGCTTTTCCTGCTCCTCGCCCTTGTTGAGCATGACCTGGTGAGCCGCCGCAGCCGCTGCCTCGGCAGCCTTGCGCGCCGCCTCGATAGCCTCCTGACGCTTCTGGATCTCATAAACACGCTTGGGCATGATGAGCATCATCTTGACGGTATCCTCGCGGATGTTCTCGATCATCTCGTCGAACATATCGAAGCCCTCGAGACGGTACTCGACGACCGGGTCGTGCTGACCGTAGGAGCGCAGGCGGATGCCCGCCTTGAGCTGATCCATGGCGTCGATGTGATCCATCCAGTGGGTATCGACCGCGCGGAGCAGATATACGCGCTCCATCTCGCGGATCGTCTCGGGAGGAAGCAGCTCCTCGTTTTCCTTGAACAGCTCGAGAGCGTCGTCCTTGATCATCTGACCGATCTCGTCGGCGTCATAATCCTCAAGGTCGTCGAGGTCGAGCTTGTATTTCTCGTCGTCGGTTATGATCCAGCCCTTGTAGTATTCGATAAGGCTCTGGTAGTTCCAGTTCTCCTTGGGACCCTCGGGCAGATAGTGAGCAACGGATGTGTCGATGGTATCGTTGAGCATTTTGAGCACGGTTTCGTGCAGGTCCTCGCCGTTGAGCACCTGGTCGCGCTGACCGTAGATGATCTCACGCTGGCGGTTGAGAACGTCGTCGTACTGCAATACGTCCTTACGTATTCCGAAGTTGCGCAGCTCGACCTTTTCCTGAGAGTTCTCGATGATGCCGGTGAGCATTTTGTTTTCGATGGGCGTGTTTTCGTCGACGTTCATACGCTCCATCATCGCACGCATCCTGTCACCGCCGAACAGGCGCATAAGGTCGTCCTCGGTCGAGAGGAAGAAACGGCTCACGCCCGGGTCGCCCTGACGTCCGGAACGTCCGCGCAGCTGGTTGTCGATTCGGCGGGATTCGTGGCGCTCGGTGCCGATTATCATCAAGCCGCCTGCCTCACGGACCTGGTCCGCCTCGTCTTTGATCTCTTCCTTATATTTATCGTTGAGCTCGCGGAACACCTTGCGAGCCTCGAGGATCTCCTCGTCGTCGGTTTCCGCGTAGCCTGTGGCTTCCTCGATCATTTCTTCGGGATAGCCCTGCTTGCGCATGGAAGCCTTTGCCATATACTCGGCGTTACCGCCGAGGATGATGTCGGTACCACGGCCTGCCATGTTGGTTGCGATGGTCACGGCGCCGAACTTACCTGCCTGAGCGATGATCTCCGCTTCCTTGTCGTGCTGCTTAGCGTTGAGCACGTTGTGAGCGATGCCGCGGCGCTTGAGCATTTTTGAGAGCAGCTCGGATTTTTCGATCGAAATGGTACCTACCAGAACAGGCTGTCCCTTTTGGTGGACCTCGACGATCTGGTCGATGACCGCGTTGAACTTGCCGTTTTCGGTCTTGAATACGGAGTCGGGCAGGTCCTTACGGATAACGGGCATATTGGTTGGTATCTCAACGACGTCGAGCTTGTAGATCTCCTGGAATTCCTCCGACTCGGTCTCACCGGTACCGGTCATACCGGAAAGCTTTTTGTAAAGACGGAAGTAGTTTTGGAAGGTGATCGTAGCAAGGGTCTTGCTTTCGGACTGAACCTTTACGCCCTCTTTAGCTTCAATCGCCTGGTGCAGACCCTCGTTGAAGCGTCTGCCGTACATCAGACGGCCGGTGAACTCGTCGACGATGATGACCTCGTCGTCCTTTACAACGTAGTCGACGTCGAGCTTCATAACGCCGTTTGCCTTGATAGCCTGATTGACGTGGTGCTGGATCGTGAGGTTTTCGGGGTCGGTGAGGTTTTCGATACCGAAATATTCCTCAGCCTTCTTAACGCCGAGCTGGGTGAGCGTGGCGGTCTTTTGCTTTTCGTCGACAACATAGTCTATGTTGTTTTCGGCGTAGTATTCCTCCATGTCCTGCTTGGAGTCGATCTCGGTGAAGCGCTCCAGCTTGAGGGTCTTGGCGAGTCTGTCGGCACGCTCATAGAGGTCGGTGGACTTGTCGCCCTTGCCGGAAATGATAAGCGGAGTACGCGCTTCGTCTATGAGGATGGAGTCGACCTCGTCGACGATCGCGAAGGTGTGGCCGCGCTGGACCTTGTTTTCCTTATAAACGACCATATTGTCGCGCAGGTAGTCAAAGCCGAGCTCGTTGTTGGTGCCGTAGGTGATGTCGGCGCTGTATGCCTCTTTTCTGAGCTCGTTGTCCAGATCGTGAACGATCAGACCGACGGTCAGTCCGAGATATTTATACAGCTTGCCCATCCACTCGGAGTCGCGGCGGGCGAGGTAGTCGTTGACGGTAACGATGTGAACGCCCTCTCCGGTAAGTCCGTTGAGATACGCGGGAAGCGTTGCGACAAGGGTTTTACCTTCACCGGTCTTCATTTCGGCGATACGTCCCTGATGAAGCACGATTCCGCCGATGACCTGGACCGGGAAGTGCTTCATTCCGAGCACACGCCAGCTTGCCTCGCGGCAGACCGCGAACGCGTCGGGAAGGATGTCGTCAACCGTTTCGCCGTCGGCAAGACGCTGCTTTAAAATCGCGGTCTGACTTTTAAGTTCGCTTTCCGACATTGCGGCATATTTATCCTCAAGCGCGAGCACCTTGTCAGCCGTGGGCTGAACGCGCTTTACCTCGCGCTTGCTGTAATTGCCGAACATTGCTTTTAAGAAGTTTGCCATAGGAAATTTTCCTTTCTGTCTGCTTTCTGTGATGTATTAAAACAATTTTCCCCGGATCGAATCCGCAGCAGCCGACATCGCCGCCTCTACGACGGGACGGGCATACTGGTTGCCGAAGCCCGAGTCTTCGATGACGCAGGCAAAAGCAAGGGGACAGTCGTCGTCTATTGAATAGCCGACAAACCAGCCGTTTGGAAGCTTTTCTTCGCCGACCTCGGCGGTACCGGTCTTTGCGTGAACGGTCAGACCGCCGAACTCATATTCGGGCATGACCTTTTCGTCGAGCACGGACGCGGTTTTTTGGTCTAACAGGGCGCTTGTGCCGCTGCCCTTCAGACCTATCTCCTTGAGGATGTCGCCCGAGCCGCTCTTGATATAGGTCGGGGTGACGCCCTGACCGCCGTTTGCGATCGCTCCGCAAATGATTGCCATCTGCATGGGGTTCACCTTGTCGTTATACTGACCGGCGCCCGACCACGCAAGCTCGTTTTCGGTCGCTTTTGAGGTATCATAGTGACCCTTCGCGGTTGAAACGTCGTCGAAATCAAAGGTCATATTGATGCCCATCTTTTCAGCCATAGCGTTCATCTTTTCGCTGCCGAGCTCAACGGCGAGCTTCGCGAACACGATGTTGCAGGAGTGCTCCATAGCCTCTTCAAAGTTGATTTCACCGTGAGCCTCATCGTCAACACAGTTGACGGGCTCTCCGCCTATATCCTCGCTGCCCTCGCAATACCAGGTGCGCTCGAATATGTCGGGGATGTTTTCTATAGCCGCTGCCGCGGTCACGATCTTGAAGATCGAACCCGGGGTGTATGATGACGAAATTACGTTGTCGAGATAAACGCCTTCGTATTCGCTTTCGTTATCCTCGTTGATCTCGGGGGGATCCTGCGGGTCGTAACCGTAGGTGCTGACCGAGCAGAGGACCTCGCCCGTTTTATAATTGTATACGACGCAGGCGCCGCGCTTGCCGTAGCTCTGCATGATCTCAAATGCTGCCTTGCAGGCGTTTGAGTCGACCGTGAGCGTAATGTCGTGCGATGTGCGCATCGACTGCGGCATATTAAGTCCCCAAACAAGGCTGTAGCCCGTAAGAAGGGAGCGGTATTTGCTTTGCACCGCGGTTGAGATGTTCAGGCTGTTGTCGCCGACGGTGTGGAGCAGCGCCTCGCGAACTTCGATATCGTCGTTATAGACGCGCTCGCCGTCAACGGTCTGCGCGAGCACGTTTCCGTTGCGGTCAAATATCTTGCCCGCCTGTTCAAGTCCTCCGCTGCCGGAGATGTGGGCGTTATACGGCTGATCGACCCAGTCTTTCGCGTCAAAAACCAGCTCTACGGTAAAGAAACCGATCCCGATTATGAACGCTATAGTGAATATCAAAATCAAAGTGCTTCGCCTTAGGGTCCGCTTCATCTGCCCACCGCCTTTCTGTTTCTGATATATAGTATAGAAGTTTTATCGTTTGATAGAGTATGTTCTTTCGTCCGCCGCCTTGATGAACGCGAGCAGTCCCCAGCAGGAAATCACGCTGGAACCGCCGCAGCTGACAAACGGGAACGTAACGCCCGTGAGCGGAAGAATATCGGTCGCGCCGAAAATGTTCAGCGAAAGCTGAACGACCAGCAGACCCGCCGCACAGCAGGATGTGATCGAGTAGAATGTGCTGCGGCTTCTTGTCGCTATAGCGCGGGCGTAGATCATCAGCATAGCCACCGCCAGCGCGACGACGATCGCCACGATAACGCCCATCTCCTCAGCCATAAGACCGAACACGAGGTCGCTTTCTGACGCGAAATACTGTTTGAAATAGCCGTTGCCTATTCCGACGCCGAACAGACCGCCGCTGGCAACATAGGTGAGCACGCGCACCTGCTGATAGCCGCCCGCTTCGTTGGCGTAATCCCAAACGTGGCGGTAAGCCTTAAAGCGGTTGAGCACGTAGTTGAACCGGTCGCCGATAAAGTTGATACGCTCCGCGACGAATCTGAGCAGCACAAAAGCGCCCGCGACCGCTCCCACGGGAAGCAGTATGGTTTTGATGTCGCCCGAACGCATAAACGCAACGAGCAGGAACGTTACAAAGAAGATAAGAGCCGTTCCGAAGTCGCTCATCAGCGCCAGCAGACCGACGCACACTACCGAGTAGATGATAAATTCTATAAGATTTCGTTTTGTCTGCAGCTTGTCCAGCGCGCTTGCGCCGACAAAAATGAATATCGTTTTGACAAGCTCCGAGGGCTGGAACGAGATCGAACCGATATAGACCCAGTTTGCCGCGCCGTTCGTAACACGGCCGAGCACGATACTCGACGAAAGCAGCACCACAGATACGATCATCAGCGGCATACGGAGCTTTTGCACCCTGTCCGGGTCCTCGATAAACTTGATGATAAGGCAATAGAGCACTATGCCTATGCCCGCCGCGATAAGCTGAACATACGCCGAGCGCTCGACCTGCCGCACAAGCAGCATAACGCCGATTCCCGTTAAAAACAATCCGAGAGCCTCAAGCTCAAAATTCACGCGCCGCAGCGCGAAGTAAGAAACGGAGAAAAAGCCCCATTCCACGACCGCGAGAGCGAAGAAAAGAACAAGCGGAGAATACACATTCGTGCCGTCGTTCCAGAACATCGCCTCCACCGCCATAAACAGGTGGAACAGCGTGACCATCAGCATAAGCTTCCACGCCTGGATGGCGGGCTTGTCACTCACCTTGGAGAAAAAGCGGCTTGAACGCAGCGGCGAGTTGAAATCGTCGCCTCTTTTTAACTGATATTCGGTGTCGCCGACTCTGATGATGTCGTCGATAAGCACCTGCGCCCTGCCCTGTATCCTGACTCCGTTGACAAAGGTTCCCGCAAGCGAGCCGACGTCGGAGATGAACCAGCCCGCGCTTCTTCTGAGCAGCACGCAATGATTTCTCGATACGGTCGGATCGTCGATCACTATATCGCTCGATTTGCTTCTGCCGATAGAATTCTCCCAGAACACAACGGGGATCATTCCGCCCGATTTTTGGTTATACAGCGAAACAAGCGGCTTTTCGGGACGTCTGCGGCGGCGCATTGCCGCATAACACTGATAAACGATAACAAGGGCGTACAGCGGCATTATCATACGCAGACCGACAACACCCGCGTCAAAAATCACGGATAAATCCATATTGCGGCAGACCTCCTTTTAAATCAGATAGCTATACAAAATAAATAATACTCCAAACAAAGAAAAAAGTCAACCGTTAGGCTGACTTCATTTGCAATAAAAAAGACGCACCAGCGGCGCGCCTTTTCTTGTTTATGCTTAAATTTGGATTCGTTCTGTAGGGGTCGGTCTTGACCGACCCGCCGACCGAACCATTCAGGTAAGGTTAATGCTTGCGGTTTGGTCAAGACCAAACCCTACTATTATATGGTATTATCAGCTTCGATGTTAATAGCAATTGCTCTTAACTCTCCACTCTAAGCTCTCAACTCTCTTTAAAGTGGTGGCAGCCTCTCAGGTCTTCGATCCTGATGCACTTTGTCGTACAGTTTTCGGCGCAGGCGCCGCAGTCGGTGCACTTGTCATAGTCGATGACCGCGACGTTGTTTTCCACCTTGATAGCTCCCGAGGGGCAGACCTTTTCACACTTTTTGCAGCCTATGCAGCCCGCAGAGCAAACCTTGCGGGTCAAAGCGCCCTTGTCGCGGTTGCTGCAAAGAACGACCGCCCTTTTGACGTCGGGAACAAGAGAGATAAGATGGTTAGGACAGGTCTTCGCGCACACTCCGCAGCCGATACAGTCGCAGGTATACACGCTCGCCACACCGTCTTTTATATATATCGCATCGTGCGGACAGGCTTTGGCGCAGTCGCCCAAGCCGAGACAGCCGTAGGTACAGCTGCCCTTGCCGCCGTACATCAGCTTTGCCGCCGCGCAGCTTTCGATACCGTCGTAGATCACCTTGTCTTTGGTGTGTTCGCAGTCGCCCGAACAGTGAACGACGGCGACCTGCTCCACAACGTCCTCGACTTCCACGCCCAAAACCTCGCTGAGCTGTTTTGCCACGGAATCGGCTCCGGGAATACAGAGGTTCGCGGGAACGCTCGGGTCCTCGCAAAGCGCTTTGGCGTAGCCGTCGCAGCCCGCATAGCCGCACGCGCCGCAGTTGGCGCCGGGAAGGCAATCCCTGACGGCGGGAAACCTTTCGTCCTCCTTGACCGCCATAAGCTTTGACGCAACCACCAGCACGGCAGCGCACACGATACCGATGATAACAACGGGGATCACCGCAATCAGAATTTCATTCATTTCGCGCCACCTCCGTTATAATGGGAACATATTTTCAACCACGCCGCCGAAACCTAAGAACGACAGCGAGGTGATTGAAGCCGCGACAAGCGTCACGGGCAGACCCTTGAAGCTTTCGGGGATGTCGGCGCCCTCGATTTTGGAGCGCACGCCCGAGAACATCACCATCGCGAGGAAGAAGCCCAGACCGCTTCCGAGCGAGTTGACCATACTTTCAAGGAAGGTATAGTTTTCGGTTATATTGAGTATCGTAACGCCGAGCACCGCGCAGTTCGTGGTGATAAGCGGCAGATACACGCCCAGCGACTTGTGCAGCGATGGGACGTAGCGCTTGAGCACGATCTCAACGAGCTGTACCAGCGCGGCGATGACAAGGATGAATACGATCGTCTGCAAATATCCGAGATCGTTCGGAACGAGCAAAAAGTGCTGGATAGGCCAGGTTGCGGCGGTCGCCATAAGCATAACGAAGATTACCGCGAGGCTCATTCCTGTTGCGGAGTCAAGCTTTTTGGAAACGCCCAAAAACGGACAGATCCCCAGAAAACGCGACAGCACATAGTTGTTGATGAATACGGCGGAAAGCAGTATCACGATGAATTTCGTCATTTCGCGCTCACCTCCGCCTTCTGTTCGTCACAGCCGGAGCAGCTCGGCTTGCCGCAAACCGCCGCCTGAGGACAGCCCGCGCAGCCAAACTCCTTCTTTTTTGGCTTGTGCTTGCCGAACTTATTGACCATGGCGATAAGCAGACCGAACACGAAGAAGCCGCCCGGCGCCATGGTGAGGATAGAGATTTTGTTGTCGATCAATCCGGGTATCTCGATACCGAGGAAGGTGCCGTTGCCGAACACCTCGCGGATCGTCGCCATCAGCGTCAGCGCCAGCGTGAAGCCCGCGCCCATACCGACGGCGTCGATAGCCGAATCGATAACGGTGTTTTTGTTTGCGAACATTTCCGCTCTGCCCAGAATGATGCAGTTTACGACGATAAGCGGCAGGAATATTCCCAGCGATTTGTCGAGAGCGGGCGCAAACGCCTTAACGAGCATCTGAACCATCGTAACAAAGCCCGCTATCAGCACGATATAGCAGGGTATGCGCACCTTGTCGGGGATGACCTTGCGCAGCGCCGAAATAACTATATTCGAGCACAACAGCACTATAGTCGCCGCGGCGCCCATACCGAGCGCATTGAGCACGCTGGTGGAGGTGGCGAGCGTCGGGCAGGTGCCCAGCACGAGAACAAGCACGGGATTTTCTTTGATTATACCCTTTGAAAAGTTTTGCAGTTTGTTCACTTATTCCGCCCCCTTTACAACATCGTACGCTTCAAAAGCGGAAGCTACCGCCTTTTTATATGCCTTTGAGGAGATCGTCGCGCCCGTAACGGCGTCAACGCTGTCAAAATCGTTTTCGTTTTTGCCGGTATATTTTTTGCTGTAGCCGCTTTCGTTATCGACGACCTTTGAGCCGATACCGCTCGTTTCGCTGTGGCTCAGCGTCTTTATCTTTTCGATCGTACCGTCGGGCTTTATGCCGCACATCAAAGTTATGTTTCCGCCGTAGCCCTTGGTGACGAGCTTGAACACATAGCCCGCGCCGTTTTCGGCTTTGTATGCCTCTTCAACGCCCTCGGGCAGCTTTACGTCCTCTATCTCTTCAAAACCGTCGGCTTCGGAAAGAACTTCCTGCCTTGCCTCAGCCGCCGCCTTTTCGTCAGCCTCTTTGATAATGGGCGAGGTGACGGAGTTGATATACGCGAGCAGCGCGGTAACGACCAGACAAATCGCGGCAAGCACCGCGATGGGTTTTATGATGTCTTTCACGACTCGTCCACCTCCCCTACCAGCGGCTTCGACCGCGTGAGCTTATCTATATAGGGAGTGAGAATGTTCATAAGAAGCAGCGAAAAGCTGACGCCCTCGGGGAAGTTGCCCCAGAAGCGGATCAGTATCGTGATGAGTCCGCAGCCTACGCCGAAGATGATCTTGCCCCACTTTGTCGCGGGAGTCGAGGCGTAGTCGGTAGCCATAAAGAACGCGCCTATCATCAGACCGCCCGAAAGCACCTGCGCCAAAACGTCCTTGCCGCATACAAGCGACATAAGCGCAACCGTGCCGATAAAGGCGACCGGAGTGTGCCACGAGATAACGCCGCGGATGAGCAGATAAACTCCGCCCAAAACCAGCGCCAGCGCGCAGGTCTCGCCGAGACAGCCGCCGGTGTTGCCGAGGAACATATCGAGATATGACGGCAGGCTTTCCGTTTCGCCCTTTGCCATCATAGCAAGCGGAGTGGCGCCCGTAACGGCGTCGGGAGTCATATTGAACGGCTGCGGTACAGCCCATGATGTCATCGTGCCCGAGAACGCGGTCATCAGAATTATCCTCGCTGTCGCGGCAGGATTCGCGAAGTTCTGTCCTATTCCGCCGAACAGCTGCTTTACGACCACAATGGCGACAACGCTGCCCAGCGCCGCCTGCCACAGCGGTATGCCCACCGGCAGGTTGAGCGCAAGGATAATGCCCGTAACGACAGCCGAAAGGTCGCCGACGGTGTTTTCTTTTTTACATATCTTTTCAAAGCCCCATTCGGACACTATACAAACAGCCACGCAGTCGGCGATAACAAGCAGACTGCGAAGTCCGAAAATGATCACCGAGGCGATCATTGCGGGAGCGAGCGCTATGATGACGTCGAGCATTATCGAGCGCGTGGTTCGCGGACGGTGAAAATGCGGAGATACCGTTGAAATCAGTCTGCTCATTTTTCACCCTCCTTTTTCGCCTTTTGCTTTGCCTGATACTCTCTGAGCATTCCTTTGGCGAGCTTGTTAGTCTGCACCAAATGCCGCTTTGCCGGACACACATATGAGCAGCAGCCGCATTCCATACACAGGTCGACGCACAAAGTCTGTAAGTCCTTAGCCTCGCCGAGCTTGTAGGCGCGCGCGATGGCGCGCGGATCGAGCCGCAGCGGACAGTGGTTCAGGCACGCGCCGCAGTTGATGCAGGGCGTGACCTTCGGAGGCTGCGCCTCCTTTTCATCCATAGCTACAATGGCGTTCGTATTTTTCAATATCGGCGCGTCAAGATCGGGCACGGCTATTCCCATCATCGGACCGCCGTACAAGATCTTCGCCGGCTCGCCCTTAAAGCCGCCTGCCGCCTCGATCAGATCACCGACGGACATTCCTATCGGCGCTATAACGTTTTTCGGCTCCTTAACGGCCGAACCGTCGATCGTGACGCACTTTTCAACGAGAGGCATTCCCGTTTGGATATATTTAGCGATGAAAGCTAAAGTTGTGACGTTTATGACCACCACGCCGACGTCGAGCGGCAAACCGCCCTTGGGGATCAGTCTTCCGAGCGTGTTATACACAAGCACCTTTTCGCCGCCCTGCGGGTACACGGCGGGAAGGACCTTGACCTCTACCCCGTCGGTTTTCGCCGCAAGCTCCTGCGCCTTGGCGATAGCCTCGGGCTTGTTGTTCTCGATGCCGATGACATAGTGCTTGATATTCAGATACTTTTTCAGCATATCGATCCCGTCGAACACATCCTCTGCCCTGTCGATGAGGGTGCGCGTGTCCGATGTGATATACGGCTCGCACTCGGCGGCGTTTATGACCACCGCGTCGGCAGCGTTTGCGTCGTTGTTGAAGCTGAATTTTACGAAGGTCGGAAAGCCCGCTCCGCCCAAGCCGACCGAGCCGCTCTGCTTCACGGCGTCAACAAAGCTGTTGAGGTCGTGCACATCGGGAGGGGTCACGGTTTCGCTGACCTCCTGCAAGCCGTCGGTCTCGATCACGATCGCAGGCACCTTGAAGCCCATTGAGGTCGTCATTTCATCGATCTTCTGTACCTTTCCCGAAACACCCGAATGGACCGGCGCGGAAATGTAGCCGTCCGCCTCCGCTATCAGCTGTCCGACCAAAACCCTATCGCCGCGCTTTACAACGGGCTTTGCGGGTCTGCCGATGTGCATCGACATCGGGATAGTCACCAGCTTCGGAACGGGAAGCCGCACCGGCGGACAGTTCGCCGTGTGTTTCTTGTGAGGTACCTTTATACCTTTCAATTTCATACTATTCCTCCAATAATACGCCGTAAATACATAAGCGCATATATCGTTATTTTACCACATTTCAAAAGATTCGCCAATGTACACTTTTAACATAATTCAAATTCGTTTTTGTGCAAATGCGATACTCTTTCGTTCAAATCCATAAAACGTTGCATTTGCAAAAAAATGTGATATAATATGCAGTAGTGTAAAAAATATTATAGGATGAAGCCTATGGAAAATTATGACGAGATCCTGACCGCCGAAAACCTGGCGCACATAAAAACACACATACTGTTTTCGGGGCTTGACGACAATGAAATAATAACCTTTATAAAACACGCCGATCCCCTGTATTTAGAGCTTGCCGGCGAGGAAAGAATGACGCTGGAGCCCGGCACCAAGCGCAGGCTCGGCGTGGTGTTCACCGGCTCGGTAAAGGTGTTCAGCATCGACTACGACGGCAACCGCACGGTTCTTAACGCCGTTCAGGGCAGCGGCGCCGTCGGCACAATGCAGTTTATGATGGAATATTACAATATGCTTTTTGAGATCGTCGCCACGGAAAACACCCGGCTTATGCTGTTCACGCCCGACTCGCTCCTCATCGCCGATGAATCCGTCGTGATGATACAGCATAAGATTTTGGTGAACCTGATGGCGTCGAAACGGCAGCTTTTTGTAAACCTTTCGGAGCATCTGGTCTGCCTGTCGCAAAAAAACATCCGCGACAAAATACTCAGGTTTTTAAAGATAAACAGCGAGATCGCCCGCTCCTATGAGTTCGACATCCAATACTCACGCGACGAGCTCGCGATCTATCTGGCGGTCGACCGCGCCTCGCTCTCCCGTTCGCTCAGCCGGCTGAAACGCGAAGGCGTCATCGATTTCAACAAAAACCATTTCAAGATACTGACGACGCGGTATTTCAGATACTGAGCCGCGCTTTTGATAAGGACAAAGGATATGACTAAAAAAAGCTTTTTTCGCGCCTTTCGCGACAGCCTGCCGATCATGGCGGGGTATCTCGCGCTGGGCATAGGCTACGGCGTTTTGCTGCAAAGCAAGGGCTATAGCTTTTGGTGGGCGATCCTGATGAGCGTAACGATGTTCGCAGGCTCGGGACAGTACGCCGGCGTTGACTTTATGGCGAGCGGCGCGTCGCTGCTGACGACCGCCTTTATGACGCTTGTTATCAACTGCCGCCACTTTTTCTACGGCGTTTCGCTTCTCGACAAATACCGCGGCACCGGGATAGTTAAACCCTATCTGATTTTCGGACTGACGGACGAAACATATTCCATCACCGCCACCACAACGCTTGAGGAAGACATAAACCCCAAAAAGTACTACTTCTTTCTCACCGCCCTTAACCACAGCTATTGGATAACGGGCTGCGTGCTTGGCGCGGTGCTCGGAATGTTTCTGCCGTTCAGCAGCGAAGGCATCGACTACGCCATGACCGCGCTGTTTATCGTTATCATGGTAGAGCAGTGGCTGACCTCCAAACAGCATTTGCCCGCCGTTTTGGGCGTCGGCACAACAGTGCTTTGCCTCGTTATTTTCGGCGCCGAATACTTTATCGTTCCGGCGCTGCTGCTTATTTCCGCTGAGCTTATGATATTCCGCAAAAAGCTCGACAAGACAAGCGAGGTGAACGGCGATGAATGATTTGCACGCGCTTTTACAGGTGCTGATAATGGCAGCGGTGATCGCGTTCACGCGCTTTCTGCCGTTTCTCGCGTTTCCCGAAGGGCGCCGCCGTCCGCAGGTGATAACATATCTGGGCAGCGTTTTGCCCTACGCGATAATCGGAATGCTTGTAGTTTACTGCTTCAAGGGCGTTTCCGTGATGCAGTACCCCTACGGACTGCCCGAGCTTATCGCCGCGGCTTTCGTGGTGGGCATGCACGTCTGGCTGCGCAATACGCTTATCAGCGTATTCGGCGGAGTCGCGGTTTATATGGTTTTGGTTCAACTTGTTTTTTGAGGTAGCTTATGGGAATTTTAGAGCTGTTGTTTCTTGCCGTAGGGCTTTCCATGGACGCGTTCGCGGTGTCCGTCTGCAAGGGATTATCGGTCGGAAAGCTGAAAATCAAACACTGCGCAACAGCGGGACTGTATTTCGGCGGGTTCCAGGCGCTTATGCCGCTTTTGGGCTGGCTGCTCGGCAAACAGTTTGAAGGTCTTATCAAAAGTATAGATCACTGGATAGCCTTTGTGCTTCTGGTGCTGATCGGCGCGAATATGGTGCGCGAATCCTTCGGCAAGGACGAGGACCTAAACGACTCGTTTTCGTTTAAGGTCATGCTTCCGCTGGCGATCGCCACGAGCATCGACGCTCTTGCGGTCGGTGTCACCTTCGCATTTCTTGACGTCAACATCTTTTTTGCCGTCTCCCTGATCGGCGTCACAACGTTTTTGTTTTCGGCGGCAGGCGTGAAGATCGGCAACGTGTTCGGCACAAAATACAAATCAAAAGCCGAGCTCGCCGGCGGTATCATCCTTATTCTGCTGGGAATAAAAATCCTGATCGAACACCTGTTCTTCGGAGGATAACGCAGGAAGTTGCAAATTAAAAATGACAAGTTCAGGTCATAATGACAGAACAAATCAAAATACACGGTCGGGCAGAAAACGCTGTAAAAACAGTGCTTTCTGCCCGACCTTACTTTCAACTTATTACTTATTACTTATAACTTATACTTGTAGCTATATTTCTATCATTTCATCTTTGAAAGCCTTGTCCTTCGCGAAGTCGGGGATCAGCTTTTTCCTGAGCACATAGACCCACACGCAGCACGCCGCGAAGCCGAGCAGACAAACCAAAGACACTACAAGTCCCGGCCAGAAGCCGTTCGGGGCGTATTTCAGAACGATCGTGTGTTCGCCGGCTTCGATCGGGAACGCCAGGATCGAACCGCCGACCGGAGTGATCTCGGTTTCTTTGCCGTCCACATACGCCGTCCAGCCCTTTTCATACGGGATCGAGGTGTAGAACAAACCGCCGCGTTTAGCGTCGATGGTGCCCTCCATTTTGCCGCCGTTGTTGAAATAGGTGGTGGTCATTGTGCTTTCGCCGAGCATCTTATAGCCCTTTTCAAAAACATCCTGATTCAGCGCGCAGACATAGATCCTCGCGCTGCCGCTTGCGTTTTCGCTGAGATCGCTCTTGACGGTGATCTTGTCGCCTTCGTTGAAATAGCCCATGCTGGCGATATACGGGCGTCCCATATTATGCGAGCCCATTTGCTCGGTATCGTTTTTGATGATGTTGATGGTGTCGCCCTTGTCGATATGAGAGCTTACCAGATACAAGCCGCTCTTAGGAGCGATGTAATTCCACTTCAGCTGCGGCTTGATTCCCGTTTGCAGACAGGAGAAGCCATATGTTCCGTCGGCTTTTTCCGTTACGTTGAACTGACTTGAGTCGGTGTGCTCCTGAGAGGACACGGCGACGTTCGTATACACGGACTCGCTGATACCCGTCGCGTAGCGGAAAAACTCGTTTTGCTTTTCAAACTGACTGAAGCTGTTTTCCGCCTCTATTTCCTCCCAATGGATCAGCTCGCTGTTGACGATAAAGCCCATCGGCAAATAGTGGTTGTTTTTGAAAAGCTTGACCACACCGGATGATGAGACCTCGCTGAGGTCGTATGTGTTGCCGATGGTTCCGTCGCGGGAGATAAGATATTTAAGATTCATGAACATATTGGTGACGGGCGAGTTCTCCGAATAGGTGTAGCGGTTGCCCGATTGCCAGCCTGCCATTCCGAAATTCTGGAAAAACAGCGTCATTTTTTCGTTAGCCATCGAGTTGAACATCGACAGGCCGCGGTAGTGGTTGAGCGCGCCGTCGTTGAGCGTCTGCGTTTCCGTCATTTCGGCGCGCCACAGCTCCGGCGTATCTTTTTCAAGCTCGTACATCCGGTTAACGACCGCTTCGGTGTCCGCCTCTCCGCGGGGATAGCCCGACATGACCGTGACCGTCGTGACCTTCACGCCGAAATACGCGGTATAGCCGCTTTGCGCGACAACTATGATGGCAAGCGAGATCAGCATCGCCTGTTTCGGGATGACGCGCTTTGAGTACAGGAGCACAAGCACAGTTATCAGCAGGAGTATGACCGCAAACGCGACAAGCGTCGGCGACACCCAGCTCATCCTGTCTTCACGGCTGTGGTCTTTTTTCGCGAACATATCGAACACGCCCTGGTCGTAGGGACCTTCGCCGTCGGGATTCGTCGCTCCGGAAAAGTCAAATTCCATCAACCATACGAAGAAGCTCAGCAGCGACGCGGTGATAACGCTCATCAGATTTATCTTTTTTATCACGACAAACGCCCTGAAGCCCATGACTATTATCACAAAGCTCACCAGGAAGCTGAAGCGATAGTAGATCATATTCGGGAAGTGGAAGCCGTGCCACATATAATCGAGCTGACGGATAATAAAGCTGAGGAACAGGAAAATGATCAGACCCACGCTGACAAGCTTGTCCCTTAGCTTGATTTCCTTGGTGGTAAGGCTCAAAAAAGCGAAGAACAGCGGGACCGCGCCGCAGGAGATGTTCGGCATCGCGTCGATCTCCTTGTTTGCCGCAGCGGTGAAGTTGATCAGATTGCCCGAAATGCTCTTGAACGCCTTCAGCACACCGAGCAAATCGTTGCTTCCGCCTATATTGATGGAGAAATCCTGCGGGAAGGTGCTTCCGCTGGCGTGCGTGTTCTGAAGCGCCATAAACGCCGGCAGCAGGAAGAACGCCGTCATTCCGATGCCCAAAAACGTAAACAGCGCGAATTTCAGCACATTTACTCCCAATACCTTGATGCTCTGCCAACGCACGATGTTGTAGCAGATAAAAAGCAGAAGGATAAAAATGCAGGTAAAGAATCCTATGTAGTAGTTGGTGACCAGCGACAAAGCAAGCATGACCGTGTAAAGCCTGAACTTGTTTTCGCTGAGCAGCTTGACCGCGCCGAGCGCCACCAAAGGCGTGATGCACACGGTGTCAAGCCAGATTGTGTTCCAATAGTATCCCATAAAGAACGCGCAGAACGAAAAGCTGACGCCGAAAATAATCAGCGAAATGCCGTTGCGCCTGAACGTGCTCTTGAGGAAATAAGCCATAAACGCGCCCGCAAGTGAAATTTTCACCGAAACGGAGATCATCAAAAATTCGCGCAGATAGTCCGGAGAAACAAACAGCGACAGGAAATTCATCGGGCTTGCCAGATAGTAAGACATCAGCGAGAAGTAGTTGACGCCGCCTCCGACGGACCATGTCCAGAACAGGCTTTCGCCGTGCTGAAGCTTATTTTGGAAATCCGACAAAAACGGATAGTACTGGTGCCATAGGTCTGTCACCAAAATCTGCTTGTCCGCTTTTCCCAGCGGCGCTACGTCCATAAGACCAAAGGCGGTGAGCATGAGCGCCAGCGGGATAAGAAACGCCAGCCACACAAAGATGTTCCGCTTGCCGAAAGCCAGAAGCTTTTCGGGAATTGTGCGGGGCTCTCTCAGGGTTTTTGTTATAGACATAAAAAGTGAACCTCCGTAAAAGATTCTGATAATAATCAATTCAAAATATATTGTACCACGTTTTCTTGCCGAGGTAAATAAGAAATTTGCTAAAAGTCAATATTATTTTGAAAAAAGTTGGACTTTTATCAACGGATTTGTTATAATGGTGGTAAGGTGATAAAAATGAAAACGATAGATTTGGTTGTTCCCTGCTACAACGAGGAGGAAGGGCTTGAAAACTTTGTCCTTGAGACAAACAAGGTCATCGATACCCTGCCCGATTACAGCTTCCGTTATATCCTGATAAACGACGGAAGCCGCGACAAAACCTACCTCGTCATGAAAAAGCTTGCGAACCGCTTTTACAACATCAAATACATTTCTTTTTCACGCAATTTCGGCAAGGAGGCGGCAATGTATGCAGGTCTGCAGCACACCACCGCCGACTATGTGGTCGTGATGGACGCCGATTTGCAGCATCCGCCCGAGGTTTTCCCCCAAATGCTCGAGGCTATGGAGGCAGGCTTCGACTGCTGCGCCACAAAGCGCGACGAGCGTGAGGGCGAAAGCTTTTTCCGCGGCGCTTTTTCCAAGCTGTTTTTCAAGCTGTCAAACAAGCTGACCGACGTAAAAAACCCCTACGGCGCCATGGATTACCGCATGATGACGCGTCAGATGGTCGATTCCATTCTGGAGCTCAGCGAGGTGCAGCGCTTTTCCAAGGGCATATTCTCATGGGTAGGCTTTGACACCAAGTGGATCTCGTTCAAGACCGTGGACAGAAAGCTCGGAAAAACCTCGTGGAAATTCTCGTCGCTGCTTAAATACGCTATCGACGGCATAACCTGCTTTTCGGTGGCGCCGCTCCGTTTCACGGCTATTATGGGCGCGGTGATCTTCTTCATATCGCTGATTTACATACTCGTAACGCTGATCCAGACGATGTTTTTCGGGATCATCACCCCCGGTTATGTCACGACGATGAGCGCCGTGCTGTTCCTCGGAGGTCTGACCGAGATGTCCATCGGTGTTCTCGGAGAATATATCGGAAAAATCTATATGGAAACAAAGGAACGTCCTATTTATATAACAAAGTTTTCAAACTTTGAAGAGGAAAACAACAATGAAACGGAGGAATTATAATGGAAAACAATACTAAATCAAAAAGAAAAGTCGGCGCAGCTTTCGCGTCGATCATTCTTGCCGTGCTGATGCTCGCGCTTTGCGCGGTCAGCTTCTTTGTCACCAACGGAGCGAAAAACCGTGACGCGCTTGACATCGCGTCGTCTGAGAACGTCAGTGATGTAACCGCTTTTTCCGAGGATTATGTCAGACAAACCGCGATATTTGCCGACAACACCTTCAAAAGAGCCACTTCCGCCGCCATAGCGTATACCGGAAAAGACAGCGACCTTGAAAAAATCGCGACCGCGCTTTCTTTTGAAACGATTCTCGTTACCGACGACAAGGGCAAGATCACAGCCTCCTATCCCGAAGGAGAAGCCGGCAAATATTTAAAGGATGACAAAAACACAGCGCCTCTCAATGTCGTTGCAAAGGGCATAGCGGTCAAGAAGCTCGGCGACCCGCAGAAAACCGACGACGGATATTCCGTTTACGCTGCAGTTGCGCGTCAGGACGCCGGCGGAGCTGTCGCGGTAAAGATGGCTGCCGACGAATACGCCGACGTTTGCGGTGAAACCCTTGCCGGGAAATGCGGCGAAAACGTCATTATTGAAAAGGACGGCAAGGTCGTAAGCTCCTCGTTTGCGGACGCGGGCGAAAAAACCATCAAGGAACTTGGCGCAAAGGAAAACGGAGAGCATTTTGAGATCAAGCTCGACAAAGGAAAGACTTATTCCGCAAAGGTTGAAAAAGCCGGCGACTACACCGTGCTGACCGCGATCGAAAAAGGCATGGGCGGCAAGGGCAATCCCAACTCCGCTTTGATCATCGGAATCACGGCGGTGGCGCTCACGGTCGCAGGCTGCGCGCTGATCTTTTTGACGGGAAAGAAAGAGGAAGAATGAAAGAAAAGCTAAAAAGTTTTTTTGACATAAGATTTTTAAAGTTTATTCTTGTCGGGATCCTGAACACCCTCGTGGGAGAAGGCGTCATCCTGCTTCTTCTCCACCTTATCGGATGGAAAAACTTCTCGTGGGGCGCGGGAGCCGCGGCGTTTGTAGGCACGGTCGTCGGAAGCATCGTCAGCTATTTCCTTAACAAGTATTTCACCTTCAAAAACAAGGAAAAGGGCTGGAAGCCGATGCTCCGCTTCACCATCAACATTGCCGCCTGCCTGCTTATCAGGGTGCTTGTCGCAACGGGAGTAAGCGAGCTCAGCAAAGCGCTGTCCCTCACGATGTTCGGAATGGATGTCAATTCCTTCGCGGCTAACCTGAGCTGGGCGGTCGGAGCGTGTGTGTTCGTGGCGTGCAATTACGTCGGTCAACGCTTCTTTGCCTTCCGCGAAAAGAAAGAAAATTAACCCATACTTATAATAATTCAACGCCTCGCTGTTCAACTTTCAGCGAGGCGTTTTCTATGAAAACTAAAATTCTATTTATCAAGATTTCCCCGTCTTTCGGGGTTTTTGTGGTGCTTTACGGTTTTAAATTCAGCGATCAGCGTTTTGGGATACTTCACTACGCCTTTTATCGGACGGTAAACCCAAATCAGCGGATAAAGTATTTTATGGCGCGAAACAGCCGGGTATCTTTTTTCCATATATTCTTTTTCCGGAAACGCGCGGCGCAACAGATAGCGTCGTTTTGCCTTTTTGCTGTCGCCGCCGATTTCCTTAGCCAGAAGATATTTTTTCAGATTTTCTCCTTTGCCGTATATCCCGTCGCTTAAAAACCCGTCGAGCTCTTTTTGCTCTTCCTGCGACAAAGGCTGACCCGTAAAAACTTTTTCGGCAAAGCTCCGCGTGTTTTTCTCAAATTTCAGAAGCTCAAGCTTTTCAAGCTCTCGGCTGATATATTCCATGTCGAGCTCATCCGAATATCTTTTGTTGAACAGATATATGTCCATCAGCGAGCGCAAACCGGTGCCAACATACAAATAATGCTTGTACATATGACACAGCAGATAGATGTAGCTGTCGTCCGGTGTCATATGATATCCGAATTCGCTGCCCTCGTCCTTAACCAGCCTGTCCTTAACATTATAATAATACGAATAAAACTTCGGGATCTCCTTTTTGTCAAAAAGCGTGCGATGCATTTCAAACTCAAGAGTCGGCGGCTTTGAATATGTATCGTGTGGATACCCGCCAAAGCTTTCGCAGGTATAGCCCAGCCCCTCCATGACCGACCTGACCGTTTCCATCCTGCCGCTGTCGCACAGAATATCGTTGTCCGACATCTCGCGCATAGCCGTTTTAGGATAACAGTCTTTTATCAGAATACCTTTCAGCGGCAGATACCACACACCCTCCTGTTCCAGAGCGCGCAGCACGTTTGCCCGCTCGATGTCAAACAGAGCAAGTTTGCGGATAGCCTTCTTTTTTACCTGGTCAAAAGCGTGCGGCAGCTCGATCGTCCGCTCAAGCGCGACCGCGACGGCGGAGCTGAGGAATTGACTGCACGAAAGGCGGTATATGGCGCGCAGATCCATCTGCGCGCATTTGTCGCGGTCGGGAGCTTCCCCGTTTGCCGCACAGATAACAAGATACAAATAATCCTGCGCGGCGTCTGCCGAACGGTTCATTTAAAGATCCTTTCTGTATTTAGGGAAAACCCGCGGCAAAAAGCCGCGGGCAGAAAAATTATTTTTTGGGTATAAACGGCAAATCGTAGTTTCTGGTCGTCGCGACTGTCGCCTGAGTGACCACCACTGTCTGACCGATCAGATATGTGTTTTCATATTCCGCGAGCCAGCGCTGGATCTGCGTCGCATCGGAGATCCCAAGTCCGCTGCCGTCGAGATCGGCGCGCATGGCGACATCCCCGCCGGTATCCGGTTCCAGATCAGCCAATATGCGCTGGATCTTTGTAACATCGCTGATAGTGATTTTTCCGTCGCCGTCGGCGTCACCGCGCAAATAACTGCTTTCCTGCGCGGAAACCGCAAAAAGCGGAAGCAACAGTGCAATCGTCATAGCAACGCAAGCCGCTGCAATAAACATATTCTTCATAATAACCTCACAATATCCAACATTAGTTGTCGCCGGGTCTGAAGATAACATCCAACGTGGTTATATCTATTATATAAATTATATCATACGGTTCCAACAAAAGCAATAAATTTGTATTGTGTTTTTCGATTTTACATTATAAAAGAAGCTGCCGATTAAGGCAGCTTCCGAATTTTTTTGAATTGATTAAAAAGCGTCGATGATCTCTGCGAGGAAGCGCTGGATCTCGGTTACGTCGCGGATGCTGATCTTTCCGTCACGGTTGGTGTCAGCGATCATAACAGCAGTGTCGTTGTTCACGTCGATAAGCGGATTATCATTTTCGTCAAGGAATTCTGCGAGGAAACGCTGGATCATGGTTGCGTCGTCGATGGTAACAACGCCGTCGTTGTTAACGTCGCCGATGATAAGCTCGGGAGCTACGACCGACGCCATAGAATTTGCGTCTGCGAGTTCGTTTGCATTTTCAGCGACCTCTCCGCCGCGAACGATATAATTCTGCGCATAGGGAGCCTGTTCGGACTCGTCACAGATAGCGAGTGTGTCAAGGTTGCAGGTTACGATGGTTTCGCCTGCGGTGCGGTTGAGCACCTTGAATACGAGCTTGATAACAGTGATATAATTATCGTTTTCGCCGTATGCATATGCCGCGGGGCTGACTGCGGAATAGTTACCTACGAGTCTGCCGGCATCGGTATGATGGATAATGCCGGAACCGTAGCCGTACTCTGCCGCAAACGGGAAAACATCGAGAACAGCATTCTGACCTTCGCCATAGGTGTTGTATTCTTCGCTCCACTCGAGAACCTCGGGATCCCAGGTGATTTCGTCAACGTCGAGATTTACAAGATACGAATCCTGAGCGTTCATCAAAAACTCTACTTCGATATACGCGTCGCCGTTTTCGTCCTCGTATTCATCAAGGTTGTAGAAAGGAGCCTCGAATCCGGGGAAGTAGTTGGACGTACCCACAACGGTAAGAGGAGCTTCGTCATCGGGCTCAACATATCCGCCGAGATAAGCGTCGCTGGAAGTATAGTATTCATCCTCGGCGTCTGCATTGGGAACGCCGTTTAAACAAACCTGAACTTCATCTTCCGCGCCGGAGGTATATTCGCCGTCATACAGAGGACGGGCGATGCTCATATCATTGATCTGCAGATCAACGGTAGCGTCGCCTGTGCCGATGACTTTGAAGGTCACGACAACAAACGGAACAGCCGAGCCGTTGCGGAGCGAAAGGGGATAAAGGGTAAGATCGGTGCAGTTGCCTATGATGCTGTTGGAAGCCGAAGCGGGATTAGTGTTGATCGCTGCACCCGGAACGAAGGGCATAATGGTAAGCTGTCCTTCGTCGTTGGTATTATATGCGTCGCTGTATTCGAGAACATCTTCGTCGTAAGTAAGCGACCAGTCGGCTGACAGCAGGTTTTTATCGGAAAGCATATAATAGACGACCGTTACAAAGTCATCATTTGCCTCCAGATCTTCTGAGGAAACCGCTGTGGTGCAATCGGTAAAGAAGTTGGATGTAGCGGTCAGATTAAGAACTGTCTCTGCGTTTGCGCTAAGGGGTAATGCCGTAAATACCGCGAATGTCAGCATGACCGCGAGTACAACGGACAAGGTTTTGGCGATTGAGCGTTTCATCGTTTTGCCTCCTAGTGAAAAGTATTTTTTTAGACATAATTATTATATAACAAATCGTCAATCTGTGCAATCCAAAAAATTGCGCTCCGTTTTGTTGATTTTGCACACAAAAATGTATTTTGAGGTACAAAGCCGCTCTCCGGGACAAAAAAACAGAGGCTGTTGCGGGTATGCAACAGCCTAAAAATTTTTAATCGAGCGTATTGGTAAATTCGGCGAGATAGCGCTGTATCTCCGTTGCGTCGCTGATGGTGATATTCCCGTCGCGGTTGACATCCGCCAGGAAGAAGAACTGCGGATCGTCGGGATCGTAAAGCAGCGCTCCGGCGTCGTCGGTGAACTCGGCAAGCGCCCGCTGGATTTCGGTAGCGTCGGAAATGGTCACGGTTCCGCTGCCGTTGATGTCGCCGGTTATGCCCTCAACCGTCAGCCCCTCGGGAGAAGCGTCGGTGTCGTATGTCGCGATCGAGCTGTAAATCTCATCGTTGATCTCCGTGGTATGGATCGGCTGATATTCAGCGTTCGGCTGAGTATCGTCCTCGTCACAGAGGGAAAGCGTGTCCAGATTGCAGGTGATCGTGGTATACTTTGTGTTTCTGTCAATAAGCTTGAACACGGATCTTACGATCGTTACCGCAGAGTTGTCCTCGTTATACGCATACGGCGGGTTGGAAACTATGGTGGTATTTCCTACCAGTCTGCCGGGATAAGGAATGTTTATCATTCCGGGACCCTTGTTGTGCTCTGCCGCAAACGGAAGAACGTCCAAAACCTTGCTTCTTCCGGATCCGTAATAGTTGTTGTTGACGTCCCACTCGAGCACGGCGGGATCCCACGCAAGCCGGTCGATATCGATATCGACTATTTTTTTGCCGATCGCTGCCATTTTAAACTCAAGTGTGATGAAAACATCGCCGTTTGCGTCCTCATACTGCGACAGATCGGTATAGACCTGCTTTTGCTGCGGGAAGAAGTTGGATCTGAGAGTGACGACAAGCTCGGGCTCGTCTACCTGTGCCGCCGCGGGAAGCTGCGACGTCGCCAAAAGCGACAGCAGCATGATTGCCGAAAGGATAACGGCAAGGGGTTTTTTGATATATCTTTTCATATTGCTATGCCTCCGTTTTTATTGGTACATATTATTATACAACACTTTCTTTCCGCTTGCAACCCAAAAAATCCTTCCTGAATTTGTGCGTATTGTACATTCGGATAAAAAATCATATAAAAAATCACGCGGCATATAGCCGCGTGACTTCAAAGCTTTTTGTTTTTAGAAAGAATCGATGATCTCAGCAATGAATCTCTGGATCTCGGTTACGTCGCGGATGGTGATCTTGCCGTCCTTGTTTGTATCGGCACGGGTAAAGGTGAGCGCGTTGGTCATATCTACCGCGTCGTCAAACTCTGCGAGCCAGCGCTGGATAGCGGTTGCGTCGCTGATGGTTACAACACCGTCGTTGTCAACGTCACCGATGATGATAACGTCGCCCTTTTTGCCGGGATAAACAGCGGTTTCGTATGTAGCCTTAGCCTTATCTGCTGCGTTTACGACCTTCTTGTCGATCGGCAGATACTGCATATAGGGCTCTGCAACAGACTGATCGCACAGCGAGAGGGTATCGACATTGCAGATAACGTCGGTTTCGCCGGCGTTCTCGTCGAGAACCTTAAAGGTAGCGGCAACAACGGTAACAGCCTCGTTGCTTTCGCTATATGCGTATGCGGGAGAAGAAACAGTGGAATAGTTACCTACGAGACGGCCGTTGGCGGTCTTCTGAACAACGCCTGCGCCCTTGCCTTCTTCAGCAGCGAAGGGGAAGAAGTCGAGAACAGCGTTCTGACCTTCGCCATAGGTGTTGTAAGCTTCGCTCCACTCGAGAACAGCGGGGTCATAGGTCAGCTCGTCAATGTCAACGTTGATGATGTACTTGTTAAGCGCAAGGAGCTTGTACTCAACGGTAACATAAACGTCGCCGTTTGCGTCTTCAAAGCTGGAAACATCCTGGAAGATGTAGCTGTTTTCCGCAAAGAAGTTGGACTTAGCGTTTACCTTGAAGGTAAGGTCGCCCTGAACTCTGCCGTTGGCAACAACGATCTCGTCGGAGAGGTTGACTCTGTTCATCAGGTCAATAACTGTAAGCTCGACGGTGGTATCTCCTGCAGCAAGCGCGGTGAACTCGAAGGTGAACATCATGTCGCCCTCGGCGATAGCAACGGGAGTGCTGATGTTGGAAACGCTGCCCATTGCGCTGTAGGCAGTCGAGTTGAAGTTGCAGAGCATATTGTTCGAGAAAGAATATGCGTCAACAAGCTCCAGCTTGGCTTTGTCGTAATTCAAGCCCCACTGAACGTCAACGACATTCAGAGCTGCGGGTGCGTTGTAGGTAACTGTAACGGTGTCGCCGGATTTAACTACGTTTGCAACGCAGTAGTTCGAAGTACCCGCAACGGTCAGGTCTACTCCTGTCGCGCCGGATGCTTCAGCCGCGGACGCGGAAATCGAGAATACCGCGCACATGCTGAAAATCAAAGCCGCAGACAAAAGGATGGATGCGATTTTTTTCAGTTGAGATTTCATAATGGTTCCTCCTGGTAAAGATTCTTATACTTATGAATATATTATATAATAAATTTCAAGGAGTTGCAATCCAAAAAATCAGCTAAATATTTGTGCGATTTGTACAGTTGCGCGTTAAAACGAGGGTTTTTTGCGCAAAAAATCAGAGGATTTTTTGTGCGTTTTTTGATTTTTATAAAAATCTTTTCAAAAAACGTGAAAAATCCTCCGTTAATTTTTTAACAAAATCCTTTATTTTGCCTCGACGCGCTTCCTCAGCTCACCGAGCGTGACGTCATAGCCCGCCCGCTCATTCGTCAGATAATCCGTTTCGGGAGTCTTGCCGAGGATAAGTTCGGCAAAATACGCAAGAAAGTGCGGGTTCTTGATCAGCGCCGGACCGGTAAGGTGGGTGCCGAAGAAATTATTAAGGCGAACGCCCTCGTATTTGTCGCCTTCAGAATTGCCCAAGCCCATTTCAACGGTGAAAAGCGGAGAAGAAACACCGCTGATCCCGCTGCACTTGTTTACAAATCCGACGAGCGGCTGCGTGAGGAACGAACAGGCGCAAATCACGTCGGCGGTCAGGCGGGTCTTGTTTTGCTCGGTGACGGTGAAATCAAAGAAGCCCAGCCCCTCGACGGTCTCGCCGCGGCAGTCGGTGATCGTTTTTCCGAGCATCTCAAACGAATTGCCGGTAAACAGCGCGGGTTTTCCGCTTTCGATGTAGCTTTTGAGCGACCGGGAGTATTTTTTCAGGTCGCCGAGCGCCACGCGCATATTCCTCTCGGTTCCGGAACCGACGAAGATGAAGTCGCAGTCCCCGATAGAGGCGGAATCTGAAAGGCTGAGTTTTTCGACCTTTACCTCTTCCCCGTTCTTTTCGAGGATGCGCTTTAAGGCTGAAACATTGGCGTAGTCGCCGTAGAGATTCATAAGATCGTGATATAGATGAAGTATTCTGATCATTTTGCCTGCTCCTCCTTTACCTTAACCAAAAACTTGCCCTTGTCGGAAAAACAGGTTATTACATATATATACTCTTTTCTGTCGCTGTTGAGGAAATCCGCCGCCTCGTCGATGCTTTCAAACGTTTTGATCCTGTCGGCGGGGATGTCGGTGTAGGAAAAGCGCACGGCAAGATCGTTGACGTATCTGCCCGCGAGCACGATCCGGTGCACATTGGGAGAGTTGAGCATATCGAAATCGATGTCATACAGCCACGAAACGTCGCTCGTGAAATACTTTCGGCTGACCGCGTCGACGATTATCATAACGTCGCAGCCCTCGCTGTATGCCGCGGCGACGCGGATGGACTGGTCGTAGGACACGGAGTTTTCGTGCTTTGAGGTGAGCATCGTGCCCTGTCTGCTTCCGAGTGAGAAGGTGATGACTCTGCCGTTTTTGAGCACATAGTTGTTCATATCTTCGGCGATTTTCGCGCCGTCTATTCCGACAATGGACGCGACGGTGTAAGCCGAGAGAATGTTATACATATTATATAGGGATTTCAGCGCGAGTGTTATGCGGTGCTTTCCGTCGATTACCATTTCGCCCTTTTCAAGATCGACCGAGGTGACTGTATACTGCGTATCGTGACGATGATAGCCGCATGAGGTGCAGGCGTAGTGACCGATATGATTGTAGTGATGGGTGGTGTATTTCATCGGAGACTTGCAAACGGGACAGTAAGCGCCGTCGTTGTAAACGCTTTCCAAGGTCTCGGAGTCGGTGGAAAGCTTGTCCGCGCCGAACCAGATAACATCTTCCCTGCCCTGCGCGAAAGACGACACGAGCGGATCGTCGGCGTTGAGGATAAGCTGAGTGCCATCGGTGATGCTGTCGGCAAGCGCGTCATACACCCACTCGGGATGGCCGTTGCGGGTGAGCTGATCGCGGTAGAGATTCGTTATGACATAGTGTGTGGGCTTGATGTAGCGGAAGGTGTAGCGCGCGAAGCGCTCGTCGCTTTCGATGAGCAGAATATCGCTTTTGACCTTGCCACCCAAAGTGGCGCTGCCGAGCACCAAGGTGGTGACGCCCTCGATCTGGTTGGAGCCCTCGCGGTTCCACGAAACGGTTTTGCCGTTTTTGGTGAGGATGTGGGCGATCATTTCCACTGTGGAGGTTTTTCCGTTGCTGCCCGTTACCGCGATGATATACTTTGGCAGCTCAACACGGCTGAGAATGTCGGGGCAGAGCTTCAGCGCGACCTGACCGGGCAGACTGCTGCCCTTGCCGAGCAGCTTGCCCGCGAAGCGAAGCAGCTTGCAGATGAGGATTGTAAAAAACTTTTTCATAGCGTTCTCCGAAAATATTATTTCCTTTTCATTATAATCATAAAGTGAAAAATTTGCAAGTTTTTCCGATTATCTGACAACAGCGAATATCGGGCGGATTTTTACGCACAATAAAAGTACCGAAAGGGAGGATGAAATATGACAGAAAAAGAATTGCTTTACGTTGAAGACGCGCTCGGCCACGAGCAGTATTTTCAAACGCAATGCCAGAACACATCGGATCAACTGCAGGATCCGGCGCTGAAAAACTTTTCGCGCGAGCTTGAACAGAAGCACCGCACGATTTTTCAGAGCTTTTACGATCTGCTTTAAGGAGGCGCGACATGGACGACAGACAACTTATGGAAAATATGCTGCTGCTTGAAAAGGGCGCCTGTGATCTGTTGATGCACGGCACCATTGAAAGCTCCAGCCCGAACGTACACCACGCTTTTTCGAGCTCGCTGAACTCTTCGCTTCAGATGCAGGAGCAGATCTACGAAAAGATGCAGGAAAAGGGCTGGTACCCCGCCCAACAGGTCGACTCGCAGAAAATCGACGCGGTAAAGCAGAAGTTCTGCTGCTGAAAAAAGGAGATCGGTCCATGCCGGTCTCCTTTTTATTTGGAATCAATCCGCTTTTTCGCAAATAACCAGATACCTGTCAAAGCCGTTTTCGCCCGGAGTGCAGGTTATCAGCGTCATGAGCTGCCTGCCGGGCCGGATATAAATGTCCGAGGTATCGGTCGGCGCTACGGTTTTTTTTGTCGATGACCTTGTACTCGACGGTCTCCCAGTAATTGTGGACGATAACGCGGTTGCCTTTTTCGAGCCTGCGGATATTGTCAAAGAAGATCCTGCCGATATAGTCCGTATGTCCGGCGATAGCCACGTTTGTATCCTTCATATCTATCGGCAGCGAGGTGCCGCTCAGGTGAGCCGCGCCGCAGCTCATCATATCGTCGTTCGCGCCCAGATACACCGGCAGATACAGATCGATTGCCGGAATGCTGAGATAGCAGTAAAAATTGGAAAGACCGTAGCTGCGCATATCGAGCGCAGCCTTGGCGTAATTCGTCGTTTCGACCGTACCCTGATGGTTTAAGAGCCCTTTGTTGTAGGCAACGCTGTCACGGTAGAGAGCGTCGAGGTCGTACTCGAAAACGACAGGCGAATCCGACGTTCTGTTGCCGTTTGAGTCTATTGCGTAGCCCTCGGAATCGATCTCGCCCTTTTCGACAGCCTCGGCGTGGGTTTTTGATTTGATCCCCGCAGGAGATGCGGTTCCGTCGGTCGATACGACGTTGTTGAGCGAATTGTTAAAGGTCTCGATTATTTTGTTTGCCCGCTGCTGTCCGAAAAAGTTTGAAACAGAGGGAAACGCCAGAAAACCCATCCCCGTGACCAGCATCAGAACGGCTATTATCAAAACGATTTTTTGCCAGAGCCTGAATTTTCTTTTTTGCTTTTTCTCTTTAGCCACCGCCGTCACCGTCCTTTTTTATGCGGGCGGCTTTTTTTCTGCGCCTGCGAATAAAAGCAAAGTAGAACACGGTTCCGAAAACGATGAGAAGGAAAGCCGCGATTACGATCCCCGCGGTCAGAAAGCTGATCCTGTAGCCGAGGATGTAGATGTAATTGTTGTTGACGGTTATCGACTCGGCGGTTTCCGACGCGTATTGATCGTACGGAACGCGCTTGCCGCGGACAAGCAGACGGTGAGTGTTGATCGAATACGGCGTGCAGGTGAGCAGTGTGACGTGGTCTTCTCCGCGGATCGTGTAAAGCTTTGTGGTGTCGGTAGGCTCGACGACGTTGATCTCGTCGACCTCGTATTTCAGCACGCGGTCAAGCACATGGATAAAAAACGAGTCGCCGATCTCCATATCCGTCAGATAGTCAAAAAACGTTTCGGTCGGGAATGCGGAATGTGCCGAAATAACGCTGTGGGTGCTCTCGCCGCCGATGGGAAACGCCGTGTTGTCAAGGTGACCCGCGCCGCGCTCCAGCACCTCGGCGGATGTGCCGTGATAAACCGGGAGAAAAACGTTGATTTTCGGGATATCGATGTAGCATATCAGCCCCTGGTCGTTGACGTTGAAGGTTTTGGGATAGTTGGCGCCGATAGCTTCATATGCCTCCTCGTCGAACGGGTCGGTGAGGATAATGTCGCTTAGCAGGGATTTATTGTACTTTTCCGCCTCGGCGAAAAGCTCGGTCATTTCGGCGGTCTCCATCTGCTTGATGTGCTTGATCTCGGATTCCGCGTCGGCGCGCGTTGACATATTGTTTATCATCGCGCTGACGAGCGGGTAAGCCAAAACCCCCACGCCGACGGCAAATATCAGTATTATAGCGATAATGGGTAATTTTTTCTTCATATTGCTTTCCTAAAATGCAATGTCGTCAACTTAAACGTTTCCGTTGCATTTGCAGGGGCGAGCATTGCTCGCCCATAACAGGAAACCGGATGACTGAAGTGAAGACTGCTTTGATGGTGTAGTATTCCGTAACACTTAAGGCAACACCGCATAATTCAGGTGTGCGGATTGCGCTGTAAGATTTTTCGTCAGAGTGTACAAATAATCGGTAGGCATACTGAC
>CACXGW010000124.1 GCA_902767325.1 uncultured Ruminococcus sp.
ATAGGTTTGATTTCTCTTGTCAACAACGATATACAGCTGGTTTAAGAAATCATATTCAAAGCTTTCAAACGAATTGCTTTGATTGTCAGATTCGGAAACGTGAGAAATGTTGCCTCTTTCGTCAAAGGTATAATAATACTTTAACAGCTGAGTTTCACCGTACTTTTGAGTGAAGGTTTTGACATAATTGGTGGTAGCATTGCTGTTTGAACGGTTGGCGTAGGTGTAAAGCGTGCTGAAATCGTCGGCGCCGCCGCAGGAAACGGAACCGTTTTGGATATTTGCCGCGTTATCTTCCTCGGTGTACCAGCTGCCGGACGCGGAGAAATCGGCGTGCGGCAAGGCATAAAAAGCCTTGCCGCTGTGTTTTTTTAAATACTGTGTCATTGAACACGATTTTAATGCACCTGTTCCTCTTTTTTGCCGTCTACGGAAACGCGGAAAAGCTTGCCTTCTTCCGCTGTGTAATAAATATAGATTTCATCGACAATATATAAGGAATCAGCGTCTGCGTCGGAGATTTTTTCAAAGTCACCATTATTCTTTGATATGTAAATACCGGTATCTGAAAACTGAACCGCAACGCATAGCGTATCTCCACACAAGTCAAACAGCATTGCGCCCGAGCCGCTTCCAAAAAGCTTTTTAACTTTTTTGGTGTTGAAGTCGACCTGATGTAACGTTTCCGATTCATTGAGATAATACACGCGATCATCGTGCTCAATGAAGCCGGTGACAAGGCTTATGTTGCCGACGTCGACTTCTTCTGACTGCTTAGATTTTGTATCAAAGCGGCAAAAGCTGTCGGAGCTGTCCTTCTCCTTATGATAGTAAATAATATCACCGTCTATGTACATTTTGGACAGGTCTATTTGAACACCCAAATCCTTGCTTGTCACCCATTTTTGAAACTCGTTGCCGGAGCAGCGGTACAGCTCCTCATATGTTTCCAGATAAAGCGTATCGCCGCACGCGCTGATACGGTAATTGCTAACGTTATCAGGCAGTTTTATGTCGTCGCGCGCAGTCCACTCGTTTTGCTCACTGTTGTATTCTTTTATTAAATCGGAGTTTATATCCAACAGCTTTCCCTTATAAATATTGTCGAAGGAAATATTCCTGTCGACATTTATTTTTTTTGAATAGCTGTTTCCGATCTCATAATACTCGGAAGCTCCAAAACGGTTTGTGTAGTGATAGTACAGCTTATCATCTATCTGCGCCAAATCCGAGCTGTTCTGATTTGCCTTGGTGTTGTTGTAGGAGTTGTTGACCGAGGTTGAATTAATCTCAACATTTCCCGCTGCAAACAAGGAACACGCGGACAACGTTAACGGAATAAGGATTAGAAATGGGGAAAAACTTTTTAAGCTTTTCAACTGTTTAACCACCTTTATAATGTATTCAGTATTTTATTCGACCAATTTGAACAGTATCTCTCTCATCCATACCATAAACCATCGTATCAAAAGCAAAAGCTGGTGTCATTAAACGTTCACAATAGTTTAATCTGTAATGAAATATATAATTATACTCTATATTATATAATGTACCATATTGCAAGTAATATACACTTGCATGCATGCAATTATTAAAAAGCAGACAGTAATTACAGTTTCCAACCAAAACCCATGATTCATACTTATCAATACCATAATACTTAAATTTGAGAAGTAAATATTTATGGTCTTTGCTTTGTTTTATCATGTCTTTTCTTATTTCCTCTATGGATTTTGTGAAGTTGCCAGATACCCAAAGTGATTGCGTATATCTTTCTTGAAAAGTAATCTTGTCTTTTCCGTTTGCTTTAAGAAGATTACCAAAGAGTTTATTACACCCAGCTAATATTTTTTTAATATCTGCATCCAGTCCTTTCTTAGAGTTACTTGAAGTACTTAGTGTTGTCGTATGTAAATAAAGTAATTGAACTGTTTCACCGCTCCAATAAAAATAAAACCAATGGCCTGGGCTTTTTTGCAGAAGAAGAGATGTGTGTCCAAAATGAATAAACCCACCAAGAAATGGAACACTAGATGGAGATTGAATCCAACAAGCATCTCTACCGGTTCCATCAATTCTATAAAGCATATCATTCTCACAATAAGCGAACATATTTGTGCTTAGAGGCGAACCGGAGCCGGTATCAATATAAATATCCGCATTGAGAAATCTGCCGGTTACAGGGTCGTAGTAGCGGCTTTGGAGATAGTACAAGCCTGTTTCGTCGTCGCAGACATAGCCTCTGTATCTGAGGGGGTTGAGGAAC
>CACXGW010000125.1 GCA_902767325.1 uncultured Ruminococcus sp.
AAGCGAAGTAGCCCTGAGCGTACATATCGGTATGGTCGCCGATTATCTTGATGGAGTTCTTGTTGGCTCCGACGGTGCCGTCCGCGCCGAGACCCCAGAACTTACAGCTGTGGGTGCCTGCGGGAGTGGTGTCGGGATTCTCAACAACGGGAAGAGAAAGGTTGGTAACGTCGTCGACGATGCCGATGGTGAACTTTCTCTTGGGAGCGTCAGACTCTGCGTTTCTGTAAACAGCGATGATGTCGCCGGGTGTGGTGTCCTTGGAACCGAGGCCGTATCTGCCTGCGTAAACCTTAACGCCCGCGAACTTGGAATCGTTGATAGCGGCAAGAACGTCGAGGTAGAGGGGCTCGCCGATGGAGCCGGGCTCTTTTGTTCTGTCGAGAACGGAGAGGGTCTTAACGGTGTCGGGAAGCTCGTTTACGAGATATTCGCCAACGAACGGACGGTAAAGCCTTACTTTGAGCAGACCGACCTTTTCGCCTGCTGCGTTGAGGTAATCAACAACTTCCTCTGCGCAGTCGCAAACCGAACCCATAGCTACGATAACGTGCTCTGCGTCTGCAGCGCCGTAGTAGTTGAAGGGCTTGTAGTTTGTGCCGATCTTCTCGTTGACCTTGTTCATATATTCTACTACGACTTCGGGAACCTTGTCATAGTAAACGTTACAGGCTTCTCTTGCCTGGAAGAAGATATCGTCGTTCTGAGCGGTACCGCGTGTTACGGGGTGCTCGGGGTTCAGCGAACGGCGGCGGAATTCTTCGACCGCGTCCCAATCAAGCATATCGCCGAGGTCTGCGTAATCCCACTCTTCGATCTTCTGGACCTCATGAGAGGTGCGGAAGCCGTCGAAGAAGTGCAGGAAGGGAACTCTGCCTTTGATAGCCGTAAGGTGAGCAACAGCCGCGAGGTCCATACATTCCTGAGGATTGTTGGAGCACAGCATAGCGTAACCGGTCTGACGGCATGCGTAAACGTCGGAATGGTCGCCGAAAATAGAAAGCGCGTGGCTTGTAAGAGCACGGGCGGAAACGTGGATAACGCTGGGAAGCAGCTCGCCCGCCATCTTGTACATATTGGGGATCATAAGCAGCAAGCCCTGAGACGCCGTGTAGGTCGTAGTCAGAGCGCCGGCTGCAAGAGATCCGTGAACAGCACCCGAAGCGCCGCCCTCGGACTGCATCTCGGTTACCTGAACTTCTCTTCCGAACAGGTTTTTGAGACCCTTAGCCGAGAATTGGTCGGTCAGGTCAGCCATAACGGAAGAAGGTGTGATGGGATAGATAGCAGCAACGTCTGTAAACGCGTAGGAAACATGCGCGACAGCGCTGTTACCGTCCATGGTTTTCATTTTTCTTGCCATTGGAAATCGTCCTCCTTTTAATTAAAGCAAGCGCGAAACCCGCGCCGCCTGTGTGATCTGATACACAATATATCACCTTAGATTGTACCACTTTCGGCATACTTTGTAAAGTGGTTTTGTGCATTTTATCGAAAGAACGCATGATTTAAGAGGTGCGGTGCAAAAGCCGCGGGTCAAGCGGCGGCAACACTGCGCTCCGGCGCAGTGTTCGTCCTGTTTTAAGCGACATTTGCCTCCGGGTTTGGGCTCCCCTGCGCAAGAAAATTCCCCTGTTATGGGAAATGTCGTCAACTTTTATGTCCATTGCAATAAAGCAATGGACACGGAGCGACGAGGGCGTCGCTCCCTACAATTAGTCTCGTCATTAAATGTAGGGAGCGGTGCCCTCACCGCTCCGTCCCGATCGCCTTGCGATCGGGAACGACAAGGAGAAGGCTTTTTGCAGAAGCGCTTCCCTTAGCACAAGCGCCCAAAACAACATATCAAAAATAACCTTGTGCAATCGCGTGCGGTGTGATATAATCTACTTAGCAAAATGAACAGGAGAATGAATATGTCATTTCCTCAGGATAAAATCAGAAATTTCAGCATAATAGCTCACATCGACCACGGCAAAAGCACCCTTGCCGACCGTATTCTCGAGATGACCAATTCGGTTTCGGCGCGCGATATGGAAGCGCAGCTGCTTGACGATATGGAGCTTGAACGCGAGCGCGGCATAACGATCAAGGCGCGCGCCGTAAGCGTCATCTACAAAGCCGACGACGGCGAGCAATATCTTTTCAATCTTATCGACACTCCCGGTCACGTCGACTTCAACTACGAGGTCTCGCGCTCGCTCGCGGCATGCGAGGGCGCGATCCTGATCGTTGACGCGTCGCAGGGAATCGAAGCGCAGACGCTCGCCAACACCTATCTGGCTGTTGACAGCGGACTTGAGATCGTGCCGGTAATCAACAAGATCGACCTTCCGAGCGCCGAACCCGACCGCGTTATAAAAGAGATAGAGGACATCATCGGCATCCCCGCCGAGGACGCTCCGCAGATCTCCGCTAAGGCGGGCATAAACATCCACGAGGTGCTCGAGAGGATAGTCACCGACATCCCCGCGCCCGAGGGCGACAAGGACGCTCCGCTGCGCGCGCTGATCTTCGACAGCTACTACGACAGCTACAAGGGCGTTATCATCTATGTGCGCCTGAAGGAGGGTCAGATACACCCGGGCGACGAGTTCAAGCTGATGGCTACAGGCAGTGTGTTCAATGTTGTTGAATGCGGCTTGATGCATGCTACGCACATGGAGAAAACCGACGGTCTGTACGCGGGCGAGGTCGGATATATAGCCGGCTCTATCAAAACTCTTGCCGACGCTATGGTGGGCGACACCGTAACGCTTGCTAACAACCCTGCCGCCGAGCCGCTTCCCGGCTACAGGGAAGCCCAGCCGATGGTTTTCTGCGGCATTTACCCGGTGGACGGCGCGAAATACGGCGACCTTAAAGACGCGCTTGAAAAGCTTCAGCTCAACGACGCCGCGCTCAGCTTTGAGCCCGAGACCTCGGTGGCGCTGGGCTTCGGCTTCCGCTGCGGCTTTTTGGGACTGCTTCATATGGAGATAATCCAGGAGAGGCTTGAGCGCGAATATCTGCTCGACCTGATAACCACCGCGCCGAGCGTTATCTACAAGATACATCGCACCGACGGAACCGTTGAAAACATCGACAACCCCACCAACTATCCCGATCCTTCGCTTATCCAGATGGCGGAGGAGCCCGTTACCGACGCGCACATCTACACGCCGAAGGAGTATGTGGGCAACATCATGGAGCTGTGCCAAGACAGGCGCGGAACCTTTGTCGATATGCAGTATATCGACGCCGACCGCGTCGACCTGCACTATGAGCTTCCGCTCGCGGAGATCATCTACGACTTTTTCGACACGCTCAAAAGCCGCACCCGCGGCTACGCGAGCTTCGACTATGAGCTTAAAGGCTATGTGCCGAGCGAGCTTGTAAAGCTCGACATTATGCTCAACGGCGAAGTGGTGGACGCGCTGAGCTTCATCATCCACAAGGACAAGGCATATCCGCGCGCGCGCAAAATGGCTGAAAAGCTCAAGGAGAAGATCCCGCGCCAGCTGTTTGAGGTGCCGATCCAGGCATGCATAGGCGGCAAAATCATAGCCCGCGAGACCGTTAAAGCCATGCGCAAGGATGTTCTTGCCAAGTGCTACGGCGGCGACATCACCAGAAAGAAAAAACTGCTTGAAAAGCAGAAGGAAGGCAAAAAGCGTATGCGCCAGCTCGGCACCGTAGAAGTGCCGCAGGAGGCGTTTATGGCAGTGCTAAAGCTTGACACGGACTGAGTTATAAGTTATAAGTCGGAAGTCTGAAGATATAAGAAAATGTTTCCATAACGCAGTAGGGGCGTGCATTGCACGCCCGCTGTTTCAGAAAAAACAATTCCTTTTTTCGGGCGTGCAATGCACGCCCCTACTACCGACAACTGACTGCTGTCCGCTGGCGGCTGACAACTAATATACAGTGACAAAACGGAGCGGCGAGGCCGCCGCTCCCTACATTTATTACTAAAAGATAAACAACAGGCGGCTCAAAACATTCGTTTTGAGCCGCTTATCTTATAACTTATAACTTATTAACTTAACGATCACATTTCCGTGACGATCTCGTTTACGGTCTTTCCCGGGGGGATCATCGGGAGAACGTTCGCGTCGGGGCTGATCTGACAGTCTATAACGACGGTGGTGTTCATAGCCAGCGCTTTTTCGATCACAGGCTTGATCTCCTCGGTTTTTGTGATGCGCATACCCTCAACTCCGAATGCGTTCGCGAGCTTTACAAAATCGGTCGCGCGGTGCGGGTCGGTCTGGGAGAAGCGGTTGCCGTAGAAAAGCTTTTGCCACTGGCGCACCATACCCAGAACCGTGTTGTTCATAACCAGCACGATAACGGGCAGATCGTAGGACTTCATAGTTACAAGCTCGTTGAGGTTCATATGGAAGCTGCCGTCGCCCGTGAACAGGAACACGCGCTTATCGGGGTGCGACACCTGCGCGCCGATGGACGCGCCCATGCCAAAGCCCATGGTGCCCATTCCGCCCGAGGTGAGCAGCGTTTTTCTGGTTTCGATCTTCGCGTACTGAGCCACCCACATCTGGTGCTGACCTACGTCGGTAGCGATGATGTCGTCGTCGGCTTTAAGCTCGTTAACCGCCTCGATGATATCCTCGGGGAAGGGATATTCGCTGTAGGGCTTCGAAGCGTCATCGAAGTGGTGCTTCCATTCGTCGATCTTAGCAAGCCACACGTTGTGCTCCTGCTGCTCCATACCTTTGACAAGCTCCTGCAAAATAAGCTTCGCGTCGCCGAGAACATACTCGTCGACCTTTACGTTTTTATTTATCTCGGCTCTGTCGATCTCAAGCTGAACGATCTTAGCCTGCTCACCGAATCTGTCGCGGTCGCCCGCCACACGGTCGGAGAAACGAGCTCCGACGGCGATGATGAGGTCGCAAGCCGCTGTGATCATACCTGTTTCATAGCCGCCGTGCATACCGATGTTGCCGATGCAAAGTCTGTGAGAAGCCGGCAGACAGCCCAGACCCATCAAAGAACAGCACACGGGAGCGTCGATAAGCTCTGCAAACTGTTTGAACACGTCGCAGGCGTCGGCGCTGAGGATTCCGCCGCCGGCATAGATCATCGGACGGCGAGCCTTGCGGATAAGCTCCTGAACGCGCTCGATGCTGTCGGGGTTGGCGATCTCGCCGGGCTTCGGCTGCTCGGGTTCAAGCGGGGTGAACTCGGTCACCGTTGATGTGATATCCTTTGGAACATCCACAAGCACGGGACCCTTTCTGCCGCTGCCCGCAAGCTTGAACGCCATGCGGAGAGTGGATGCGAGGTCCTCTGCCTTTGTAACGAGGTAGCTGCCCTTTGTTATCGGCTTTGTAATATTGACGATGTCGACCTCCTGGAAGCTGTCGCGTCCGAGCTGGTCAAGATTAACGTTGGCGGTGATCGCCACGAGCGGAATGCTGTCGATATTCGCGGTCGCAAGGCCGGTGACTATATTTGTCGCTCCGGGACCCGAGGTGGTGATGACCACGCCGGTTTTGCCCGTAGAGCGCGCGTAACCGTCAGCCGCGTGAGAAGCGCCCTGCTCGTGCGCGGTGAGGATGTGCTTGATTTTATCGCTGTACTTGTAAAGCGCGTCATATGTGTTCAGAGCCGCTCCGCCCGGATAACCGAAAACGGTGTCGACGCCCTGTTCCAATAAACATTCACAAATGATGTCCGCACCTGTCAATTTCATTCCTATACCCCTTTACGAGTGATTTATAAAGCGTTAAGAATCATTTTACCGCATTAAAGCGTAGTTGTCAATATTTTAAGGCAAATCCGTCTATCGCAAACACGGTCTTTTTCGCCGCAAGCGCGCAGAATTTCACGAAATCGACGCCCTTGTTTTCGTCGATGTCGTCGGAGATAGCGCGAAGTATCGCAAACGGCACGCCGCAGCACCAGCAGACGTGACCTATCGCCGCGCCCTCCATCTCGCAGGCAAGCGCTCCGAAGCGATCGTTGAGTCTTAAACGCTGTGATCGGTCTGAAATGAAAATGTCGCCGCTGGCGATTATGCCGCGCACGGTCTTTGTGTCGTCCAGTCCGGCACAGACCTCTTCAAGCAGGCGCGAAGCGTCCTTGTCGCATTCGAAAAACATCTTTTTGCATTTCGGGAACGACACCTCGCCCTGACGGTCGCCGAGCGGAGTCGTGTTCATATCGTGCTCGACCGCCTTTGTGCCGACCACGATGTCGCCGATGCTGACCATCGGAGAAACCGCGCCCGCAACGCCGCTGTTTATCACCAGATCGGGCTTGAAGTCATTGATCAGCACCGCGGCGCACATTCCGGCGTTCACCTTGCCGACGCCGCATACAACAACTACCACATCCTTGCCGTGAAGCGTGCCTTTTGTGAAAGTCATCCCGTATTTTTCGGTCGTTTCCGTGTTTTGACAGAGAGCGATGATACCGTCCGCCTCTATCTGCATTGCGCATATGATTCCTAACATAATAAGTCCTCCCTAAAAGTTATCTGTTTGATACATTATTATCGACAGCGCCGCCAGCGGTGCCGTTTCCGCGCGGAGTATCCGCTTTCCGAGCGTTGCCGCTCTGCCGCCTCCGCCGGTGATCAAATCCGCTTCCGACGGCTCAAATCCGCCCTCGCTGCCTATAAAGATCCCGATGGTTCCGGGCTTTTCAACAAGTATATCCTTCACCGAATCGCCGCCGAGCTCGTAAAAGAAAACCGTGGTTTCGTTCTGCTTTGTTAGCTCCGCCGCCATTTTGAACGAAACGCAGTCGGCGACCTCGGGTATGATTCCCCTTCTGCTCTGCATAGCCGCCTGAAGCGCGATCTTTTGCCAGCGCTCGCGCTTTTTCCGCAGCGACTTTTCGTCGGGTCGCGAAACACAGCGCGCGGTCAGCATCGGCACGATGCGGCTGACTCCGAGTTCTACGCATTTTTGCACGATATAGTCCATTTTGTCGCCTTTCGGAAGCGCCTGATAGAGCGTGACGAACACATCCGGCTCGTTTTCGCATTTTTTGCGGCTGACGACGCGCAGTCTGCTTTCGCCGATGTATTCACATTTGCACTGCTCGCCGCCGGGCGTCACCACCGTGACCTCCTCGCCCTGCCGCAGCCGCAGCACGCGGGCGTGCTTTTCGTTTTCGCCCGAAAGGACATATTCATTTGAAATGATTTCGGTATCGCTGAAAAACCAAGCCATAAAAATCTCCTTGAAAAAATATAGGCGTTGCATTTGCGCCGGATAGGTGTTACAATTATAGTATGAGGTGATAATATGGTAACTTTGACCGATATTGATATAATCCAATTGCTCAGAAAAAACAATCTTAACCCCGACACCCTGCAGGAGGACGTCGTATCAAAGCTCAGAGAGCTGGGGCTAAAGGTCGCCACCGCGGAAAGCTGCACGGGCGGACTGATAAGCGAGCGCATAACGCGCGTCAGCGGCTCGAGCGAGGTGTTCGACTGCGGAGTTTGCTCCTACGCCAACGAGATCAAAACAAAGGTTTTGGGCGTCAGCGAGGAAACGCTTACCGTTCTGGGCGCCGTTTCCGCCGAAACCGCCATCCAGATGGCGGAGGGCGTCAAAAAGCTTTCTGGCGCCGACATAGCCGTCAGCACCACGGGAATAGCCGGACCGACCGGCGGCACCGCCGAAAAACCCGTCGGGCTGGTGTTCATGGGTGTCTGCACCAAGGACAAGGCATACGCGATAAAGCTCCTTCTCGGCGGAGCGAACAGCCAAAACAACCGCGCGACGATCCGCAGAGCAGCCTCAGACGCGGCGCTGTTTACCGTGCTTTCGGAATGCCACTCGCTATAAAACCAAATAAAACAAATCAGCGGCTGATCGCCCTGCGGAATTCCGTCGGGGTGCGGCCGTTTTGTTTTTTAAACACGCGTGAAAAATACATCTGATCCATATATCCCACTGACAGCGCGACGTCCTTGATCGGCGTGTCGGAATTCAGAAGCATCGCTTCCGCTCTGGAAATGCGGCGGCGGGTGATGTAGTCCATGACCGAAACGCCCATTTCATCCATAAACATACGGTAAAGATAGCTGCGGTCGATTTTCAGCGCTTCGGCAACGTCCTTGACTCCGAAGTGGTAATTGCAGCAATTTTCCTCGATAACCTGACACGCTCGAAGGACATATCCCTCCGACTCAAGCGCCTTGCCGGGAAACTTTTCCATATAATATGACATGATCATGATCAGTCCTCCGCCGATGCGGTACATCACATACGGAGCGCCTGTAAGCTCGGGGAAATCAAACAAATCCTCAAAGTTGATGATGTCGATTTTTCCCAACACGGGAGTTTTCTTTGAAAAGGCGGTTCTCGCCATCAGCATAGCGCCCTTGACGCCCGAAAACTCAAGCCAGACGTACTTCAGATCATCACTGCCGGAAACAAAAAAATGACTATACGGAAAGACGGCAAAGGAGTCGCCTTTGCTGATGGGAAAGCACTTTTCGTCTATATATATTTTACCCTTGCCGCCAAAGACATACACCAGCTTGTAGGATTCGGGGCGGGTGTTTTTTTGCTCCAGTTTTACGTTATTATCAGTGTTGCCGTTTGACAGACAAAGAAGGTCAACCAGATTGTTTTGAGAGAGTTTCATATAGCCTCCGTCAACATTAGTCCATATAAAACAAACATTTATGCATAGCATTTAAGTTATTTTAGATATATACTAAATTATATATTACAACATTTCGGCATTTTTTGCAACCGTTTAAGGAGTCGTTTTTTGCAATGGATTATCAATACGACATCATTAATTACACCCAAAAGATCCCCGCGGCAATAATGCGCATGAGTTTGTCGTCGGATACGCGCCAAACCGAGCTGCAGTGGCACAGGGAGCCGGAGCTTGTTTATGTGACGGAAGGCCGCGCTGAATGCAGCTGCAACGGCGAAACAACGCTTGTTGAACAGGGCGATTTTATTTTGCTCAACAGCGAAGACGTTCACCTGCTGCGCGCGGCGGATGAAGTGTGCCGGCTGTTTTGCGTCAACTTTTCTTTTGAATATATCCGTATGTTTTATAAGTCGGTCGAGAGCCTGTTTTTCGACGTTGACGACAAGCCCGAGGTCAAAGCAGAGATCGCGAACCTCCTGCGTGAGCTTTCAGAGATCGACGAAACCGAAAACTACGCGGCTTTGATACAGAATTCGTACATAAACAAAATCTACTATCTGCTGCTTAAAAACTGCCTTTGCTTCCGCCGCTCATTGGGCTCGGGCAAAACGGCAAAGCGCGATTTTTCCTACGCTAAAACCGCCATCGCCTACATCAACGAAAACTATAAAAACGAGATTTCGCTCGACGAGATCTCAAGCGTCGTAAGCCTTTCGCCCTCGTACTTCTCCAAGTATTTCAAGAGCGTTACTCGGGTCAGCTTTTCGGATTATCTCGCGAACCTCAGGCTGGAAAACGCCGTGAACGATATGCTCAACTTCAATTTCACAGTTTCCGCGGCGGCTCGCGACAACGGCTTTGCAAACGTAAAGTCTTTTATCACGCAGTGCAAAAAGGTCTACGGGTGCACGCCCGCGCAGTATAAAAAGAAGCTTCTCTCAAAAAACGCAAAAAACGTGAAACCCGCAAAAAGGAAATAGTTATTAAAATCATAACGCAAGCAGGCTGCCGCGGAAAAGCGGCAGCCTGTTTTTGTGTTTATTCAAATGATGTTATTATCTCGGCGCAGAACCTTTGGATCTCCGTTACATCTCTTATGCTCACTTTATTATCCTTGTTGACGTCCGCCGCAGCGATCACAATTCCGTCGGTCAGATCGATCGAGTCGTCAAACTCTCCGAGCGCGCGCTGGATTTCCGTGGCATCGCTGATGTCAACTGCGCCGTCGCCGTTAAGATCGCCAAGCGTGATCACAACAAACGGAATGTTTTCCTTCATAGCGTAGATTTCCGCATACGAGCCTTCATAACCGTAAATTGTCAGATTGCTGCAAGCGGAAAAAGCGGAACCGCCGATACTTGTTACGCTGTCGGGAATCGTGACACTTGTCAAACCGCAAAGCCCGTAAAACGCGTAATCATTTATTGTTTCTACACCATACGGAATTATCAAATCACGGATTATCTCTCCGTTAAGATACATGACGGCGCCATAACTAATAGGGTAGGAGATACCGTACCCCAGATCTATACCAAAACTATCATAGCTGATGTTGCACCAAGCTGCTATATCGCTGATATAGATTTTTTTAATGTTGCTACACCACCAGAACGCTCTGTATTCGATTTTTTCAAGGCTGTCGGGAATTATGATGCCGGTTAAATTATCATATCCATGGAACGCGTAAGAAGCTATTATTTTTGTACCGTCTTTGATCTCAATTACAGTACCTTTCGGCATCGCTCCTTTATATTCATACGCTATATTGCCAATGTAAATCATTCCATTGGGTTGATTTTTATACCACGCTGTTCTGTCAAACGCTGAGGCGCCTATGTTTTCTACGCTGTTCGGAATATCAATGCTTGTTATTCCGGTGCGGGCAAACGCACCGGCGCCTATGCTTTTAACACCGTCGGGAATCGTGACACTCTCTATGCTGTTACAGCCGTAAAATGTATAATCTTTAATTTCTGTCAAGTTGCTTGGAATAACTAAATCACGGACTATTTCCCCGTTTAGATATAGGTCGGCGCCATAAGCTGCAGGGTGAGCGCTATATGTATTATCCGGATACGGGATATACATTTGCGCATCGACGTCTTCGCTACGCCGGCAGCAGAACTGTATATCATACCAAGCGTCAAGATCACTGATTTTGACTTTTTTCAAACCAACGCAGTTATCAAAAGCAAATTCCCGAATCACTTTTACTCCGGAGCCTATCGAAACGCTTGTCAGGTCAGTGCAATTACAAAACGCAAAGCTTCCGATACTTGTTACTCCATCTTCAATGACGACTTTTTTTATTTCCGTCCCCCATGGATTAGTGCGCTCATATTGACCATTACTCTTCATCTCGCCGTTGCCGCTGATGGTCAGCGTGCCCTCGTCATCAATTGTCCAGGTGCAGTCGCCGGTCGTGCCGCTTGAAGCGCCGACACTTTCACCGGACTCTGCCGCGAACACAGATATGGGCATGGCGGTAAGCGCGCCGAGCATAATGATGACCGCAAGCAAAACCGCCGTCAGCTTTTTACTGCACTTTTTCATCGCTGCACCTCCTCTTTATATCTATATTAATAATACCACAGTGCAAATTTATACGCAATCCAAAAATACCGCCTCGCGTTTGGATGTTTTGCACAAGCAAACATAAAAGCTGCCGCTTTTTCCGCGGCAGCCTGTTTTTATCCAAACAAATATTCCGTGATCTTATGCACGTCGCCGTCCATCACCGCAAAGGTGCTTCGCAGCTTTCCGTCGATTTCGGGCGAAATGCTCTGGTGGATGTAGATGCTGTCTATGCCGAAATCAGCTGCTCCGCCTATGTCGGAAAGACAGTCGTTGCCTACCATCACGCTCTCCTCTTTTTTAAGCCCGCAGCGGTCAAAAAGGATCTGAAAATAATGCGGATCGGGCTTTGAGCACTCCTCATCCGAGCTTATGCAAATCCCGTCGAAATACGGCGTGAGCTTTAACATATTCAGCTCGTTTTCGGTGAACGTGCGCTGCGCGTTCGACAGCAGAAAGACCCTTCCGCCGTTCGCTTTTATCGTGTCGAGCAGCTCCGTTACGCCGTCGTAAAGCTTGATATACTTCGTCGAAAAGCAGCGGAAAACCTCGCAAACCTCAAGCACCGTCGCCTTCTTCGGCTTAACGCCTTTCTTTATGAACAGGCGGCGGAAAACCTTTTCTATTTTTATATCAATGACAGTGTATTCGGGGTGACGCCTGCGCACCGCCTTCTTTTCTTTGTCAATAAGCTCACCGTATGCTTTTCCAAGCTCCTTATATGTATAATCGGCGCCGTAGTAGCCGTAGAGGATCGCCATCTTTTTCCACAATTGTATGTCCCACTCGTTTGTATTTATGTCGATAAGAGTGCCGTACAGATCGAAAATATAGTTTTTATACTTCACAAGAACACCGCCTTTATCATTATAAACTTATTGTATCATTTCTTTTTCACAATTGCAATAACCGACAAAATATGCTACACTGGTTTTGAGGTGGCTAAGATGACAAAAAAAGAGATAGCCTTAAAAGCTGTTGAGGCGCTGAAAAAAGAATATCCCGACGCGATCTGTTCGCTGGATTATAAAGACCCGCTCCATCTGCTGATCGCCACGCGGCTTTCGGCTCAGTGCACTGACGCGCGCGTCAATATGGTGACGCCGGCGCTGTTTGACCGTTTTCCCGATGTCGACAGCTTCGCCGAAGCCGAGGTCGATGACGTTGCGGAATACATAAAAAGCTGCGGTCTGTACAAGACGAAATCGAAGGATATTGTGGCGATGTGCCGGATGCTGCGCGATGACTTCGGCGGCGAGGTTCCCGACACCATAGAGGCTCTCACAAAGCTTCCCGGAGTCGGCAGAAAGACCGCGAATCTTATTTGCGGCGACGTGTTCGGCAAGCCTGCGGTCGTGGTCGACACACACTGTATACGCATCACCTCAAAGCTCGGTCTTCACAAGCAAAAGGATCAGAAAAAAATCGAACTCGAGCTCAAAAAGCTTCTTCCGCCCGACGAAAGCAACGATTTCTGCCACCGTCTGGTGCTTCACGGCCGCGCGGTCTGCACCGCACGCTCTCCGAAATGCGAGAACTGCTGCATGAACACCTTCTGCCGCACGGGCGTTAAGGAGCTTAAAAATGAAAATTAAGCTCATTGCGCTCGACCTCGACGGCACCGCGCTGCGCTCGAACAACACGCTTTCGCACGCTGTTGCAGAAGCTGTTGAAATTGCGGCAGATCACGGCATCGAGATCGTTGCCGCCAGCGGCAGACCGTATCACTCTATGCCGGAAAGCTTTTTGCGGCTCAAAGGCGTCAACTACGTAATAACGTCCAACGGCGCCGCCATCCACGACCGGGGCGGAAGGCGGATCAACGAAACTCTTATGAAGAAATCCGAGATAGAAAAAACGCTGTCGCTAACCGAGCCGTATGACCTGATCTGGGAGGCGTTTTTGCTTGGCGCGACCTACACCGACAATCGCTATCTTCGCGACCCGATCAGATTCGGCTGCACGCCCGCTTATGTGAGCTATGTGCAGAACTCACGCGGCGGACTTGACGATATGCGCCGATATATTTATGAAAACCGCAGTCAGCTTGACAGCATTGAGTATGTATGCACGGACGAGATCCTGCGCGAAAGCGTGCGAAAAATCCTTGAGCAAAATCTGAAGGAAACATATATAACCTCGTCCTCAGCGAATTTTGTCGAGCTTATGCACAAGGACGCTACTAAAAGCAACGCGCTGAAGTGGCTTTGCGAACGTCTGGATATTTCACCCGAAAACACCGCAGCCTGCGGCAACGCCGATAATGACGCGGATATGATTTCCTGCGCGGGATTAAAGACTGCCGTCGCCAACGCAAGCGAAAGCTGCAAAAAAGCCGCCGACGTTATCCTCCCTTCAAACGATAACGACGGCGTCGCTAATTTGATCAAATTGTGCGTTGATTACTGATCACATAAAATATTCTTCGAATTCATCCTCGTCGAACTCATCCTCACGGACAGCGGGAAGCAAGCCGGTCATTTCGGTTGCGGAAACGACCGTGGGATCGACCTCGATCTCCTCCTCAGGATATCCGAAGATCCCGTTGAACCGTTTTGTTTTTTTATGCGTATGAATCGGTCTGCGCTTTTTCAAAACAAACCACTCCTTTCAAGCATATTATGCCCGAAGGGAGTGTTTTTATTTTTGATTTTAAAATTATTCCGAAAAATGATCAGCGAATTCTGAAACAAAAAGAAAAAGCGCCGTAAAACGACGCTTCAAGTACCTTCAAAACTGAATAAAGAGCAGATAGAAGAAACGTATTAATACTGCTGACCAAAGATTGTGGATTTATTTGCATCGTACCACATTGTTGTATGGTCAAGCCCTCGACCTATTAGTACTGCCAAGC
>CACXGW010000126.1 GCA_902767325.1 uncultured Ruminococcus sp.
CCAAAATTTGCGGTACTTCTAAACTATTACATTGTAAATATTCTTTTAATTATTTCTCTGTCCTCTTGACGGGGTGCGGTTCATTTCCGGCGGAGGCGAATTTTTGCCTGATATTTCTCAGCTAAGCTTTTTATGCATTTTTATGCAATCAAAGCTCCAGCTTTTTATTACCTCGTTGTCAATCCGCGAATAGCCCAGCTTTTCGTAAAAGCCCGTGGCGACCACCCGGCTGTCTATTCTGACTTCGCTGTAGCCGAGTTCCGCTATCCACTTTTCGGCTTCCTCGATGACCTTGCTGCCGAGGTGCTTTCCGCGGTATTCGGGAAGGACCACGACGCGCCCCAGCATCACGCTTTTGCCGTCAAGCTCGTAAAAGCGGCAGGTCGCTACGGGATATTCGTCGTCGAGCAAAACGATGTATCGGCATCCGTCGCCGTCGCGGTCGTCAAACTCATCCCGAAGGGAGATGTGGTGCTGACGGTTCATTCCCTGGATGCGCACGGAATACGCCCCGGCGCGCTGCCACTCCTCGGTCGCGCGTAAAACTTCAAAACTCATGTTGTGCTCCTTCCGATAAATGACGGCTCCTTCACAAGAAAGAGCCGTTTGATATTAAAATACCGTTATCAGCCGAAATAATCGTCAACGCGGCTGACGATGTAGTCGCGGTCGAAGATTCTGTTGTCGCTGAGCGGGATGTGCGGCGCTACGCCGCCGTCGATGTCGCGGATGTAGCCGTTCTTCATGGTAACGAGCATACGCTCGCCGGAAATCTGCATAACGGAGCCGATCGCGTTGCTTAGGCGTCCAACCACGCAGGAGCCTCCGCCGCTCTGCTGACCGAGCAAAAGCACGTCGGGATCAAGCGCGTTGAGCGAGCAGGGCAGCAGGTTTCCGCAGGAGAACGAGCTGTCGGAAATAACGAGCGCAATATGTTTGCCCATCGCCTTCATGGATTTGTCGTTTTCATCAATAACGCCGTCGAGGTTGAGGTCGAATTTCGTAACATTCTGAGTCAGCGCGGCTGTGTTCGGGTTCTGCATACAAATGATGCATTTGCCGATCAAAGCGTCCATGATGTAACCGCAGGCAAGCGTCTGACCGCCGCCGTTGCACGCGATGTCGACAACAACGTTTTTCGCGTCGCTGTCTTCGTTTTGCAAACGCCTGAGCGCATAGGCAAACAGATCGATCGAGTCGCCGGAATTGGGATCAGGCTCATAGCCATCCTGATAATAGTCGTCAAAGCCCTTGCATTCAAAGCTGTCAAAGGTGATGAAAACCGTGTCGCCGCGGCGCTCGTAAGGAGCCACCGTATCACCTAAGAATTCTTGGCGCTTCGCGTTCAGAACAGCCCATTCTTGCTGGCGATTAACAAAAACGGGACTTGCGTCGTCAATGTTGGTATCAAGCGTGCCGTCAAAGAACGGAGATTGGCTGTTGGCTCCGCTGTGGAAGTCCTCAAACAGCATCATGCCCATCTTATTATTTGCCTCTTCGATTTTCCTGACGTTGCCGGATAAGAAGTCGCTCTTTAAGCCTCTGCGTTTGAAATAAGCGTCAAAATCATCGATATTATGCGCCTTGCGAAGTCCGTAGCGCGCTTCGAGGATGTTGCAAAGCTCGTAGTAGTTCACCTGAGCCAGCGCGTCGGAGATCTGTTCCTTCTTTTCGGTAGCGTCGCAATATTGCTGCCAGAAGTCGGGATTCAAAGTCGCGATGCTTGTGTGCATCATATAGATATCCTTGCCGTTGTACTGCACAAAAACGTTGAGCGGCGTCATAAAGAAGTCGCAGAAGGTCTGCAGCGGGATAAAGATATCGTCGCCGGATTTCAGCATCGGGACCTCTTTGTAATCAAAGGTCATCGCACACGGATCTCCGCCGAAGTATTTTGTGCTCGGCTGGTTCTCATACAGCGTACTGTTGGGCGGGAAGCCTGTACCGAACGGGTAAAGCGGCAGGGTGTTGTTTGGCGTCGTGAAAGTGGAATAGTCGCTGAAAATCATCATTTTATCGTCATAGTCAAAGATGACCGACGTGCCGTTCGGCAAGTTGTAAACATGATAATTTTCCTCGATCGTGACGGTCATATCGCTCATCTGATAACCCGCGGACTGCACAAAAGTCATAAGTGCTTCGCCGTCGGAGACGAACGCAACGTCGGGATATGCGGTCGAAAAAAACGACTTATCCTCCTGTGATATTACGGAAGCGCCCGAAGCTATGTAGTACATCAGCTTTTCGGAATAAATAACGCCCTCGTTTTCGTCGCCCGCGGGCTCTCCGATGGAAAGACCGGTGTCCATCTCGGCAAGATACTGCTGGATCAGCGTGGCTGAGCCGATGGTCAGATCGTTTCCGTCAACTTTGGACAATGCGGTTTGCAGACCGCTCATTTCGGTAAACTCCGCAAGCTGTCGCTGCACTTCCGTGACATCGGCGATAGACACCTTGCCGTCAAGGTTGGCGTCGCCGAGCAGATAAACCGGACTGTCTTTTGCTTCGCCGGTCGTTGCGGAAACGCCGAAAACGGCGGCGCACGACAGCACGATGGTCATCGCCAGCAACACACTCAGTGTTTTCTTCATAGTGTTCCTCCTTTTTGTTTTGCTTTTCCGGCACCCTAAAGCCGGACAGAAATAATATGCCGTTTTCATTATAGCATGTTTGTATAAAAAAGCAATAGAAGCAAGCGGTTTGTGCTATCTTATCCGCCGATACATCATAATGTTTTTGTGGACATTTTTTCGGTTATCTGTTATCATGGATTCGGATAGGTATAAAGAATGATCCGTGAGGTAAAAGCCATGTCAGAATACAGCGAACAGGATTTAAAATACGCTTCGGAGTTCAGAGATGATATCCACCGGG
>CACXGW010000127.1 GCA_902767325.1 uncultured Ruminococcus sp.
GCGCAGTATTACTGCCGTTACGACGATGTCGAAAAGTACGATGAGCTGTTCCGCTATGTCTATATGCGCCAGGCGGCTATCTGCGGCTTGGATGTTTCTAATCTCGATTTGGATTCCGTTACGTTCTGGGAAAACCTGAATAAGCTCGCCGCAGCCGCGAACGGAGTGGATTGGGACTCGCTCACCAGGGGTCAGCGCACATATCAGATAGACAACTTCTTTGACGCTAACAACTCAAGCCTCGACTTCTCGGAGTTCGGAAGCTATGCGTCCAACTTCTTCAACGAGGATACGGTCGATGAGATTTATCCATACGAGGAGCCTTCCGGCAACAGCCTTTCCTTTACCTTTGACAATATGGTCTATGTTGTTGATCTTGACGATGTATCTTCATACGGAGTTTATAGCGGAGAGTTTTACTTCTACTACGGTAACGGCGAATACGGCGTATATCCCACAAAGTCGCTCAATACTCAGATGGGCGGCGAGCTCGGCAACTTTACTACCGGAAGCTATTATGATGGCGGTTCCGAGCCCGAGCAGCCTACAGAGCCTGCGACCGAGCCCGAGAACACCTGCGACCACGACTGGAGCTATGAGATATATCCCGCCGACTGCGGTCACACTGGTATGACTCATTTTACCTGTTCGCTTTGCGGTGAGGAATATAACTATCACTTCATCGACCGCACCGGCAATCACAATTATGTCGACGGTTACTGCACGGTCTGCGGACTGCCCGACCCGCAGTCGCTTGAAGAATTTGTTCCGGATACAACAAAGACTATCGACCCGTCCGCACAGGACTTTTACTACTACCGCTTCACTCCCGGCTCGAACGGTGAGATGGCGCTTTATTCCGTAGGTGACGGTCACGCTTTGGTAAGGGTCTACCGCGCTTCGGATTTCGGAGTGATCGGTGAAAACGAAGGCGACAGCGATATTACTGTATATTGCAGTGTGTCCGCCGGCGAAGAATATGTGTTTGAGTTATGCAGACTCAACAGCGATGAAGACCCGTTCGGTTTGACTCTCGGCTTTGAGCCGTATCAGAATATCGACGATCCCGACGATTTTGACGATCCCGAAGATCCCCAAGTGCAGATCACCCCTCCGCAATGGAATAAGAAAAGCGACGGCAAAATCTATTTCTACGCCGATCCCGAGCTTGGAATAAATCTGAGCAGTATGACGATATATTTCTACGAGCACGGCGGTGAGCAGTTATATCCCTGGGGCGCCGCTGCAGGAACTATGACATATGAAAGCGATAACATCTGGTCGTATGATCCCGCTGCAAACGGCATTTTGCTCGACGGCAGCAAGCAGTACGGAGTTATCTTTACCAACGACTGGTACACTCAGAGCGCCGATTTGATATTCAGCACCGATTGTCTCGGCGATATGGCGTACTTCACCGGAGATAAAACGGAAAACTCCATGGACAGCAACAAGTTTACTTATATCGCTAACTGGGTGAATATGGACAAAAACACCTATGGCGTTCCGATCACCGTCACAAGAGGCGGACGCATCATAGGTCAGGCGTTCTGGGCTGACGAATCAGCCGAAACCGTATTTGCCGATTATCTCAGATATGCAAACAATAACCGCGATTATGTGTTTGGCGGCAGGAGTGAGCAGAATGAGATCGACGCGGCTATTATGCACCTCGGACTTAACGCTGCTCAGGCTGAGCAGATAATCAACGATCTCGGCTATGACTTCGACTGGAGCGCGGAGCTGTCTCCGTTTGGTCCCGGCCCCGACGATCTCTCGAATGACAAGACCATCCCGCTCGAGTACACCGTGGACTACCTCCACAACAATTTCGGCGACGCTCAGATGAATTCTCCGAAGAATATCAGCAAAATCGTGAGAGACCTGCTTCTCAGCAAGAATGAGGTAGAACAGGCGGTCATCGACAGAGGCTTTGAGCCGGGAGAGGAAGAGGATATTCTTGCTTTGATTGAGGATGCTTTCAAGCCCGTCGGCGACCTCAACGGCAACAATGTTGTCAGCATCGACGACGCCACGGTCATCCAGCAATTCCTTGCGGAATTCACGACCGACGGCGGCGATCCGCTCCTCGACGAGAACGACGCTCTTGCGCTGTTCCTCGCGGATTCCAACGACGACGACAGGATCTCCATCAAGGACGTAACAGAGATACAGCGCTTCCTTGCGGAGTTCATCTCCGAGATAGGCTATGTTCCGGTGTTTGTTAGATAAGTACTAAGTTATAAGTAATAAGTTATAAGATATAATAAGGCTCCCCTAATGCTTTAGCTTTAGGGGAGCCTTTCTATCATCTGGCTTCTGGCATCTAGCCTCCGGCATCCAAAAACTCCGCTGCTTTTTTCAGCTTTTTCTTGCCGGCTGCTATGTGGCGGCAGATCGTGGAGTTGTTCAGCCCAAGCTGACGGGCGATCTCCTTTTGCGCCCTGCCTTTCATAATGTGTTCGGAAATGCAGAATTTCTGCATAGGGGTGAGGTCCGATTCCATCACGTTGAGCAGATAGAGCTTCATTCTCTTTCGCTTTTCGTTATTGTCGTTTCCGCTGAAACGCTCGTTATAAAGCAGGTACCGCTCGTTTTCTTTAGTGAAGTGGATTTTGTTTGTTTTCATGCAACACCTCTGTGACGATCACGCAGATGATTTGATATCTCAATACATTCTGCGCGGCACTGCCTGTAATATGTTATTTTATCGGACAGCTCACGACGGTTGGCAGGGGAGGCTGTCCGCTGTTTTTTCAGCTTTTGGATAAGCTCGTCGAGCATTTTCGCTGTTTCTTCGTATTCGTTTGACCATTCAAGATAATTCATTTGGTTTTTTGCCTTTCCTTTCGTAGTGAGTTTTTGATCATTCGCTTGCGGGACGGGGCTGCCCGGGGAGTTTCCTCCTGACTATATTATAACGCATTTTGTTCGAAAAAGCAAACGAATGTTCGATAAATATTCGAACTCGTTTCCAACGATTTCCATTGTGTCATTGTCAGGACAATGCCTGCAAAAATCAATTAGTGTAATTTATCCAAACATCCGACAATTGTTACAGAATTGTTTCTTTTTGTCACAAGGTGTTTTTTTCATAATATTTCGATTTTTTACTATTGCGAAAAGCCCGATTCTGTCTGGAGTTTTAAAGCAAGATAGATTATAGTAAAGCAAAATAATATTGTATTAGTGTTTTTATTCATTGGTTATAATGCGATTTTAGAAATTAAAATTTTGTAACTTTTGACGAGTGACAAAATATCAGCTTTTGTAAACGGACTTATTTTTCTGTTTTAGCATTAAATAGTGCACAAATTTTGGGCGCAATTATTGTGCAATTCGTCATTTTACCTGTTCAGATAAGACAAATCGCCCTTTTCGCCCTTGAAAACCGCCTTATAAAAAGGTATAATATACAAAGAAAAATAAGCGACCACAACATATTGCGTTGTCTATTTTTCCTATACTTCGGCAAAATGAATTGCACAAAGAGCGTTCATTTTCATAAAACACACAATCGCAAAGCAGGCTGCCAATCGGCAGCTTGTTTTGCTGTTAACACAAATTTCCCGCGCGGCATAAGATGGAGTATCAAGTCTTTTGCAGCGCGGGTGTTTTTTATGAGTGAAGCATTTGGAAATATCAAAACGTTTGGGATAATCGGCGGCGACAAGCGCCAGCTGTTTTTGGCGCAGTCGCTTCTTGAGGACGGATGCGGGGTTATTCTCGCGGGCTTCGGCAAGCTTCGCGAGCACGGGTTCAGGGCGCTTTCGGGCGTAGAGGCTGCGGTGCTGTACAGCGACGCTGTGATATTGCCGTTGCCGTCCGTCAGAGCCGACAGGAGCATAAACTCTCCGTTTTCGGAAAAGAGCATCGTGCTCTCCGAAGAGCAGCAGGCTTTGCTTTGCAAAAAACCGGTGTTTGCGGCTATGAGTGACAGACTTTTCAGGGCGTATCCAATGCTTAAAAACGCCTCTGTTTACGACTATGCTTCGCGTGATGACTTTGCCGTTCTCAACGCTGTTCCCACGGCTGAGGGCGCTCTGGAGCTTGCCATGCAAGAATATGAGGGAACGCTTTGGGGAAGCCGGTCACTCGTTACGGGCTTTGGCAGGATAGGAAAAGCCCTTGCGCGGCGGCTGAGCTCACTCGGCTCATCGGTCACGGTGTGCGCCAGGAAGGCTTCCGATCTGGCTTTTATCGAAACGCTCGGCTATACCGCCGGGGACTTCTCCTCGCTCGGCGACGCCCGGGGCTATGACTTGATTTTCAATACGGTTCCCGCGATGGTTTTCGACGAGGCGCTGCTGCGAAAAACGGATAAAACGGCTCTGCTGTTTGATCTGGCTTCGCTTCCCGGAGGAGTGGATTTCGAGAGCGCCGCCGCATTGGGCATTGACGCCCGGCGCGCGCTGTCGCTTCCCGGAAAATGCGCCCCGAAAGCCGCGGGAGAAATCATCAAAAAAACAGTATTTTCAATAATCAAGGAGGGTAAACGGTGACAAAAGCAACCATTGGATTTGCGATGTGCGGTTCCTTTTGCACCTTTTCAAAGGCATTTGAACAGATGAAGGCGCTTGTAGAGCTGGGCTATGATGTGATACCCATTATGTCGCAAAACGCCTGCTCGACCGACACGCGCTTCGGTAATGCTGAAGAAATGCTTGAAAAAGCTTATAAAATAACGGGGAATAAGCCTCTGACAACGACGGTGGAGACCGAGCCGATCGGTCCTAAAAACCTCTGCGACCTGCTGTTGATCGCGCCCTGCACCGGCAACACGCTGGCAAAGCTCTCTTTGGGTGTTACGGATACCTCGGTGACCATGGCGGCAAAGTCGCATCTCAGAGTGCTGAAACCCGTGCTGATATGCGCCGCGACAAACGACGCGCTCGGAGCCTCGGCTCAGAACATCGGCAGACTGCTCAACACAAAGAACATCTATTTCGTGCCGATGGCGCAGGACGACCCGGTCAAGAAGCCAAACTCATTGGTGGCGGATTTCAGCCTTATCCCGACCTGCGCCAAAGCCGCGCTCAGGGGAGAACAGGTCAGACCGATTTTTTTAAGTTGAAAGTTGAAAGTGGAAAGTTGAAAGTGAAGGTCGTGCAGATAGAATTGATTAAGCAGATACCTATGGTTCCCGACCGCAGTAATATAATTTCGGTCGGAAGCTAAAAGTTGTGCAAAAGCAAAGCTTGCTGCACGACCGACACTTTTCACTATTCACTATTCACTTTTAATCGGATTTCCCTCTTGCTACCTGAGCGGATTTGTGGTAGAATGTTCCTGTACTATGAAAGACAGGAGATTATTATGACGGATACATCAGTAAAGTTTTTGGTTTCCGCCTCGGGCTTTGAGCTCGAGCGCATAAAGACCGCGCTTTCCGACAACGGTATCCCCAACGACAGCAAGCCGCAGAAGCGCAACTTCTCAGCCAAGGCTGTCACGGGAGTGGACAACTATTCCGAGCAGGATATTTATGTTGCCGAAAGCGACTATGAAAAGGCATATGACCTTTGCGTCGGCATCGGCGCAATCAAGATCGAGGGCGAGGTCGAGGAGATATTGCCCGAGTCGGACGAGCCTTCTAATGAAGAGCCGCAGGTGCAGGGCGTTGAGGAGTTTGAGGAAATGTCCCCGGGCAAGCGCACCGCGGTAAGGATCATCTCGGCGATCCTGTTCATCCTGCTTGCCGCAGCGATCATCTTCGGCACCGATATGGTGACGGGATGGATAAAGCAGTTTTTTATGTGATCAGTATTCAGTAGGCAGTAATCAGTATTCAGTATTCAGTTAACTGACTGCTGACAACTGACTACCGGCAACTATTAAGGAGAGATAATTATGAACATCGAAACAAAGTGCCTGCACGCAGGCTATGAACCCGAAAACGGCGAACCCAGACAGGTTCCTATTTATCAGAGCACCAC
>CACXGW010000128.1 GCA_902767325.1 uncultured Ruminococcus sp.
TACATTATGAAGCCCGTAACAAAGGATAAGGTCGCGTCCGAGCTTGAGGATCTTCGCTTCCCGATCGTTCCGAAAAGCAACGCCGTGCTGAAGGTACAGTGCTTCGGAAACTTTGATGTTTTCACCTCCGACGGCAAGCCTTTGCATTTCGAGCGCAGCAAGGCAAAAGAGGTGTTCGCCTATCTTGTTCACCGCCACGGCAGCTCGTGCACCAAAAAGGAGATAGCGGCGATTCTGTTTGAGGATATGCCATACGACAGCAAGCAGCAGACGTATGTTCAGAAGATCGTTTCCTCGCTTATGAAAAGCCTGAAGGAAGTCGGCGCCGAAAGCGTTATCCGCAAAACCTATAATAACGTTTCGGTCGATCCCGATAAGCTCGACTGCGACTACTACCGCTTTCAGGAGCTTGACCCGGGTGCCGTAAACGCCTATGAGTGCGAATATATGAGCCAATACTATTGGGCGGATTTTCTGTATTCCGACTACTAAAACATTCGGCAGACGCTGTCTTATCGACTGCGCCTGCCGTTTTTTCTTTTTATTTTAATATAGCGTCGTGATATGCTTTTTCTCCGGCTTGAGTCAGAACACTCAACGCCGAGTATGCGACAGGCTTTTCTTCGGGAGTTGCCGCCGCGTGCTTTGCCGCTGCCGTGAAACCCATACCGCTTATTCCGATCACCGCACACATTATCATCGCGGCAACAGAGGAAGTGTACTCTCTTTTTTTGTTTTCAGCTTTTTTGCGGTTCATTTTTATTACCTCCCTGCATTTGTTATGATAGTATTTTAACATTGCAAGAAGGACAAAACAGGGACAATAAATACTGATGAATTGCTATTATAAAAATATATTGTTTTATTGTTGAGTTTGTTTTGAAAAATGTTAAAAGCGGTTGATTTTTCATATATTTTTTGATATAATTATCAAAGTGTAAACAAGGGGATAGCTATTGTCCCCGTAAAAAGAGGTGAAATATTTTGCAGGATATGATACGCCGTATTATCGAGGCAGATAATGAGGCAAAGGCGCTTGAAGAATCCAACCGTATCGCCGCCGAAAAAAGAAAGCAAAAAATCGAAGAAGAAGCCGCGGCGATCTACAAAAAGTATATGGATGACGCTCAAAGCGAAATTGCAAAAAACAATACCTATATTGAAAAGCGAACGCAGAAGAAGCTTTCCGACGCGACCGCCAAACAGGAATCCGTGCTGATAAAACTGAAATCCGATTATGAACAAAACCGCGACAGATGGGTTGATGAGATTTTCAACCGTGTAGTCGGATAAAAAGGAGATGATCATATGTCCGCCACATCCTATGCCGTTTCGGCAAAGGCGCGGGCAAAGTACGGCAGGTTTCTGACCGATCGGGACTATACAAGCATTCTCGCGTGTCAAAGCGTTGCCGAGGTCATGGTGTATCTCAAATCACACACCCATTTTGCCTCGGTGCTTTCCGATGTAAACGAGCGCGACGTTCACCGCGGACGGCTCGAGCAGATGCTTCGTCAGTATCTGTTCAACGAGTTCGATTCTCTTTGCCGCTACGATTCAAGCGTCAGCTCGGGCTTTTCCCGATATATCGTAGAGAAAATCGAAACCGAGCAGATCATCCGCTTTCTGGTTTTGCTCAACTCGAATTCAACGGAAAAGTTTATCTTTCAGTTTCCCGCCTTTCTTTCAAAGCACACCGAGCTAGACGTCAACAGGCTCGCTAACGCCCACGGCTTCGACGAGTTCCTAGATTCGCTTCAGCATACATCATATTACGAAATCCTGAAGGGATTCACCCCCGACGATAAGGGCAGACTTCCGATTTCCGACATCGAAAACGCGCTGTACGGGCGCATTACGAAAAACGTGCTTGAGCTTATCAGCAAAAAGACAAAGGGCAGCGAACGCCGCGAGCTTATGTCCATATTCAAGACGATCAACGATTACAGTATTTTTTCCAGGATTTTGAGGCTGAAAAAGTACTATCATCTTTCTTCCGAGGTCATCCGCGCCAATATGATGCCCGAGTACAGCAGTCTAAGCCCTAAGCTTATCGACAGAATGTGTCAGGCACAGTCGTCGGCTGAGGTCTTTCAGATCATGCAGAACACCGGCAGCGGAAGAATGATCGGAAAGATAGGCTATAAATACGCCGGCGACATCAGCCCGCGCGTTCAGTATCGGCTGGCTAAAAAGAATATCCGTTTTTCAAATAATCCTTCGGTCGTAATGGTATCTTTTATGTTCCTCTCGGAAACGGAGCTGATGAACGTCATCAGTCTTATCGAGGGGATAAGGTATCGGCTCGACCCTAAAATCATAAAGTCTCTGATAATCCACTGACTGTTAAAGAGGTGAATATATTTTGGCAGTATCATCAATGCAGGCGGTAAACATCATCGGATTGATGGAGCACATTGACGAGGTCATCACGGTTCTCGGCGAATCGGGTGTATTTCATCCCGACGAGGTCGGCAATTTCTACAGCGACCTTCAGGATTTCACCCGGCTTCAGACAAAGAACATCTACGCCGAGCCTCTGACAAACCTCAAATCCGCGCTTAATCAAACCAAACGCAAATTTCCGCTGATAGATGTCGGTGACTACAGCCCCGAATTTGAGGAGCTTGAGAGCTTTTCCGCTTTAACAACGGCGGAAGTCGACGACCTGATCGACAAAAGAGAGGTCATCGCTTCAAAGCTCGAAACGGCAAAGCACAATCTCAGCGTCACCGAGCACTTTTCGGGATTGGAAACAGCTATCTCAAAGGCTGAAAAAACCAAATTCGTAAACGCGAGATTCGGCAGACTGCCCAAGGACAACATGCAGAAGCTCGAGGCGTACAGCGACGATAAATACATCGAGTTTTACGTTTGCTCCGAGGATAAGACCCACTGCTGGGGCGTGTATTTCGCTCCGATAGATAAAACCGAAGAGATCGACAAGGTCTTTGAGGGGCTTTTCTTTGAGCCCACCGAGCTTATCTCGGCGGACGATTCTCCCGCCCAGAAAGCCGAGGAAATAAAATCTCAGATAAAGAAGCTTGAAGCCGAATTTGCTCAGGCTCAGAAAAACCTCGATAAATATCTCGACGAAAACAAAGAACAGATCACGCGCTGTCTTTCAAAGCTCGAGGAGCTTTATCTATATGCCGGGATCCGAAACAAGGCTTTGCAGCACAACAAAAGCTTTATCATCGTAGGATGGATCCCGAGCAGCAGCAAAAAGCAGCTTCGCGACCGTTTAAAGAGCATCACAAGCGTTGAGCTTGATTTCTCCGACGCCAAAGACGAGCTCGATAAAAGCCCGCCCGTAAAGCTTAAAAACTGTTTTTTGGCAAGACCGTTCGCGTACTATACCGAAATGTACGGCGTACCGAAGTACAACGAGATCGATCCCACGCTCTTTGTCGCAATCACATATATAATAATCTTCGGCATAATGTTTGCCGATCTGGGACAGGGCGGCATTCTCGCCATCATCGGAATCCTGATGTGGAAGCTAAAGAAAATGCCCATCGGAAAAATACTGTTCCCGTGCGGACTTTCCGCAATGCTTTTCGGAACGCTGTTCGGCAGCGTTTTCGGCTTTGAACACTGGCTCGACCCGATATACAGACAGGCAGGCTTTGAAGAAAAGCCGTTTGAAGTCATGGCTTCAAAGAACACGAACGTCATAATCCTGGGCGCTATAGGAATAGGCGTTTTCCTGCTTATCGTCGCGATGTTTTTGAACGTTTACACGTCGATCAGGCAGCGAAACTACGGCAGGGCGCTTTTCGGAACAAGCGGTGTCGCCGGGATCGTTTTCTACTGTTCGCTTGTATTCGGACTAACGGCCGAGATATTCTTCGGCATGCACGTTATGACGCTGCCTTATATCCTGGGGCTTGTCGTCTTGCCGTTCCTGCTTATATTCTTTGCCGAGCCTTTGGGAGATCTGGTCAACGGCGAAAAGGATTGGCAGCCCGAAAGCTGGGGCGGATACATTGTCGAAAATCTATTTGAATCCATAGAAGTCCTTTTGGGATATGTCACCAATACAATGAGCTTTTTGCGTGTGGGCGCGTTTGTTCTTGTTCACGCGGGAATGATGCTTGTTGTATTTGTCCTCGCCGAAACCGTCGGCGGAGTCGGCTATTATATAGTAGTCGTTATCGGCAACGCGCTTGTGCTTGTTTTGGAGGCGCTGCTTGTCGCTATCCAGGTGTTAAGGCTTGAATATTACGAGATGTTCAGCCGCTTTTATTCGGGCGAGGGCAGACAGTTTGAGCCCGTCAGACTAAACATAGAATAATTTTGGAGGTTAAATATTATGTCCGTTTTTGATTTATTATTTATGGCTTTACCCGTTGTATTTTTGATCGGTTCCGTGCTTCTTGCCGTAAGAGCGGTCTCGCACGGAAAAAGCAGAAAGAGAACCCTCATCATGCAGCTTGCTTCCTTTGCGTTTGTTTTTGCCGTATGTATGATCTGTCCGTTTGCGGTAAGCGCTGCTACGGGCGACGCGGCTTCTTCTTCTGCTGAAAGTATGGCTTATATCGGCGCTGCAGCCGCGACAGGTCTTTCCTGTATCGGCGGCGGTATCGCTGTCGGCAACGCTGCTCCCGCGGCTATCGGAGCGACCAGCGAAGACCCCAAGGCGTTTGGTAAGGCAATTATCTTCGTCGCGCTCGGCGAAGGTATCGCTCTCTACGGAATGCTTATTTCCATTATGATTATCTCCAAGATCGGATAAGTGATTATAAATGAAATTCTATTTGATAAGTGATAACGTCGACACCAAAATGGGTATGCGCTTTGCCGGTATTCCCGGCGTTGTCGTCCATGAGGAAGACGAAGTGCGCCGTGAGCTGACTAAGGCTATGGAGCGCGAGGACATCGCGGTCATTCTGATGACCGAAAAGCTCGTGTCACTGTGTCCCGACATCGTTTACGATCTAAAGCTCAACCGTAAAAAGCCCCTGATCGTCGAGATCCCCGACCGTCACGGCAACGGCAGAACTAAGGACAGCATCACAAAGTATGTTCAGGACGCTATCGGCGTAAAGCTGTAACGCGTTATCACGGAAAGAAGGATTCTCATGGCAAAAAATAAAACCGATAACTTTCTGAAAGCGATAAAAAAGTACGCAAACGCTCAGAAACAGGCTATGCAGGGCGAGGTCAAGCAGCTCAAGACCGAACGCCTTAAAGAGGCAGAGGAAAAAGCAAAGCATGACAGCGACCTTCTCGTCAAGGAAAAGCTTGCCGAGGAGCGCAACAGACAGACCGCCATGCTTGCCGCAAAGACCCAGGAGGGTCAGAAACAGCTTTATATAGAGCGCTCCGCTATGACAGAGGAAGTTTTCCGACTGGCTGCGGAAAGGCTCTGTGAGTATACTCGTACCGACGAGTATTCTGAGAAGCTAAGCGACAGCGCAAAGGAGATGTCCGCGTTGTTCGGCGACGCTCCGTGCGTGGTTTATCTCAAAGAATCCGATCTTGATAAAGCGGATTCATTAAAGCCGTTGTTCGGCGGCGACGTTACTTTTGAGGCGGATAAAACCATAAAAATCGGCGGTATCAAAGGCTATTGTGAAAGCATGGGTCTGATCGCCGACGAGACCCTCGACAGCAAGCTGGACGCGCAGCGCGATTGGTTTTATGAAAACTCCGCTCTCAGCGTACTTTAATTCAACGGAATCGAAAGAGTGATCGATATATGAACAACAATATGATTTACGGAATAAACGGTCCTGTTGTTACCGTAAAAAACGCCGACTGTTTCGAGATGATGGAAATGGTTCATGTCGGCGAGCAGAACCTCGTTGGCGAGGTTATCGGAATCACCGATAAGTTCACCACCATACAGGTTTATGAGGAAACAACAGGCTTGAAGCCCGGCGATCCGGTTTCCGGCACGGGCGCGCCGATGAACGTCCTTCTCGGACCGGGTATTCTGGACAATATTTTCGACGGCATTGAACGTCCTCTGAAAGCGATCGAGGAGCGTTCGGGCGCGTTCATCAGCAGAGGCGCTTCGGTTTCCTCGCTCGACCCCGACAAGCTTTGGAACGTCACCTTAACAATTAAGGCGGGCGACAGGCTCGAAGGCGGTCAGATCTACGCGACACTTCCCGAGACCCCGATCATTGAGCACCGCGTCATGGTGCCTCCCGAGCTTTCGGGCGTGATCAAAGAGGTCAAGCCTGACGGAGAACACCGCATTTTTGACGTCATCGCCGTGCTCGAGGACGATCTCGGAGAGCTTCACGACCTGACCTTATGTCAGCAGTGGCCTATCCGTACCTCAAGACCCGTAAAGCAAAGGCTTACTCCGTCCATCCCGCTTATTACCGGTCAGCGTGTTATGGATACGCTTTTCCCGATCGCCAAGGGCGGAACAGCCGCGATCCCCGGCGGCTTCGGTACAGGCAAGACCATGAACCAGCATCAGCTTGCAAAGTGGTGCGACGCCGATATTATAATTTACGTCGGCTGCGGCGAGCGCGGAAACGAGATGAGCCAGGTCCTCGATGAGTTTTCGGAGCTTATCGACCCGAAGTCGAACCGTCCCATGACCGACAGGACCGTTCTGATAGCAAACACTTCAAATATGCCTGTTGCGGCTCGTGAAGCGTCAATATACACCGGCATCACGCTTGCCGAATACTACCGCGATATGGGCTATCACGTCGCTATGATGGCTGACTCCACCTCGCGATGGGCGGAGGCTCTGCGTGAGATTTCCGGACGTCTTGAGGAAATGCCCGCTGAAGAAGGCTTCCCGGCGTATCTTCCTTCACGTCTGGCTGAGTTTTACGAGCGCGGCGGACGTGCCGACGTGCTGAGCGGGGGAGAAGGCTCCGTAACGCTTATCGGCGCTGTATCGCCCCAGGGCTCCGACTTCTCCGAGCCCGTTACTCAGAACACAAAGCGCTTCACCCGCGTGTTCTGGGCGCTTGACAAGGCGCTCGCGTATGCGCGTCACTATCCCGCGATCAACTGGATAAACAGCTACAGCGAATATTTCAATGACCTCGATCCGTGGTTCAAAGAAAACCTCGGAGAGGAATTCACCGAATACCGCAACAATATCAGCGCGCTGCTCCAGGAGGAGAGCTCGCTGATGGAGATCGTCAAGCTCATCGGTTCCGACGTACTTCCCGACGATCAGAAGCTCGTCATAGAGACCGCGCGCGTTATCCGCGTCGGCTTCCTTCAGCAAAACGCCTTCCACGCCGAGGACACCTATGTTCCGCTTGAAAAGCAAAAGCTGATGATGAAGGTCATTCTTCACTTGCATTCAAAGGCAAAGGAAGTCGTAGCGCGTGAGATACCGCTTTCAAAGGTTTTGGAGTTCGGTCTTTTCGACAAGCTGACAAAAATGAAATACGATATTCCCAACAACCGTCTTGAAATGTTTGACGACTATATCGTGGAAATCGACGAAAAACTCGGCACACTGCTGCAGTAAGGAGGAAACGCATTGATTATTGATTATGTAGGCGTAAAAGAAATCAACGGCTCGCTTATCGTAATGGACGGCGTCAAGGGCGTTTCCAACGAAGAGATCGTCGATATAAAGCTTGAAAACGGCACCGTTCGCCAGGGCCGTGTCGTTCAGATCGAAGGCGAAAGGATCGTCGTCCAGGTGTTTGAGGGCACCAGACGCATCAGCCTCAAAAACACCCGCACCCGTCTGACCGGTCATCCTATGGAAATGCCGCTCTCTCCTGAGATAATCGGCAGAGTTCTCGACGGCGCCGGTCGTCCTATAGACGGTCTGGGCAATATTTTCCCCGTAAAGCGCGCCAACATCAACGGAACTCCCATCAATCCCGTTTCGCGCGTATATCCCAAAAACTACATAAACACCGGCATCTCGACGATCGACACGCTCATGACGCTTATCCGCGGTCAGAAGCTGCCTATCTTCTCAGGCTCCGGTATGACTCATAACGATCTCGCTGTCCAGATAGTCCGCCAGGCTAAGATCAGCGGCGCCGACAGCAGCAATTTTGGCGTTGTGTTCGCAGCAATGGGCGTTCAGAAGGATGTCGCCGAATATTTCCGCAAAAGCTTTGAGGAAAGCGGAGTTTTGTCTCGTGTCGTTATGCTGCTCAACCTTTCAAACGACCCTATCATCGAGCGTACCCTTACTCCGCGCTGCGCTTTGACCGTAGCCGAGTATCTCGCGTTTGAGCTGGATATGCACATCCTCGTCATTATGACCGATATGACGTCATACGCCGAGGCTCTTCGTGAGTTTTCATCCTCAAAGGGTGAGATCCCCGGCAGAAAGGGCTATCCGGGTTATCTTTACTCCGACCTCGCTTCTCTTTATGAAAGAGCCGGTATGATAAAAGGTCACCCCGGTTCGGTAACTCAGATCCCGATCCTCACTATGCCAAACGACGACATCACTCACCCGATCCCCGACCTCACCGGCTACATCACCGAGGGTCAGATCGTTCTGGACAGAACGCTTCAGGGTCAGGGCTTTTATCCGCCCGTAAGCGTGCTGCCGTCGCTTTCCCGTCTGATGAAGGACGGTATCGGTGAGGGCTACACCCGCGGCGACCATCAGTCGCTCGCAAACCAGCTTTTCGCGTCTTACGCAAAGGTCATAGACGCCCGCTCGCTAGCGTCCGTAATCGGCGAGGAGGAGCTTTCTCCGATCGACAAAAAATACATCGAATTCGGCAAGCTGTTTGAATCGCGCTTTGTGAATCAGGGCTTCACCGAAAACCGCAGTATAGAGCAAAGCCTTAATTTAGGCTGGGAGCTTCTTTCAACGCTTCCTCGCGCCGAGCTCGACCGTGTTGATGACGCGGTGCTCGACATCTATTACAAGGGATAAGGAGGTGCAGTAATGGCTGTACAGGCAGTGCCCACCAAGGGCAACCTTATGAACACAAAAAAATCGCTGGCGCTTGCCAAAAACGGCTATGAACTGCTCGACCGCAAGCGCAACATCCTCGTAAGAGAAATGATGACGCTTATCGACCACGCAAATGCCATCCAGGAAAAGATCGACAGCGCTTATGACGAGGCGTATATCGCTCTTCAAACAGCCAATATCACCAACGGCTTCTGTGAGGACATCTCCAACGCCGTCCCGATCGAGGACGGTTTGCAGCTTGATTCACGAAGCGTAATGGGCGTTGAGATCCCGATCCTCACGATAGATGAGAGCGATAACCAAAATTTTATGTATTACGGCGCACGCACAACTAACTCCGCTGTCGACAAGGCTTACCTCCTTTTCACCAAGGTCAAAGAGCTCACCGTTGAGCTTGCGGAGATCGAAAACAGCGTGTATCGTCTGGCGGATTCCATAAAAAAGACCCAAAAGCGTGCCAACGCGCTGAAGAACATAATGATCCCGAGGTTTGAAGAAACCGTTAAGTTCATAACCGACGCGCTTGATGAAAAAGACAGAGAGGAATTCAGTCGCCTGAAGGTCATTAAGAGAAAAAAGCTCAGAGACAGCGCTGAAACATAAAAAGCTATCGTAAGGAGTTTATTATGAAGCTCAACCGTAACTTTATATCTCATACAATTGACGGCGAGTCAGTGCTTGTGCCCACCGCCGATGCGGATTTTCACGGACTTGTTCAGGGCAACAAAAGCGTTGGCGTTATACTCGAATGCCTCGAAAAGGACACTACCGAGGAAGAGATCATCGACGCGCTTTCCGAGCGCTTTTCGGGGGACCGCGAAATAATGCGTGCAGACGTTGCCGATGTCATCTCAAAGCTCAGAGAAATAGGCGCGATTGATGAATAAGAATTCATTTGAAGACATTATCAAAGAGCAGGGCAAGCTCGTATACACAAATGTCGGCGACAGTATGTATCCGTTTATTAAGCCCCGCGATCTGCTTGTTATCCGCAAATTGACTCGCCCTCTGCAAAAACACGACGTCCCGCTGTATAAACGGGACAGCGGTCAGTATGTGCTTCACCGCGTCGTAAAGATAAAAGACGGCGAATACTTCCTGCGCGGCGATAACCGCGCGTTTACCGAACGCGGCATATACGACAGACACATCATAGGAGTTTTGACGGAGATAATACGCGACAAAAAAGCCATCCCGCTTGACGATCCAAAATCGCGTTCATATGTAAAACGGCTTCCTTTCTGATATTTAGCCGTAAAGATCAAAGGCTTTTTCAATTAAAAGTTGGAGGAAAAAATGAAAAAAAGAATAATACTTCTGGTTGCGTTTTTTGCTCTTTCTTCATTGTTTTTAACAGCGTGCGGAGAGGATGAAAAATCGGAGCAGTCATCAACTCAAAGCAGTGCAAAAGCTTCCTCACAAACCTCGGCAACAACAAACGGAGCTTCGCAGGAAACAACAAAGAGATCCGAAAGCTCAAAAACCGAAAGCCAAAAACAAGAAAAAAGCAGCAGTAACGGATCATCAAAAACGAACAGCAGCTCTTCAGTCGAAAACATCGATGACTTTTATGAAGAAGAGATCATCGGCAATGATGTCGGCAGCAGTTCCAAAGTCAGCAGCAAAACCGAAGATAATAAGGATTCCGGCAATAACAGCGACAGCAGCAGCTCTCAAAGCCACGCTGTGAGCGACGGTTCTTCAAAAACCGATAACCAAAGCAGCTCCTCGTCTCAGTCCGGCAATTCTCAGAGTAGTTCTTCAAAATCATCAAAAACACAGAGCAGCTCATCACAATCTTCAAAATCTTCTTCATCCTCAAGCGCTCAGAGCAGCTCTTCCAAATCGTCTTCCGCTCAGTCGTCCTCGTCAGGTTCGACCGTTTATCCCGAGATCTCACTTGACGAGTACGAATTACCGTTTATACCAAACTGATAAAAACCGCCGGCTATCTACCGGCGGTTTTGAATTATTCTATGCTTTCAAGCAATAATATCAGATTCTCCACGGAAAACCTTTCGTCGTTTTCAAATGCGGCGTTGAGCTTTTCCGTGTTTTCATATGAGTGCTCAACTTCCTTTGAATATCGCTGCAAAACGCGCATACGGGGCAGGGGATAGCCCTTATCGGCAAAATCGCTGTCCATCAGTCCCGTTACAAGATAGGCGCAAACGATCCGCTGCAAAGCGTAAAGCACATCTCCCGAGCGCACAGCCTCAAGATAGTAGCGATATACATAATAAAGCGCGAACTTTTCAAAATCAACGGTGAAATCATCCCTGATCACAAGTTTTTTATAATTATTCAAAACCTTCTCAAGGGATTCTCTCCACAACTCGCTCATTATCTCAAAATCGAGATGCATTTTCAGGATGAATTCCAGGTCGCTGCCGTTCTTGTTTTCAAAGCTGAGCGGCTGCGGCTCTTCGTCATTCAATATACTCTGAACCTGTGCGTTGAACTCCAGGCAATCAGCAAGCCGTAAGTTGAACGGCAACGACCCATCCGTCAGGATCTCCGCTGTCCTTTTGCGGGCTTTCAGCAAAAAGCTCAGATAATCGTCGCAGTTTTCCGCTTCACTCAATTCATCCTCGTCGCCGAAATGCGAATATGCGTCCTTTTCTTTCAGCATCAATCTTGCGGCTTCCGGACAGGCAAAGGATAAAATATTCTCCTGAAAAACATCGAAATCAATTTTGACCCGCGGAAAATTCGCGCAGGTTTGGCTGAGATGTTCTTCTCCGATACCTATGTAAATATCGCACAGCATATCCTTGTTCCAAAACGGACATCTGCCGTTTTCGACCTTGAAAACGCGCTCGTCATATTCGTCGGTAACAAGCTTTTTTCGCATTTTATCACCGAGCTCGCCCTTAACGGTTTGGTAAAATCTTTCTGTCTCGCTGTCGATATCGATATCCCAGTCCTTGCAGCAGCTATCCTCGCAAAGATTGGCTATACAGCGGAACTTTTTATAGTATTCGGGGTAAATATTCATCATCAAATCACTTCCATACTTTTAATATATCATAATCCGACCTGATTTGCAAATATGAATATTTTGACATATTTTTAATTATCTATTGCCATTTTATAAAAATAATTGTATAATATCCCTAATTGCAGCAGATTATGTGCAAATCGGCTGCATAAGAAAAATCTAAGGAGAGATTATATGGAAAAGAGAGGACAGTGGAGCTCACGCTTCACCTTCATTCTCGCTGCGGTCGGTTCCGCGGTAGGCCTCGGCAACGCCTGGCGTTTCCCGGGTCTTGCTGCTAAACACGGCGGCGGCACATTCCTGGTGGTTTACCTGTTCGCCATGCTTGTAATGGGTATTCCGCTTCTGATGATGGAAATTTCCATCGCAAGAAAATTCCGTAAGGGCGCTGTTGAGTCCCTGCGCGGTGTAGGAAAGAAATGGGAGCCCGTCGGTTGGGCGGCAACCTCCAACGCATTCGTCATCGTATGCTACTACGCGGTCGTTTTTGCCTGGGTAATTCTTATGTTTATCAATTCCTGGCAGTTCAGCGGTATGACGCACGATAACGAAGCAGCTTCCGGTTTATTCTTCAAGCTTACCCACACCACCGGCGCGATCGACGGCACAATGATCCCCGGTCAGGTTCTTCTTTGCCTGTTTATTGCATGGGGGCTTATTTTCTTCTGCATCCGCAACGGCGCAAAGTCAGTGGGCAAGGTCGTTAAATTCACTGTTTTCGCTCCCGTAGCGCTGCTTCTTATCATGGCTATCAAGGGCTGCACCATGGACGGCGCGATGGACGGCATCAAGATGCTGTTCGTCCCCGACGTTTCCGCTTTCTCCGATCCCACACTGTGGGTCGACGCTATCGGTCAGGTATTCTACAGCCTGTCTATCATGATGGCTATTATGTTCGCTTACGGCTCATATCTCGGCGACGACGCCGACATTGCCGCGGACGCTATGATCATCGCCTTCTCCGATATGGCTATCAGCGTTTTATCCGGTATCGTTATGTTCTCAACTATGGGCGGCAGCGGGATGCTCGACCAGGTCACCGCAAGCGGCATCGGAACGGCTTTCATCGTTTATCCGCAGGCGATCGTAAACCTCACCGATCTCGGCTGGTTCAACGCTTTGTTCGGTGCGATATTCTATCTTATGCTCATCACACTCGCTATCGACTCGGCGTTCTCCATTGTTGAAGGCGTTTCGGCGGCGGTTTCCGACAAGTTCCACCTCAAACCAAAAACCGTCACGCTTTCCATTTGTGCTATTGCCGGCGTTATTTCGATTCTGTTCGTTTCCCAGGCAGGTCTTGCATGGCTGGATATCGTCGACAACTGGGCTAACAATGTCAACCTTATCCTCATCGGTGTGTTTGAATGTATTGCTATTGGCTGGACCTTTAACCTCAGAAAGGTACTTAGTGAGGTTAATAAAAATGCGTCACCAAAGTATTCCCATAGAATCAAATGGGGAGATAATACTTCGATTCAGATCAACAAAAGAAATATTATATCTGGTGTTATCTTATCAATAATCACATTTGGAATTTACTCTATATACTGGAGATATATTCTTGTAAAAAACATTAGAGCAATAAAGCAAAATGAATCTGGATGCTTGGGTGAGATGCTTCTAATTGTATTTGTTCCATTTTATTCGATTTATTGGTGGTATTCACGCGGCAGAGATGTTAGCATAGAGTTTTCTAATAACGGATATTCTTCATATGGAAATAAAATAGCATATTTAATTCTAGCAATTCTCGGATTAGATATTATTTCATTGTCAATTATGCAAAACGATTTTAATTCTCTTTCTGTTATAGAGAAGAATTTTGAAGGGAAAAGAAAGATTATCCGTACTCCGTATTGGTGGTTTGCGGCTTCCATCAAGTTTATCGCTCCCGCGCTGCTTATCGGTCTGTTTACATGGAATATGATCACTCTCTTCGGTCAGAACGGCGGCAGTTACAGCGGCTATCCCATCTGGGCTCAGGTATGTGCAGGCTGGGTCGTTTCCGCTCTTGTATTCCTCAGCGGATTCATCGCCAAAATCATTATTCATCAAAAGAAGAAGAAAGGCTTTGTCGAAGACGAAGTCGTTTGGGAAGACTGATCCTTTCAGCCCGTGCAGTTTGCACGGGCTGTTGTCTTCCTGACATTATAATCCAATCCGTTACAAAATTATCATAAATCTTGACAAGAAAGATTTTTTTAATATAATAGTATAGTACGCAAAATAAACAATCAACTCTTTGGAGGTATTATTATGAAAAGAATCATCGCATTGGCGCTTGTAGCTATTCTTTCCGTAGCTGTTTTCGCAGGCTGCGGCAGTTCCGAGAGCAGCTCTAAGAGCGTTGACCTCGCTTCGGTAATGGAAACCATCAACACAAACAATAAGCTTTCACTCGATAAAGTAGACAGCGCTGACAAGCTCAACCGCTACTACAGCATCGAAGAGAAGGACGTAAAGCAGTTTGCCGCTGAAAAAGACAGCGATCCCGACGCTCCCGTAGAGGTCGTTTTGGTCGAGGCAGTCGATTCCGACGCCGCAGCCAGAGTTGAAACTGCTCTCAACACCCGTTACGACTCTGTATTGAGGACCTACACTTCCTACACTCCCGAAAAGGTTTCTATGGTAAAAGGTTGCAAGGTCACAAAGGACGGAAACTTTGTAAGCCTGATAATTGCAGATAACGCTTCCGATATGCTGAAAACATTTCAGGACGCTGTTAAATAATTGATTTGAAAAACGCGGGGCGGACTTTGTTCGCCCGTTTTTCTGTTCTGTGAAGGATCATAATTATGACGCAAACCGACATAAAGCAAAACTTTTCACATATGAATGACAGACAGCGCGAGGCTGTTTTTTGCACCGAGGGTCCGCTTCTTATCCTTGCCGGAGCCGGTTCGGGCAAGACCACCGTGCTTGTAAACCGCATTGCATATATACTGCAATCCGAGCTTTGCCGTCCGTGGAATATTCTCGCCATCACCTTTACGAATAAGGCGGCAGGCGAGCTTAAAGAGCGCATCTGCGCGGCTGTTCCCGAGGGAGGAGCCGACATCTGGGCTGCCACCTTTCACTCCACCTGCGCCCGTATCTTGCGCCGTCACGGCGGTAATCTCGGCTATTCTTCTCATTTTACGGTCTATGCCACAGACGATCAGAAGCGCCTTATCAAGGATATAATAAAGCAGCTAAACATCGACGAAAAGCAGCTGCCCGTAAAGACCATCATTTCCGAGATCTCCAAAGCGAAGGATAAGATGATCTCTCCCGAGGAAATGCGCAAAACCGCCGAATACGACTACAGAAAGCTCAGCGTCGCAAAGGTTTATGAGATCTATCAGGCAAGGCTCAAAACCGCCGACGCTATGGATTTTGACGATCTTCTTTGTAAGACCGTCGAGCTGTTCGAGCAGTTTCCCGATGTTCTCGAAGGCTATCAAAAGCAATTTCGTTATATTATGGTCGACGAGTATCAGGACACAAACCGCGTTCAGTACAGGTTCGTTTCAATGCTCGCCGAGAAATACGGCAATATCTGCGTTGTCGGCGACGACGACCAGAGCATATACAAGTTCCGCGGAGCAACGATAGAAAACATTTTGTCCTTTGAAAACACCTTCAAGGGCGCTAAAATCATCCGCCTTGAACAGAACTACCGCAGCACAAAGACAATTCTCAATGCCGCAAACGGCGTTATTTCCAACAACACAACCCGAAAGGGCAAAACCCTCTGGACAGAAAACCCCGAAGGCGAAAAAATCGAGCTTCACACCTGCGAGGATGAACGCGACGAGGCGAGATTTGTCGCAAAGACGATCCTCGACGGCGTTGAAGAGGGAAGAGCCTACAGCGATTTTGCTATCCTTTACCGCACAAACGCCCAGTCAAACGCCATTGAGCAGGCGCTTTCACGCAGCGGCATCCCTCACAGGATAATCGGCGGTCACCGCTTTTACGACCGCGAAGAGATCCGCGATATGGTCGCGTATCTCCAGGTCATCAACAATCCTCACGACGACATTCGTCTCGGCAGGATCATCAACGTGCCGAAGCGCGGCATAGGCGCCCGGACGCTTCAGATCGCCACGGACATAGCCTCCGGTCTCGGTGAAAGCGTCTACACAGTTATAAAAGAAGCCCGGGGCTATCCGCAGCTTTCACGCGCTGCCGCTAAGCTCAATGAGTTTGTGCGTCTTATAGACGGTCTTATCGAAGCTCATGACAGCGGCGATTATTCTCTTGCAGAATTATATAATCTTATTCTCGAGCATACCGAATACGAAGCATACCTCCGCGCCGAAAAGGAAAACGCGGATGTAAGGATAGAAAACATCGAAGAATTGTCCTCGAACATAATCAAATTTGAGGAAGATTACGGCGAAGAAGCCGATCTGTCCTCGTTCCTCGAGGAAATTTCTCTTATGACCGACATCGACAACTACGACGCCGACGCCGACACCTGCGTTATGATGACGCTTCACAGCGCCAAGGGTCTTGAATTTCCGGTTGTCATCATCACTGGAATGGAGGACGGGCTGTTTCCGTCTATCGCCTCAATGATGAATCCGGATGAGATCGGCGAGGAGCGCAGGCTTGCTTACGTCGGAATCACCCGCGCGAAACAAAAGCTTTATCTCACAAAAACCCGTTCCAGAATGCTCTTCGGCTCTACTACCTATAACAAAGAAAGCCGTTTTGTCACCGAGATTCCCGATGAACTTCTGGAAAAGACAGGGGAGAGCAAGCGCTTTTCATCATTTGATCACTCCGGCGATACATACGGCAAAACACCATTTACGCCGAAGAAGTTCAATGTTTATCAAAAGCCTTCCGTTCAGTCAGGCGTTACATATAACGTCGGCGATACAGTTTTCCACAAGGTGTTCGGCAAAGGGCTTGTAATGTCCGCTGAAAAAATGGGCAACGATACCTTGCTTGAGATCGCTTTTGACAAGGCAGGTACAAAGAAACTGATGGCTAATTTTTGTAAGATGGAAAAACTCTGAGCAGGTGATGATATGATAAAACCAATTAAATCGCCCCTTTGTCTGCTGCTTGTTTCGGCAATGCTTTTCGCGGGCTGTTCCTCCGGAGACTCCAAACAGGATAGCGAAACAACAACGGAAGCTGTTACCGAGACCTTTACGGATTATCCGCAGGAAACAATGATCCCGGATATTCCCGCGTCTCCAGATTCCGCGATCGACGACAGCAAAATCAAACTAAACACCCTTGAAATAAAAAACAACCTCAATGAGATCGAGTCCACTTTGGACAATCTTATCTCATATCACGGCTTTTTGGGTTCGGTCTATGCCAAACTCGGCAACGATTTTGAGTATCTTCACGCCAACGGAATAGCCAACAAAGGCGCTCATATAAACAACTCCGTTTATACGCGCTTTTACACCGGATCGGTCACAAAGCTGCTTACCGCTGTTGCTGTAATGAAGCTGAGCGAAGAAAAGAAGCTTAGCCTTGACAGCACTATCGACAAGTATTTTCCCGATTGCTCCTACGCAAAATCGGTAACGATAAAACAGCTTTTGACAATGACCTCCGGCATTCCCGATTATGTGGTAAGCAGCGAGATTTTCTCTTCTTCCAACGTGGTAGTAGCGGCACTTTCGGATAAGGTCAACAGCGGAAACAGCTTTGAAAAGAATCATTCGGCGATACTCGGCTGGATACTTTCTCAAAAGCTGACCGACAGCAAAACAAAAAAGTTCAGCTATTCCGACAGCAATTACTATCTGCTCGGTGAGATCATAGCCAAGGCAAGCGGAAAAAGCTACGAAAAATATATCGACGATACAGTTTTCAAGCCGCTTTATATGACGAAGTCGGGCTTTGTTTCCGACGAGTCCACCGCCCGCCCATACGTCGGCAACAGCAAAAGCAGCGTTTTGCTCAGCCACGGCGCAGGCTATTCATCGCTCGGCTTCATCTCCAACGTTTCCGATCTGCTTAAATTCATTGACGGTCTGATGTCATATCAGATCATAAACAAAGATTCTTTCAAGGCGATCATCACTGATTACGGCGACGGCTACGGCTATGGAGCTTTCGTTAACGGCGACCGTGTTTCCTGCATCGGAAAGACAGACGCTTTCAGCGCGAAGCTCAGCTTCACCACCGACAAAAGCCAGATTTTTGTCGCGCTGACGAACAATTCCGAAAGCGATCCAAACTTCATTCACAGACTGTTCCGCAATTATCTTGTTAAATTCAGGAACTAAAACCGATAACCTCCATAAACTGTTAATGTTACAGTACAGCTGTAAATACTTAGTTTATGGAGGTTATATTTATGTCGGAAACATCTATTGATACAGAACAGACAACAGTTGAAAAGCTCGACAACGGCAGCGACAGCATAGATTTTGACCCCGTTTGCCTTGACATTCCCAGGATCTACGACAGCTGCGGCTCAAAGGACTGCCTGCGTGATCTCACAGTGTTCTTCACAGAGGAAAATCAGGATCTTATCGGTTCAGCTACATCGGTAAGGGTAACAAGGGTTAACGTTATTTCAACGACCGTCGACGTCGATTCTGTCGCATTTCACCGCGGTTACTACTCGGTTGACGAAACCTTTTACTTCCTCTGCTGCTGCGAGGTCTATTCGGGAACAGGTGCTTTGCCTCAGACGGTCACAGGCGTCGCGGTTTATTCCAAGCGCGTAGTGCTCTATGGCAGCGACGGCTGTGTAAAGCGTTTTACAAGCGACTCAACACCAACGCTCGACCCCGCGGAGCTCGATTGCTGCAAGGGATATGTCGGCTCACTCCCGAAAGCCACCGTACAGGTCTCAAGCCCTATGGCGCTTTCCGCGGAATTATCCGCTGTTACGATACCGGTCATCGTTCCGTTCATTCCCGAAAACATCGTAGAATTCATCGGAGGAACCTTAGTTGCGCCCGCTACCCAGCAGGTATCGACAACAATAGGTATTTTTTCGATCACGACCCTGTCGCGCGACGTTCAGCTTATGCTTCCGTCCTATGATTTTTGCGTTCCGCGCAAGGAGTGCGACGATAAAAACGACGATCCCTGCGAGGCGTTCAATAAAATCGAATTCCCGGCTGACTCGTTTTTCCCGCCCGCGTCAAACGACGCCGACAGCAGCGACGGCGCCTTTGACTGCCACTGCACCTGACAGGTATTATTTCCGCTGTATAAAGTGATCCACCGGCTTTTTACCGGTGGATCATTTTATGTCCATTCTTCAATGCTTTCGCCTTTTATCATATACGCGTGCACGGCGATTTCCGCCATTGGGTCGTCGCTGTGGCTGTCGGAATAAAAGTTTTCGATCTCAACATCTCCGAACTTCTCGCGGAAACGCCTCACTTTTTCTTTTCCGTGGCAGTTTTTTCCGATATATTTGCAGGTTTTCGGGTCAACGCGCGAGGCAATAAGATTTTTGATGCCGAGCCTGTGACAGATCGGTTCAAGTAAAAACTCGGAAGATGCCGAAACAATAACATCATCTTCCTTTTTCTGCGCTAAATAGTACTTTTTGATGTTTGTTTCATTTATATCCCAAAAATCGCTGACGTCCTTTTCAATGTCGCAGTAGCGCAGAAATTTATACATCGTTTCTTTGAATTCCGTCTTCGTTCCTTTTTTGAACACATAATACTTTGTAACGGCGCCGAACAGGGAAAAGGTGAGGCAAAATATCCTTTTATGTCTTTTCAAAGAAAACAGGTAAAATTTGGCAGTGGAGTCACCGTCAAAAATCGTTTTGTCAAAATCGTATACGTTCAGCCCCGTTCACCTGCCTTCACATTTTTTTCACAAACATATGTTACCATAATAATATGTAAAAATAATTCGAAATTAGAAAAAATATATCGAATAACACTTGCACAATTCATCAATATATTGTATAATGGTATAAATATATGTATAAGGGGTAGTGTGGTGTTCGGTTATTTGCAGGTTCAGAAAAGCGAGCTTCTGGTGCGCGAGTTTGACGCCTACAAGGCTGTTTACTGCGGACTGTGCAAGCAAATAGGCAAGGATTATTCCTTTCTGACCCGATTGAGTCTGAGCTACGACGCGACCTTTTACACGATGATCCTTATGTCTCTGGAGAAATCCTGCACGGGTTTCAAAGGCGGCAGATGCAAATTCAATCCGCTGAAAAAGTGTAAATTCGCCAAATGCAAATCCGACAGCTACAGCAAAGCGGCGGCATTTTCAGTAATAACGGCTTATTACAAGCTCATCGACGACAAAAAGGACAGCGGATTCTTCAAACGTCTTTTAACAGGGATAATAAAGCCGTTTTTCGGTCACTGGCGCAAAAAAGCCAAAAAGCTTTATCCCGAGCTTGATGAAGCCGTCGCAAAGATGATGGACGCTCAATTTGAAGTCGAGCAGGACAGCTCTTCGGGAATAGACGCCGCGGCTCATCCGACAGCCGAGATGCTTGGCACGGTATTGTCGTTTGAAGGTTCCGATGATACTCAAAAGCGCGTGCTATATGAGTTCGGCTATCATATCGGGCGCTGGGTCTATCTGATGGACGCAGCCGACGATCTTGAGAAGGATAAAAAGCATAATTGCTTCAATCCGTTTTTGAACGTTGAAACCGACGATTTGGCTCAGTATCAGACAAGCGTGCTCAACCAGTCGCTTGCCCGAGCTTATGACGCTTACAATTTGCTTGAATTAATAGATTTTAAGGGTATTTTGGATAATATGATGCTTTACGGTTTTCCGTCAAAGCAAAACACGGTAGTTTACCGATTACAGGAGGAAGAAGATGACAAATCCGTATGAGGTGCTGGGGGTATCGCCCTCGGCGTCCGATGAAGAAATAAAAAAGGCATACAGAGAGCTTGCCAAGAAGTATCATCCCGACAACTACGCCGGCAGCCCTCTCGCGGATGTCGCCGAGCAGAAGATGAAGGAAGTCAACGAGGCTTACGATGAGATCAACCGTATGCGCCAAAAGGGCAAGGGAACCGGCTCGTCCTCATCATCCCAAACGTCAGGCTCCTATTCCTCCAACGGCTCAACATCACAGTTCTACAGCGTAAGGATCTATATCCAGCGAAATATGATCCAGGAAGCCGAGCAGATCCTTGACAGCACGCCCGAGGGCAACCGCACGGCTGAGTGGCATTATCTTAAAGGAATGTGCGCTTTCCGAAAGGGCTGGAGCGAGCAGGCAAATTCATATTTCACCACGGCGTGCAATATGGACCCCAACAATCCCGAATACCGCGCTGCGTTCAACAATATGCACGGTCAGCAAACATATAACTACGGCGGCTACAACACCGGCGGCTCAACATACAACAACGCCTCGGGCTGTTCCTGCTGCGACATCTGTACGGCTATGATCTGCGCCGACTGTATGTGCGACTGCTGCCGCGCGGGCTGCTGATATGAAAAAAACCGTCAACAAACCGGCATTCAGGCTTGCTTTTTGTTCTGTTATCGCGGCTTTAGAGGTCGCAATAATGATGGCGGCAGGACTGTTTCGCATAGGAACATACACTTTTCCGTGTTTTGCCGGACTTCTTGCCATAGCGATAGTTATAGAATACCGCTGCAAATGGGCGTTCGGAGTTTTCTTTGTTTCGGCTGTTTTGTCGTTCTTTCTTTCGGGAGACAAGGAAGCCGTTATTATGTTCATCGCGTTATTCGGCTACTATCCTATACTTAAAAATATAATCGAAAGAAAGATCCCAAGCTCTTTGATCCGTTGGATAGTAAAGTTTGCGGTATTTAACGCCGCGGCTGTCGCTTCGTTTTTTGCGGGTTCTTATCTTATCGGAGTATCGCCCGAGGAATATATGCTGTTCGGAGTATATGTCCCGTATGTATTTTTGATTCTCGGCAACCTGTTTTTTGTTCTGTATGACCTGGCTGTCAACGTATATGTAAAGTTTTATGTTCAAAGGCTGAGAAAAGCTATTCTCGGCAGATATATTTAAAGTCAAAACGAATGATATATTATTAAGAAGGTGGATCTATGAAATCTAAAGTTTTCGCAAGAGTATTGTGCGTCGTATTATGTCTGGTGCTTGTCGGGTCTGCGCTGCTTATCGCCATTCCGCTGATCAAGGGTGAGGCAGCGACTCCCACGCCTGTTGCGGGCGGAACCGGTTATATAAACGACAGCGGAGTCAATCTCCGCAGCGGTCCCGGTACAAACTACAGTATCGTCACCACGATGACCAAAAACACCAAGTTCACATTTATCAGCGCCAAGCTTTACAATACCGAATGGTATAACATAAAGCTTAATAACGGCAAAAAAGGCTATGTACATAAATATTTCGTAGTCGTTGACACTCCTATCGTTATGTGCCGCAGCGCCCTGCTGACATATGTCGGAACAAAATATGCTTTCTGGGTAACGGGTGCGACCTCTCCTACATGGAAAAGCTCTAACACCTCACTGGCAACTATCGACAGCAACGGTGTTATGACTGCGAAGGCGGCGGGTAAAGTCACTATAACCGCAACTTCCGGCGGAAGATCCGCAACCTGTAACGTGACGCTCAAAAAGGGTTCCTCCACCGGAGTCAACTACACCAAGGTCACAATGACAAAGGGCACGACCTTTACGCTTAAAGCAAAAGTCGCAAATGTCAGCTGGTATTCTTCCAATACCAATGTCGCAACGGTCAGCAACGGAAAGGTGACCGCAAAGGCTGTAGGTTATGCTACGATCAGCGCGTATAATTCAAGCGGTTCTTCCACCTGTCTTATCCGGGTCGTTGAAAAGTCTCAGTCCTCTTCAACCGCTTCAAAGATCAAGCTTTGCCGCACATCTCTGACCACTTATGTCGGAACAAAATACGCCTTCTGGCAGACCGGCGCGAGCAAGCCTTCGTGGACTAGCTCCAAGACCTCTGTAGCGACAATCGATTCCAACGGTATAATGACCGCAAAGGCAGCCGGCACAACTACCATCACCGTAAAAGAGGGCAGCAGCTCCGCTTCGTGCAAGGTAACTTTGAAAAAAGGCACCTCCACGGGGATCACCTACGCTTCCACCGGCGTAACAATGACAAAGGGCACTACCTTTACGCTTAAAGCCAAAGCCTCCGATGTCGGCTGGTTTTCTTCAAACACGAATGTAGCGACAGTCAGCGGGGGAAAGGTCACCGCGAAAAATGTTGGCTACGCGACCATCAGCGCTTATAATTCAAGCGGATCGTCCACTTGCCTTATCAAGGTCAAGGAGCCTGCCGCGACCTCATCCGCTACCGGCTATATCAACACCGACGGCGTAAACCTCCGCAGCGGTCCCGGCACTAATTATTCGGTTCTTACCATAATGGGTAAAAGCACCACATTTACGTTCATTACCGAGACCCTGTACAATTCTTCATGGTATTATATCAAGCTTTCCGACGGCACAAAGGGCTATGTAATGAAGGATTATGCCACCAAGAACAAGCCCCTCACAATCAAAATGTGCCGTAAAACAGCGACTATTTACAAGGGCTGTCAATATGCTCTGTGGCAGACCGGCGCTGACTATCCCGAGTGGAAAAGCTCAAACACTTCGATCGCTACGGTCGACGGCAACGGCATAGTTACCGCAAAGTCGACCGGTAAAGTCACCATCACCGCGTCTCAGGACGGCGGTTCCGCTTCCTGTGTTTTTACGATCAAAAGCGGCGTTTCCACCGGCATTTCGAATTCCTCTTCCGGAATCGTTATGACGAACGGAACGACTTATAAATTCAATGCTAAAGTGAGCAACGTCAGCTGGTTCTCGTCCAACACCAACGTCGCTACGGTAAAGGGCGGTACCGTAACAGCCAAGGGCGTCGGTTACACCACGATCAGCGCTTATAACACTTCGGGTTCCTCGACCTGTCTTGTAAAGGTCAACCCCGGAAACGGAACGATTAAGTTCGCAAAATCCAGCGTAGCTATTTACAAAGGCTGCCGATACGCTATTCCGGTTTCAGGAACGACGTCAGCCTACTGGAAAAGCTCAAATACCTCCGTAGCCACTGTCGACGGCAACGGCGTCGTTACCTCCAAGGGAGTCGGCACCACTACCGTTAAGGCATGGAACAGCAAGTCGTCCGCAACTATCAAGATCACTGTAAAATCAGGAAGCTCCACGGGCATTACCGCAACAAGCGCCAATGTTCCCAAGGGAAAATCCATTATTCTGAAAGCTAACAGCGGCGTCAGCTGGACAAGCTCCAATTCTTCCATAGCTACCGTAAAGAACGGTGTTGTCGATACCAAGAAAACAGGTTACGTAACGATCCACGCCTACACTTCGAGCGGTTCTTCCACCTGCCTTATCCACGTTACTTCCGCGGAGCCGGTGCGTTTTGTTTACGCTTCACCTAACTCCGCTCCGCTCAAATCCAAGGTCACATTCAAGGCGATCACCGATAAAACACGCACAGGCGTCAAGTTTGTAGCCAACAACGGCTCTCATTCGCTGACGCTTACCGCCAAGAACAAAACGACCGACGGCAACAATTATATCTGGACCGCAAGCTATAATCTCAACTATTCCGGTAAATGGACGATAAAGGCGTATTCAAAAACCGCGTCCTCCGATTATACATATAAATCCGGAAACGGCGACGGCGAGGTGTTCGTAACCACCGCAACAAACACAACTACGACCGTTACGGGTGAAAGAAGAGCAAGCGATTCCATCATCAATCTCATCGCGACCTTCGAGGGCTTCCTGCCTTCCGTTACCGCCGACTACATCACCACCGACCCGACTCTCGGCTACGGAAAGGTCGTCACAACGAACGAGCAGTTCTATAATAACCTGACCAAGAGCGAGGCGTACGCTTATCTTTGCCAGACCGTCAACTCGGGCGGATATACGACCGTTACCAACAAATATCTGACCTCGAACAACATCAAGTTCAACCAAAGACAGTTTGACGCTCTTGTATGCTTCACCTACAATGTAGGCGCATATGTGCTGTACAACGACTCTATCCTTTCAAACATCCTGCTCAATTGCGGCTCTGCTCCAAAGATCGCGGCAGGTGTTGCGGGATATATCAACGAGTCCGGCGTTAACCTCAGAAGCGGTCCGGGAACGAACTATTCGATCTTGACTTCTATGTCAAAGAATACAAAGTTTACCTTTGTCGACAATAAGACCTACAACTCCCACTGGTACAAGATCAAGCTCACAAGCACCGGAAAAGTCGGATATGTATATTCCGATTACGCAACTGTTTCCGGAAGCGGTACCCGTGATTTCGATAAGGTCAACAAGAATTCGCTTATCAAGCGCTTCCTGCAGTATCATCACGCCGCAGGCAGCTGTTATTGGGGCTTGCTTTACCGCAGGATCGACGAAATGGAGATCTTCTTCTACGGCGACTACATCTGCGACGGTGAAAAGAACAAATATCATTTCAACTTCACCTGCGCAAATAACAGCAGCTTCAGAATCTCATAAGGAAATAATAAAATGAAAAAAATTGGATTTATCGGCGCGGGAAATATGGCTACCGCAATAATCAAAGGGCTTATTACTCAGAATAATACATCCGAAAACCTTTCCGTTTTCGACGTCAGCGCCGAACAATGTGAAAAAATGAGGGAGATGGGGGTAACTGTTGCCCCCTCGTCTCCCGATGTAGTAAACAACTGTGATATTATCGTTCTGGCTGTAAAGCCTCAGCATTACGCCGACGTGTTGGAGGAGATCAGACCTGCGGCAGGTATCGACAAAACCTTTGTTTCCATCGCCGCTGGCATCTCAATTGCATATGTGCAGAACGCGCTTGGCTGTGCCTGCCCGGTCGTAAGGGTAATGCCCAACACACCGCTTCTTCTTCAGAAGGGCGCAACTGCTCTTTGTCCTTCCGAAAACATCGGCGAAGAGGAAAAACAGGTTGTTTACGATATGTTTGCCGGCAGCGGCGTCTGCGAATATATCACCGAAGACCATATGAATGAGATCATTGCCGTAAACGGCAGCAGCCCTGCTTATATCTATCTTTTCGCAAAGGCTATGGCTGACTACGCCGCCGGCTGCGGAATAAGCTATGACAAGGCTATGAATCTCATCTGTGCGACTCTCGAGGGCTCCGCGGCAATGCTCAGACAAAGCGGCGACACTCCCGACGAGCTTATAAAAAAAGTAAGCTCAAAGGGCGGCACAACGATCGCTGCGCTCGACGTTCTTAACAAGCGCGGCTTCACCGAGGCTGTGTCAGAGGCTATGGAAGCTTGTACAAAACGCGCCGGAGAGCTCGGCAGATAAGAATACATTTATGACCTTTCGCATATTCTTAATCAGTTAAAACGGACAACCGTAAAACGAAAGGAATGTGTTTATGAAAGGCATTGTTCTCTCATTCGGATTGCCGCGCAGGCGGCGTGTTCATCTTCCGGACATCAAAAAGGTTTTTAAACGATACGGCGTTATGATCCTGTTTGGAACGCTTCTGCTCACAGGACTCGCGCTGGGCATAATTTGCGCCCGATTCGCCGACAGTCAGACGCTGCGATCGCTTGATTTCCTGTTTACGACAAATCTTGACGCCAGGCTCAGCCAAAGCGCTCTGGGAACTTTCTGCGCCTGTTTTGCGTCTGACTTCATATTTTTAATATGCATATATCTGCTTGGGCTTACATCATGGGGGATCCCGTTCCTCTTTTTGATAGTATGCTTCAAGGGCTTTGGAACAGGACTTACCGCCGGGTGCTTGTGCCTTTTGCATTCTCTGAGCGGAGCGGGTTTTTATCTGCTCGTTCTGCTTCCGGGAACATTCCTGTTTTCCGCCGCGCTTATCATTTTTGCGGTAAGGGCATTTGCCTGCTCCAAACGTGTTTTTCGCTGGTTTTTTAATAAAACCGCGCCTGCGTTCACTCTCAGACATGAGCTGTTTCAATACAGCTCACGATTTTTGTCGGCTCTGATCCTGACATTTCTTGCGTCATTGCTTGACACTCTGTTGTGGACATTATTCGCAGGAACGTTTCAATTCTAGCCGGTTGATTCGGCACAGGAGGTAATAATGGCTTCGCAACCTCAAAAAGACACCTTGCCTATAGCGATAGTCTTTTCAAATCTATTCCGGAATTTTCCCCGGCTGGTATTGACCAATTTACTGTTTGCAATCCCCCTGGGCGCCTTCTTTTCACTGTTTTGGTTTCTTACATACGTAATGAAACCTGACCCGTCCTACACTGTCCTTGTGTTGCTGCTCACGGTCATTCCTTCGTTCCCGTTTTACGCGGGAGTCGTCAGGATAACCGCCAAGATATCGGCAGGCGAGGAAAAGGTACCGGTTTTCTCCAACTTCATATCCGGCGTCAAGGATAACTTATTACGCTTTTTGGTTCACGGGGTCGTGTTTTATATCGCGGCGGTATTCAGCTATGTTTCCGTTTCGCTGTATATCGGTCTGCTGTCAAAAAGCACATTATTTGTCGGACCGCTGATCATCAGCGTGATCGTGATTTTGTTCTTCACGTTTATGTTTTTTTATATCCCGTCGATGACAGTCACGTTCGACATCCCGATGAAATACATTTATAAAAACAGTTTTCTGATGAGCTACGGCGAACTGAAAAGGAACTTTATCGGCTTGTTCGGTCTGTTTTTCCTGATGGTCGTTTCAACAACACTGCTCATAGCGTGCTACGGAAGCAGGGTCGCCGTTGTCATCGTGACCATTCTTCTCGTTGCCTTAATCATACCCGCTGTCGCTTCTTTTATAATCAATTCCGCGGTATTCAAGGGAATGTATGATATGATAACCGATAAAGCGGCGCAATCAAAAGAAATCGACCGGAAAATCGACGATGTAAAGAACAAAAAATCAAACACTATCGATAAAGACGAGTTCATGGAAAGCGTCAAAAACTTTGAGCCGGACGAGGATGTATCGGATGATGAATACATCTATTTCAACGGCAAAATGATGAAACAGGGCGTTATCAAACAAATGAAACAAAAAGCTCTGGAAAGAGAGGAATCATAATATGGCAGGAAGACACGCAGCAAAAGAACCAGCTTCAAAAAAAGCAGTATTTATTATTGTAACGGTCATTGCGGTGCTCGCTGTGATCGGTGCGGGAACGTTCTTTGTCTTTAAAAACTTCATAATGAAGGACAGCAACAATTCAGGCACAACGACTGCTCCCGTTACGACCGTCGGAAACGAGACCGTCGAGCCTCAAAATTCGGAGACCGAAGATACCGAAGATACCGAAGAAACCGAGGAAGAAACCGAAAACTGGGACGATCAGGAAACAACCGATCTGCCCGACAACGAGCCTACGACCGAGGCTCCTGCCGAAACAAACGAAACTCAGCAGGAAACGACACTCGACATCAACATCCCCACCGAGGAAGGCAGCGACATAACTCATTTTAACGCTTCATATGTCCCCAACGGCGAAGTCATCGATTTGTCGACAGGGGAGAGCGCTACGCTTCACGACGTGTTCGGCTCCACCTATCCGGGCGGCGCCCTGACCTTCAACGAGGACGGCACATTCACCGATACCATCGGCGGTTCAGGTGTTGATTCGGGCGAATATAATGTCGAAAACAGCGAGATCAAAGCAACCTACGCTTACGACCGCAATATGGACATCACCGTAACAAGCTGGAACGACGACAATACCCCCGCCGCGTTCTATATCACCTACGGAAGCGACGGCAACGGCTACCGCGTATTCTTCTCGGGGAACTAAACTATGGCAAAAAGCAAAAAGAAAAAGAGCGCTGCCTCAAATAAGACAAGCCCCGCAAAAAAGAAACTAAGCGCAAAAAAACTCCTAGCGATAATCATCGCCGCGGTTTTGGTTGTCGCGCTTATAGTATTTATCGTCATTATGTCCGTTCGCGACCATGCCGCTCACGCACTTCGCGACACCTACTGGATCTCTCAATCCGCTAAAAACGCAAGCGGTGACGAGGTTGACATCCGTGAGGTTTACAACGTCAAATACTCCAACTATCAGGGATACCTGACCTTTGACGGCGAAAACGGCTTCGAGCTGTGGCTTTCACCCGGAGATTCCAACGACGGCACACATACCGGCAAATATGAATTGAGCGACACAAAGCTTACAGCGACGTTTGACGAGGGATCCGTAGTTGATTTCCCGGTAACCCGAAAGGACGGGAAAATAACATCCATAACGGTCCCGTATGACGACTACACGGTTTACTTTTATCCGAAATAAAAGAATAAAAAAGAGCTGCCTCAGAGCCTGTGCTTTGAGACAGCTTATTTTTTTGCGTTATCTTATGAAACAAGGTTTCTCTTGCCCAAGAATACCAGCGCGAGCATACCCGAACCGACATGCGCGCCTATTACCGGACCTATATCGCATATCTGAACTTCCTTGAACATTCCCTTAACAGCCTTGCGCAGTTCCTTGGCGCCTTCGGGATTATTTGCGTGAGCGACAAACGCGATGTTTTTCTTAGGATCGACAGCGTCGCGCTTAGCGTGCTTTTCAAGTGCGGGGATAACATTGCTTGTTCCGCGAATCTTTCCGACGTTTACAAGCTTTCCGATTTCGTCACAGCTGATAAGCGGCTTGATCTGAAGTGCCTTTCCGAAAGTCGCCGTAACAGCCGAAATGCGTCCGCCGCGTTTAAGCTGGTCAAGGTCGTCAACGACAAACCAGTGGGCGATATTATCGCGGGTCTTTTTGATATAATCGGCAAGCTGATCAATATCAGCGCCATCCTTATACTTCAAGCCCGCAAGATAAACAAGCAGACCCAGTCCTGCGGAATCGCAGCGGGAATCCAAAACGATGATCTTTCTCTTGGGATACGCTTCCTTCAGCTCTTTAACGGCGATCATACAGGTGTCATATGTGCCGCTCAGTCCCGTAGAAATGCCCGTATACAGCACATCCTTGCCTGCCTTTAAATACGGTTCAAAAAAGCTTTTGAAGTTGAGATAGTTGATTTGAGTCGTTTTAGGGTCCGCGCCGTCCTTAAGCGCCTGATAAAACTCATCCAACGCCATCATGCGGCAGTCGGGATAATGCTGGTAGCAATTGTCATCAATCTGAAATTCCATGGGGATGACCTTAACGCTGCATTCCTCTACCTGCTTCTGAGTAAGGTCACAGGATGCGTCGGTCATAAATACGTATTTCATTAAATCAACTCCAATCATTAATTGTTTTATATATTCTATCAAATATGCGGTTAAAAGTCAACGAATAACAGGCTATTTGTTTTCATATATATTTGCGGAGGTGTATATGATGAACTGCCGGTATACCGACCTTAAACACAAGGAGGTAATAAGCGCCGTTGACGGAGTCAGGATAGGCTATGTAGATGACATAATTGTAGAAACAAATAGTGCATCCGTTGTAGCTTTTGTAATATTTAACGGATTTTTCCCGTTCAGACTGTTCGGAAAAAGTGAGGATTATATAATTCCGTGGGAGAAGATTCAGATGATAGGGGAGGATGTTATCATCATCTCATGCAAAACTCCAAAACCTCAAAAAAATGCCCGAAAACGGCTATTTTTCTGGAAAAATCGAAACTTTTTTACTTTCTAACAACTCGGCATAATATACTATCTTAGCGGTGCAATTTTGTTAATAGTGCACAACGTTTATTTTCAATAAGCAATTAAAAACCGATTTTATTACAAAACGGTAACAAAAGTGACAGTGCAATTCCGACCCCCGGGCTTGCAATTTGACAAAAAGTATGTTTTAATACACTTGAAATTGTGTGTTTGATAAAATTTTACGAGCAGAGACTAGTCTGAATCCTCACGCGTAAGCGCGCAATACCTTTTTACGCGTGCAGCTCAGGCGGAATCAAAGGGAGGACAAATTTTTGAGAGCTACAAATCATAAGCACTACAGTGACGAGCAAAACAAAGCAAACAAATCAAAGCAGACTAAAAACAGCCGCAAGGTTGTAAAGTTTTCATCCATCGGATTTGCTATTGTGATTGCAGCGGCTGCATTCATCGTTCCCACCACTACACTCGCCCCGGGTGTTGAGGCGTACGCTGACAGCAGAATTGCTTCTTATTCTGTTGGTGATATCGATATATTCTCTTCCGTTATCGCCGATAACTGCATAGAAGTAACCACCGCTCCGGAAACGGAACCCGCTACTGTAGAAGAAACAACACAGGAACCGACCGTTGCAGTTGTTGAAGAAACGGTTGAGGAAACTACGGTTGAGGAAACCGAGCCCACCGAGGCTCCGGAGGAATCTTCCAAGGAAGAGGAAATCATAGAAGAAACCACTGCTGCGGTTGAAGAAACCGAAAGCGAACAGTCGGATACCGAAGCTACCGAAGCCGAGACCGAGGTCGCTGAAACAAGCGATACCGAAGCGTCTTCCGAAAGCGAAAGCTCCGATTCCGAGCAGACTGTTGCTTACACCGGCGGAACGCTGATCGACATCGACAATCCCGACAGCAGCTACAGCCCTTCATATGTAAGCCTTTCTTCTTATGACAGAGCCAAGCTTGAAAGACTGGTTATGGGTGAGGCAGGAACCATGGGTTACACCGGCGCAGCGCTTGTCGCGCAGTCGATCCGTGACGCCATGAACCGTTCCGGCACATCTTCCATCGATCAGATCATCAGCGAATACCAGTACTTCGGTTCCACCTCTATGGAACCCAACGAGGACGTTAAAAACGCTGTATCTTTCATTTTTGATGACAACGGTGCCGCTGTTCAGCACAGAGTACTTTGCTTCTACATCGGCTACAGTGCATGGCACGAGACCCAGACGTTCATCACCAGCATTGGCGGAGTTAGATTTTTTGACTTGAACTCCTAATGGAGTTACCGACCCCGGGCCTTTTCGGCTTGGGGTTTTTTCTTTTATAAAATGAATGGTTCAAGACCGTTGACGAAAACGGCGTTGTTTCGGGTCATAATATGCAGGCGCAGCCGTGGCTCGGCGACGTTCAGGCGCTTGAACAGCTGGCGCAGAAGTTCAATGAGCTGACCACTGCCGCAAAGCAGAACAAGGATGAGTTCGGTGAACGGGAGAGTGAGGAGAGGTATGCAAAGAAAAGTGACAGAGGCTACAGAAGTTATAAAAATATTAACCTGAATACACTTGATGATGAAGAGCTAAAGGTGTATAATAATCGTGGATGGGCGTATGATTTGCTTAATGACAAAGATATGCTTTTGTTATCACAAAAAATTGATGAAATACATCAAGAGTTATATGCTGGAAAGCTCAAATTGGATGGTGGTAGTTTTTTAGTTGATGTTAATGATAAAGCACTTGTGTTATGTGGCACGAGACAAGATCCCATTATAAATCTCATATTATTAGCTGACACTAAATCATATATTGATAATCAAGACATTGTAAAGGATGTTATTTATGAATCAGAAAGATTTAGACATAGCAAAGAGGAACTTGCTAGCTTCCTCAAAGTTGCGGTCTCTTTGTACAAAGAGGAACATCTCCAACTCTTTAAAGGAGAAGATTATCAGCATAAAAAGGAAGAAAGAGACACAAGGCAGAGAGCAGAAGTATCAAGCCGTATTGCTGATGATAAATATACTTCAAAATTCCCAGACAGAACAGGAAATGACACAAAAGCTCAAAGCGACAAATCTTCTGTAAAAACTGCCGACAATGCCTATCTCTCTGCCGTTGAGCGCGGCGATATAAAAACCGCGCAAAAGATGGTCGACGAGGCGGCTAAAGCGGCAACTCGGTGGGAGTATTGCCCTAAATTCTGAGTATATAAGCAAAAACGAAAAAACCGCTTGACAAAGGGAAAAATAAAAGTTATAATATTCTGGTGAATTTCACACGCTGATGTTGCCGGAAGGTGACGGAATGTCCGTTTTTAGCCGGTAAAAACAAAACACAGCGGAGGTTAAACCTAAGGAGGAAAAACAAATGGCAGTCGTTTCTATGAAACAACTTCTGGAGGCCGGCGTTCACTTCGGTCACCAGACAAGAAGATGGAACCCCAAAATGGCGGAGTACATCTTCACCGAACGCAACGGTATCTACATCATCGACCTTCAAAAGAGCGTTAAAAAGCTCGAGGAAGCTTACAACTTTGTTCGCGAGCTTTCTTCCGAAGGCAAGAACATTCTGTTCGTAGGTACAAAAAAGCAGGCTCAGGATTCCGTCAAGGAAGAGGCAGAGCGTGCAGGCGCTTATTATGTAAACGCCAGATGGCTGGGCGGTATGCTCACCAACTTCTCAACGATCCGCAGAAGGATCGCCCGCTTAAAGCAGCTCCGCGCTATGCAGGAGGACGGCACCTTCGATCTGCTTCCCAAAAAGGAAGTAATCAAGCTCAACCTTGAGATCGAAAAGCTCGAAAAATTCATGGGCGGCATCAAGGATATGACCGAAATGCCCGGCGCGCTCTTCATCGTAGACCCCAGAAAAGAAAGAATCGCTGTTTCCGAGGCTAAAAAGCTCAACATCCCGATCGTAGCTATCGTTGATACCAACTGCGATCCCGATGAGATCGACTACGTTATCCCCGGCAATGACGACGCTATCCGCGCAGTCAAGCTGATCGCGGGCGCAATGGCTAACGCCGTTATCGAAGGCAAGGAAGGCCAGATGGGCGCAGCAGCTGTTGAGGAACCCGAGGAAGAAGCCGAAGAAGAGGCTTGATCCGTTAATAAAAGCTAATTATCGAAAGGATGTAATATATTATGGCAGCATTTACAGCTCAGGATGTAAAGGCACTCAGAGAAAAGACAGGCTGCGGTATGATGGACTGCAAAAAGGCTCTTGTTCAGGCCGACGGCGATATGGACAAGGCTGTTGACTTCCTCAGAGAGCAGGGTCTTGCAAAGCAGGCTAAAAAGGCAAGCAGGATCGCCGCAGAGGGCGTTGCTTACGCTACCACAACCGACGACAACACCGTAGGCGTTGTTATCGAAGTAAACGCAGAGACCGATTTCGTTGCGAAGAACGATTCCTTTATGGAATTTGTAAAGGCTTGCGCTAACACTGTTATCAAGGAAAACCCCGCAGACGTCGAGGCTCTCCTCGCACTCAAGGCTGACGGCAGCGACCAGACCGTTGCAGAGATGCTTCAGGAAAAGGTTCTCACCATCGGTGAAAACATTCAGATCAGACGTTTCGAGCGCATGGAAGGCGCTTGCGTAGCTTATGTACACGCAGGCGGCAAGATCGGCGTTCTCGTAAACTTCGACACAGACCTTGCAGGCAAGGCTGAGTTCGTTGCATACGGCAAGGACATCGCTATGCAGATCGCGGCTCTCAACACCGCTTACCTCAACAAGGACGAGGTTCCCGCGGACGTAATCGAGCACGAAAAGGAAGTTATGCGTCAGCAGGTTATCAACGAGGGCAAGCCCGAAGCTATTGCTGACAAGATCGTTATGGGTAAGATCAACAAGTACTACAAGGAA